>CAUDHE010000065.1 GCA_958449275.1 uncultured Alistipes sp. | reverse complement strand
GCGGCCCGCGCAGTTCTGCAAACTGCATTTTATTCATGATATGTTGCGGGATTTTCATAAAATAACTGCCGTTGCGATTTTTTTTTCGATCTTTTTTTTGGAAAAACGGATTTGCTGCCATATATTTGCACCGCAAGGGGGATTAGCTCAGTTGGCTCGAGCGTTTGCATGGCATGCAAGAGGTCATCGGTTCGAGCCCGATATTCTCCACACGAGACGGCTGTTCATCGAAAGACGAACGGCTGTTTTTTTATTGCCCCCGTCGCCTGAAACGAATCGGGGCTGTACGACTTTCACGTCGACAGCCCCGATTGACGATGTGGCGTTGATACCGTTACACGAACGGATATTTCACTACTTCGGCCTTTATCAATCGGTCGCGGATAACCACGGCGATGACGGTGCCGACTGCGGCATATTCGCTCTTGACATATCCCAAACCTATGCCGCACTTGAGCATGGGCGACATGGTACCCGACGTAACGTGGCCGATCTCCTCGCCGTCGAGGTTCGCCAGTTTGTAGCCGTGACGCGGCACGCCGCGGTCTATCATCTTGAATCCTACGAGCTTGCGCTGCACGCCTTCGGCTTTCTGACGGGCCAGCAGGTCACGGTCGATGAAATCCTTGCCCTCGGCGAACTTGGTTACCCAGCCCAAACCTGCTTCGAGCGGCGAGGTGGTGTCGTCGATATCGTTGCCGTAGAGTGCGAAACCCTTCTCCAGACGCAGCGTGTCGCGCGCTCCGAGACCTATGTTTTTCAATCCGAACTCCTCGCCCGCTTTCCACATGGCATCCCATACGGTGGCGGCGTCGCTGTTGTACATGTATATCTCGCATCCGCCCGAACCCGTGTAGCCCGTGGCCGACAGTATCACGTCGCATCCCGCTACCTTGGTCTGCTTGAATGTGTAGTAAACCATATCTTCTATCGGTTCGGGGCACATCTTCTGCACGAGCTTCATCGCCAAAGGGCCTTGAATGGCGAGCTGGGCGATGTTGTCCGACGCATTTTCCAGTTCGCGTCCTGCCTCCATGCCGAAAGCCTTGCCCTCGGCGCAGATGTGCTGCCAGTCCTTCTCGACGTTGGCGGCGTTGACGCAGAGCATGTATTTGGTCTGGCTGAAACGGTAGACCAGAACGTCGTCGACGATGCCGCCGCGGCCGTTGGGCATGGTAGAGTACTGCACCTTGCCGTCGAAGAGTTTCGACACGTCGTTGGTGGTTATGTGCTGCAACAGATCGAGAGCGCGTTCGCCCTTGACCCATATCTCGCCCATGTGGCTCACGTCGAACACGCCGACCTTCTCGCGTACGGTGGCATGCTCGTCGTTTATGCCCGTAAATTCTATGGGCATGTTATATCCCGCGAACTCGGCCATCTTGGCGCCCGCCGCGATATGATACTCGGTAAATGCTGTGGTTTTCATTTGTTCGTTATGGTTTTTCAGGTTCGTCTATTTGTCGCCTCGCTTGATACCCAGACGCGGACAGCGTTTGAACTCCTTCGTGCGGTCGAAAAGATAGCGGTAGGTGGTGTGCATCTTATGCCGCGTGGCGCATACGTAGGTCTGTATCATGCGGTTCATGACGGGATTGAAGTCGCCTATCCATGCGAACTCCACCGTTTTGTAATGATTGCGGTCGGTACGGATGTACGACTCGTAGATGTATTGTATCATGCCCGACTCCACGCCCTTGCCCTGAAATTCGGGGGTGACGGCGAAGATGATGCCGAAGATGCGATCACAGCTCTTGCGGACCTTTAGATCCCACATCAGGCGCAACTTGTTCCAAAGGTTCAATTTGCCGTTGAATTTGCCTATCATGCGGTTGAGATCTGGTACCATGATGAAGAAGCCTATCGGCTCGTTGTTGAAGTAGGCGAAGAATATGATGTTGGGATCGACTATCGGGCGCAACATCTTCATGATGTTCTGCGCCTCCTCCTTGGACATGGGTTTCACGCCCGTAAAGAGCGACCACGCCTTGTTGTAGATTATGCGGAAATCCTCGGCCACCTGCTCCAGATTCTTGGTGTCGATATGCGCGAAGCTGTATCCGGGGGTAGCCATCAGGCGCTTGGCGCGCTCGTGTATCATCTGGTTGATGTCGTCGTCGTAAACGCGCCACAGATAGGTGTTCTGGTTGAAATAGTTCTTGAACCCGTAGTTTTTGAACAACTCCTTGTAATACGGCGGGTTGTAGGGGTTGGCATAGAGCGGCTGGAACTCGTAGCCCTCTACCAGAAGACCCCACCACGAATCGCGCGGACCGAAGTTGACGGGACCGTCCATGGCCTCCATGCCGCGGCTTGCGAGCCACAGACGCGCCGCGTCGAAAAGCATGTCGGCAAGCTCCTGATCGTTCACTGCCTCGAAGAAGCCGCAACCGCCCGTCGGCTGCTCGTAAGAGTAGGCGTGCTCGTTGTCGTAGAATGCCGCGATGCGGCCGACTACCTCGCCCGACTTGTCGTATGCAATCCAGCGAATCGCTTCGCCGTCGGCGTAAAGTTTGTTTTTGGCGGGATCGAATACCGCCAATATGTCGTTGTCCAAAGGACATACCCAGTTGCGGTTGCCTTTGTAGAGCCGCTTGGGCAGATCGATGAACTCGCGTTCGAGGGCCTTGTCGGTCACCTCCCTGAGAGTGTACTTCGTGTTGCTCATAGATATATTTATGTCTTACTCACCGATTTATCGCGACGATTCCGACTCGCGGGTGCCGCGCATCGGTCTGCCGCGTCGGAATGCGCGTTTGATCTCCGAACGCTGTCGACAGCCGAATGCGACGTAAAGATAACCATTTTTTTCTCGATTCCGTAAAAATGACGGGAATGTTTTCGGGTGTCGGGCGCTCGTTTGGGGATCTGTGTGCTTGGCCTGAATCGGGGCTGCGCCGCCCTTGACGACAAACAAGGGATAATTCCGAAAAATTATCCCTTGTGAAAATATGCCGTCCGAATGGCTGTCAATCCGCTACCGAAGTGTATTGCTTGATGCAGCCGCGTTTCGACGAGCGTATGAACTCCAGCAGATAGTCGCGGTCGGGCGAAGCGGGCAGTTCCGCCTCCACCTTGTCGCAGGCGTCCATGTAGTTGAGTCCGCTCTGGAACAGAATGCGGCATGCCTCGTGTATTGCCATTATGCGTTCGGGTGTGAAGCCGCGGCGGGCGAGGCCTATCTTGTTTATTCCCGCATAGTGGTCGTCGTTCGACGCGGTTATGTAGGGCGGAATGTCCTTCGATACGCCCGACATGCCCTGAATCATGGCGTGGCTGCCGATGCGCACCCACTGATGCACGGCGGTATGTCCTCCTATCACGGCCCAGTCGCCTACCTCGACCTCTCCCGCGAGCGATACGCGGTTGACTATGACATTGTGATCGCCGACGACGCAGTCGTGCGCCACATGCGCGTAGGCCATTATGAGGTTGTGCGAACCCACCACCGTCTTGCCGCGCGATGCGGTGCCGCGGCTGATGGTCACATATTCGCGGATGTCGTTATAGTCGCCTATCTCGGCGGTCGAGAATTCGCCCTTGAATTTCAGATCCTGCGGAGTGCATGCTATCGATGCGCAGGGATGTATGCGGCATCCTTTGCCGATGCGCGCTCCGTCGTGTATGACGGCCGAAGGACCTATCCAACAGTCGTCGCCTATCACCACGTCGCCCGATATGCAGGCGAAGGGTTCCACGACCACGTTCGCGCCCAACTTGGCGTCGGGATGCACGTATGCTAAATTGCTTATCATTATTCGCTTTGTTCCGATTTTTTGTTTCTCACGATTTGCGCCATGAGCGTGGCTTCGCAAGCCAGAACGCCTCCGACGAACACTTTACCTGCCAAAGTGGCTATGCCTCGACGCACTGGTTCTATTATGTGCGCTTCGATCTGCACGGTGTCGCCGGGTACGACCTTGCGTTTGAAACGTACTCCGTCGATGCGCAGGAAGTATGTCGAGTACTCCTCGGGATGCTCCACGCCGCCCAGCACGATGATGCCGCCCGCCTGCGCCATAGCCTCCACCAGAAGCACGCCCGGCATGACGGGTTCCTCGGGGAAGTGGCCCGTGAACTGAGGTTCGTTGGCCGTGATGTTCTTTATGGCGCCGATAGACGATTTGTCGAGATAGAACACTTTGTCGATCAGCAGGAACGGATAGCGGTGAGGGAGCAGCTTGCGCACCTGGTTGATATCCAGCAACGCGGGTTTGGCTGGATTGTATTTGAACGCGGGTTTCTCGCCGTCGCGGCGGATGGCGCGTATGAGTTGTTTCATGAACTCGGTGTTGGCGAAGTGGCCCGGGCGCGAAGCCCACACGCGGCCCTTTATGCGCATGCCCAGCAGCGCGAAATCGCCCAGCAGATCGAGCAGTTTGTGGCAGGCCAGTTCGTTGCTCGAACGAAGTTGCAGGTTGTTGAGGTAACCGCCCGTCACGCGGATATCGTCTTTGCCGAACACCTTTTTCAAGTGCTCCAGTTGTTGATCCGATACGGGGTTCTCCACCACCACGATGGCGTTGTCCAGATCGCCGCCCTTTATGAGGTTCATGTTGAGCAGCGGCTCCAACTCGTGCAGGAACACGAACGTGCGGCTGGGAGCGATCTTGTCCGAATAGTCGTTAAACATGTCCAGCGTGGCGTACTGGTTGCCGATCACCTTGGAGTTGTAGTCGACGTGAACCGACACGGTGAACTCGTCGTCGGGATAGATGATGATGGCCACGCCTTTGTCGGGAATGGTATATACCTGTTTCTCCGTAACCTCGTAGTATTTGCGGTCGGCGTTCTGCTCGACGAGTCCCGTTTCGGTTATGCGCTGCACGTATTCGCGGGCCGAACCGTCCATGATGGGGGTCTCGGGGGCATCGATGTCGATCACGGCGTTATCCACGCCCATGCTCCACAGAGCCGACAGAATGTGTTCTACGGTGCTTATTCTGGCTTCGCCCTTTTCTATGGTTGTTCCGCGCGAGGTGTCGGTGACATATTCGCAGAGAGCGGGCACGGTCGGCGTATTTTCGAGGTCGGTGCGACGAAATACTATTCCGCTGTTTTCGGGAGCCGGATTCACCGTCATCGAAACATGTACTCCGGTGTGTAACCCTTTGCCCGAGAACGATATCGGAGCGGCGAGGGTCTGTTGTTTGATCTGCATATTTCGTTATAGTTTGTTGTTGTTCGTATTCGTGAACATAATAATGCGGACAAAGATACTAATATTTCGTAAAAAAACCGTACTTTTGCGATAGATTTGCAATTACCCGAGAGTGGATATGTCGAATACCGAACCGCAGAACAGATTGGAGGACAAGCAGTCGGGCGCGCCGCAGAAACCGCGGCGGCAACGTCTGCGCCTGCCTTTCGACAACCGACGTCAGGATGCCGGCGAATGGGCCTACGACCATCGGCTGGGACTGAGCGTCATGATAATCGTCTATCTGGTATTGGGCATAGTCTTCGTCGGATCGAAAATCATAATCGGTTCGAAACCTCACGAGCAGGGCATTTACATCGATTTGCAGACGCTCGATGAGCTCGAGGCCGAAAAGGAGCGTCTGGAGCGCGAGATCGCGGAGAAGCAGGCGTCGGACATCGACTGGTCGGCCGTGCGCAACCTCGCTTCGAACGACGCCATGCTGAACGAGGATCTGAAAGACGACCGCGGAACGAAGACATCGGAGCTGAACGCTTCGGCGAAGGACATCGTGGCGGGGATGAACGCCAACCGCGCGGCTTACGAGGCGGGACTGGCCGAGGCGCAGTCGATTCTCGATGCCGAGCGCGGCGGCAACGAAAGCGAGACCTCCGACGGTCAGGACTCGAAAGTCAAGGGCGGCGTGACGGTGCGTTTCGAGTTCAAGGATCCCGTGCGTACCAAGCGCAGATTGGTGGTGCCCGCCTACATGTGCGACACGGGCGGACAGGTCGTGGTGTCGGTGACGATAGATCGCGGCGGTGAGGTGCTGTCGGCCAAGGTGGTCTCGGGCGGCGACGAACTGATGCGCGAGGCGGCATTGCAGGCGGCGCGCGAATCGCTTTTCAATATCGACATGTCGGCTCCTGAGCGTCATCGCGGAACCATAACATATACTTTTTTACCCCAGTAACCCATGCGCCGAATGCTGATCGCCATACTCTGCACGCTTCTTTGGCTGCTTGTCGGCCAAGTGTCGGAGCAGTCGTGCGACAGGCATACGGCAGCGAATCCTTCGATAGTACGGGCTGCCGTTGCCGAATCCGATCGCGACACGGTGTGCCGCGGGAACGGCGACATGCTCCTGCCCGCTTCCGAGCCGATTGCCGTCGAGCGAAGCGGAGGTTCGGTATCGGTGCGCGGCGCCGTACGGCGCATATCGCACGACCTTACGAAAATATTCGCTCCCGCGGTCGCCGACAGGCATGCGGGGCGTATTAGGCATATATCGGATTTCGATATCTTCCGTTCGACGCTTTGCGCGAAGCATTATCTTCATGTTCTGCGTCGGCTTCGTATTTAGCCGTTTCCGTCTTCGTACGGCGCATGCGCCGTCGATTGTCACAAATATTTTTCACGGAAACGATTTTTGATTTAACAGTTTGAACTATGTCTAAATACGATATGCGCGAGGCGTTGTGCGCCTTGCCCGACGGCGTCGTAATCGAGCGCCGTAAAACGGTCGCGGTACCGCTTTTGTTATTGGTTGCGGGTGCGGCCATGTTGGTTGTTAACGGATTGACGGCGGGGTCGGCCGAGAATGCCGATATGAAGTCGGCTTTGGTGCTTTTCGGGATCGTGTCGGTGCTCGCGGGCGGGATTGCGACCGTCGTGCGTCTGTGCGGTGCCGGCGGGGCCCCGTATCACAGCGTCGACAAATGTTTTTTGCGACGCGAGGAGCTCAAGTTCGACAAGGAGCGGGCCGCCGAGGTGGCCGACGCCGTGCGTCGGGGCGATTTCGAGGCTTTGCGTGCCATTCCGCAGGGCGGCGTGTCGGCGGTGACGGCCGTGCTGTATTCGTCCGAGGCGAGCGGGTTTACGGCATGTAGGGCGTTCGAATATGTCGAATTGGAGATGCGCCCCATTTGCGAAATGACGGTCGTGAGCGGACGGACGCGTACCGAAGGCTGACGGGGCGGAATATTTCGACCTCGCGATGCGAGGTCGGCGGTCCGCCGCCGCTCCATACGGCGGGACTGCTGCTCGCCCAAGGCTCGCGCATTCCTGCCGCCGACGGCGAACCGCGGGCAATGAAGGTTCCTTTTTAAAGATATAAAAAAACAGTTATGAGCGAGAATATATTATTGGTGTGGGCATTGCTGCTCTTCGTGGCGGTGGTGGCAGGTAAGGTGGCTTATCGTTTCGGTGCGCCCGCCTTGTTGCTTTTCCTCGGGGTGGGTATGATCTTCGGGTTGAAATTCATTAGTTTTCAATCTTTCGATATCACGCAGTTCATCGGTATGGTCGCGCTGTGTATCATTCTTTTTTCGGGCGGTATGGACACTAAGTTCGCGGCGATAAAACCCATTCTCGCCCCGGGCGTCGTACTCGCCACGGCGGGTGTGGCGATAACCGCATTCGTCACGGGCGGATTCATCTACTGGTTCTCGTCGTGGGTGGGATTGGCGCTGTCGTTCCCCGTCGCTCTGTTGCTGGCCTCGACGATGGCCTCGACCGATTCGGCGTCGGTGTTCTCCATCCTCAGAACGAAGAAGCAGGGATTGAAACAGAATCTGCGTCCTTTGCTCGAATTGGAGAGCGGCAGTAACGACCCGATGGCCTACATGCTTACCATCCTCATGGTGTCGGTGGTGACCTCGTCGGCCGAGGGACCGGGGCCGGGCGACGGCATCATGAAGTTTGCGGTGCAGATGATTGTCGGTTCGGCGCTGGGTTACGGTATAGGCCGTCTGGCGGTTCTCACCATCAATCGGATAAATATCAAGAACAACGTATCGCTCTATTCGGTGCTTCTGTTGGCTTTCGTCTTCTTCTCGTTCGCGTTTACCACGCTGGTGTGGGGTAACGGCTATTTGGCGGTATATATTACGGGTCTGGTGGTCGGAAATCACAAGTTGGCTCATCGCGGAAATCTGGTGTCGTTCTTCGACGGGTTCACGTGGCTGGCGCAGATCGTCATGTTCCTCACCATAGGTCTTCTGGTCAACTCCGATGAGTTGATGCACCCCGAAGTACTGCTTTTGGGCGGCGCCGTGGGCGTGTTTCTCATCCTCGTGGCACGACCTCTGGCGGTGTTCGCTTGCTTGCTGCCGTTCCGTAAGTTTACGGGGCGCGCGCGGCTCTTCATATCGTGGGTGGGACTTCGCGGTGCCGTCCCCATCATCTTCGCCACCTATCCCATCGTGGCCGGGGTGGAAAACGGACGGCTGATCTTCAACGTGGTGTTCATGGTCACTCTCATATCATTGTTCGTGCAAGGCACCACCGTGAGCGGCATGGCGAACTGGCTGGGCTTGTCGTTCGAGGAGAAAGAACCGTTGTTCAAAGTCGGTATTCCCGACAGCATAAAGAGCAATTTCTCGGAAATAGAGGTTACCGAAGCTATGCTGAGCAAAGGCAACACGTTGCGCGACATCGATATAGCCGACAACACGTTGGTGGTTATGATATTCCGCAAGGGCGAATATTTCGTTCCCCGCGGAAATACCGAACTTGCCGTCGCCGACCGCCTGCTGGTCGTTTCCGACCGTGCCGAGTCCGAGTTGCAGAAGATGTACGACGAACTTGGCATAACCGAGGTTATGAAACTTCAGTAGTCTTTCGTCGGGTTCCGTTCCCGTCCTTTTCCGCATCCTGCAATGAAAAAATCGCAGACGAGTCGATTGACTATCTGCGATTTTTTTTGCGTACCCGGAGCCGGGGTCGAACCGGCACAGGGGTGAACCTACTGGTGTTTGAGACCAGCGCGTCTACCGATTCCGCCATCCGGGCTGCAACTCTCAACGAGTGCACAAAAGTAGGAATATTTTTCGGTTCTGCAAAAAAAACGGCCGAAAAAACGGTGCGGCGGTGTTTATTTGCGGGTATATGCGAAACCGACCGCCAATGTAAGGCGGTCGGTTTCGTTGTATCCGATCGGTTATCTCGGCAAAATGGTGAAACTCCATCGGTAGTTGCCGTCGCTGCGCAGAGTGCACGATGCCTCGGGACGCGAACCCCAGCTGTCGTAGCCTCCCACACCCGTTTGGCGATAGTCGAGGCATACCTCTATGAAGTCGTTGGCCGATGTGTCGATGTCGTTGACATGCATCTGTCGGCGGCCGCCCTGCGTGTCGGTGTCGCCGTCGAAGAAACGGCGCCATTGCCAGTCGCGCTTGGTGGCGGTGGCGGGATCATACTCTTCTATGGCGTTGGGCAGTATGTTGAACTCCATAGCGTCGTCGGCGATCAGCTCCAGGTTCTTGAAGCGGATCCATTCCGTATCGGTGTGGTGTCCCGTCTCCTGCGGACGTACGTAGGGGTAGTTTTCGGCTGTTGCCGTAGTGGCGTAAAGCCCGGGCAATGTACCGTTGTTGCGGTCCCAATAGTTCTCCTCGGGGCCGCGGCCGTAATAGCTGAAGCTCTCCATACTGCGCGGCAGGCGGAAACGTACTCCCAGACGCGGCAGTTCGGGCAGGTTGTCGCCCTCGCCGCCCGAGTAGTCGCTCTTTACGGTGAGATGTCCCGCCGAGTTGATTATGTAGGCTACTTCGAGCGCCGCGCCGTATGGCAGCGTGTAGACGACATTCACCGTAACGCCGTTGTCTCCGTTCGATACTGCGGCGTCGGCCTTGAATTCGTTGCTTGCCGTGCGCCAAGCCTCGCAACGCGCAGGCGCTCCGTTTCCGAAGTCGTTGTCGGTCGGCGCTCGCCAAAAGTTGGGCCGCAGGCCGAAACCGTCGGCGAGAATCTCGCGGTTGCCGTATTTGTACGAGGTGACGATGCCTTTACGCTTGTCGAATACGAACGACGCCTTGCCGCCCGTGACGGTTATCGCGTCGTCGTTTTCCGTCACCTTCAGAGTCTTGCTCGGTGCCGAAGCGTAGTCGAATCGGGCAGCTTTGCTTATCTCGAACGCATCGTGGGCTACGACGAAGTCGGCGGGAATCATGCGGTCTTCGCGGGTCGTCACGGCTTCCAGCTTCAGCACGTACGACTTGTCCTCGCGCATCTTACGCTCGATCGCGGGAACGACTATGGCGGCAGTCGATTGCGGAGCGGCGTCGACTGTCAGGCTGCCCGACTGTACGGGCACGCCGTCGGCCAAATAGGTGTAACGTATCTTGTAGTCGTCGAGTCCCTTGAAATAGAATCGGTTCACGACCTTGTATTCGTTTTCGGCCGTGCCGCGTTCGAACGCTATGTCGCTGTATGCGTATTTCACCTCGGCCATGGCGGGGTGGGGCGTGCGATCGGGATTTATGATGCCGTTGCATAGGAAGTTGGCGTCGCTCGGGGGATTTATTCCGTAATCGCCGCCGTAGGTCCAGTATTTCACGCCGTTTTCGTCCTTCTCGGCGAAGCCCTGATCGATCCAGTCCCAGATGAATCCGCCCTGAAGGTTGGGATATTTGTATATGCTCTGCCATTGCAGCCACAACGAACCCGTAGAATTGCCCATTGCATGAGCATATTCCGACGGCACGATGGGGCGGTCGGCACCTCGGCGTCCTATGCTCTCGAACCAGCTCGCGCCCGGGTACTGCGGAACATACATGTCGCTGTTCCACTCCCATTGCGCGCGTTCGTAGCATATGGGGCGGTTCATGCGTCCTTCGCCGTGCTCCTTGTCGGCTACGAGTTCGTATCCCAGGTAGAAGTTGTAGCCGTTGCCCGCCTCGTTGCCGAGCGACCAGATGGTAACGCAGGGGTAGTTCTTATAAATTTCGTACATGTTGTTTATACGGTCGAGGTGAGGCGCTTTCCATGCGGGATTGTTGGCGAGCGAACCGCCCTTGTTGAGGCTGTATCCCATTCCGTGCGATTCGATGTTGGCTTCGCAATAGACGTATATGCCTATTTCGTCGCACAGCTCGTAAAAACGTCGAGGTTGCGGATAGTGGCTGGTGCGCACGGCGTTGATGTTGTTGCGGCGCATGGTTTCCAAGTCGCGGCGCATGTCCTCTTCCGAGAGATAGTGACCCGTGAACTCGTTGTGTTCGTGAACGTTCACACCCTTGAATTTGACGGGCTGACCGTTCACCAGAAATACGTCGTAGGGGCGTCCCGATTCGCTCTTTTCGGCGATCTGCGTGATCTCGAAACGGCGGAATCCCACGTTGAACGGTATGTATTCGGTTTCGCCTCCGCTGCGTACGTACATCGTGAGGCTGTACAGAGCGGGATCCTCGGCCGACCACTTCTTCACGTCGGGTACGGCGCCTTCGAAACGCGCCGACTCTCCTCCTCGCACCGACCGCGCGCCCGAAAGTACGCTCTTGCCCGAGGCGTCCCTGAGGTCGTAACCCACCTCGCACTCGTCGTCGCCCGAGGTGATTATTTTCAGGGCGAAGATACCGTTGCGATAGTCGTCGTCGAGCGTCGATACTATGTCGAAATCGCGTATGGTCGTCTTGGCCTGCGCGCTGAGATACACATCGCGCTCGATGCCGCTTATGCGCCAGAAATCCTGACACTCGAGATACGATCCCGTGCTCCATCGGAATATTTTCAGCACGAGGGTGTTGTCGCCCTGCTTTACGTAGTCGGTTATGCGGAAGCTCGCCAAATCCTTCGAATCCTCGCTGTAACCGGCTTCACGGCCGTTCACGTAGACGTATACACCCGATTTGGCTCCCGCCAGGTTGAGGAAAATATCCTTGCCGGCCCATTCGGGGCCGATGGCGAATTCGCGGCGATATATGCCCACCGGATTGGCCTCGGGGAGTGCGGGCGGCTGCGGATTGCGCGTTTGGAACTCGTAGGGGTGATTGACGTATATGGCTGTGCCGTGACCCTGAAGCTCCCAGTTGCCCGGGACCTTTATGTCGTCCCACGACGAAGCGTCGGTCGCGGGATCGGTCGCCGACGCAGGTACGTCGCCGTAAGCGTCGTAATATTTGAATTTCCACGTGCCGTTGAGCAGACGGTAGTTGTCCGAGGCCGCGAAATTGCGCTCGGCCGCTTTTTCGGGCGACGGGAAGGTCACGAATTCGGTTCGCGGGTTCTCGCGTCCCACCGCCACCGTGGCCACGTCCTGCCAATAGGGAGTCTGGCAAACTCCGCCCATGCCCGTTGCGAGCGCGGCGGCGAGCAATGTCAGTCTTTTCATAAGGTCAAAAGTTTATTCGGTTTTCGTCTTTCGACAAATATAAACAATATTCCGTTAATTTCTATTTTTCGGGCGGAAATGCGAGCATCAGCGCAGGGATGCCCGATGCCGAATATGAATCGACCGTCTCGTCGGCCGACAGCGGCCGCCAATATTCGCCGCCGCATATACCGCGCGAAGCATCGCGATTGGCCCATCCCGCAGCGATGTTTCGGCGTATGAAGGGCAGATATTGCCGCTGACCGCAGTCATGGACGAGCATCGCCATATATTGAGCGAAGATGGCTGTGTAGATCCCCTGTTCTATGCCGCTCTCGAAAGGCAACAATCCGTGCTCGGCCGACATGGCTCCCACGGTGTGGTCCGCGGCTTTTACGGCGTTGTCGAGATAGCGGCGTTCTCCCGTGGCGCGATAAAGCAGGACCGAGGCGCCGATGAACGTGGCCTGATTGTATACGTGCGTTTTCCATGCGGGTTCTCCGTCGCCGTGACGGCTGTCGGCTATGCGCCCCGTGGCGTGATCGAACAGATTCTTTTCGCCCCAGTCGTATATCTCAAGCCCCTTTTTCAAATACTCGTCGCGGGTGGGGTAGTCGCCGCCCTCCTCGCGGTTGGCGGGGACGCTTTCGTACAGCAGCATGGCTGCCACCGCGGTCGGGAAATTTATGCAGGCCATCTTGCCGTCGCCCGAGCGGTTGGGCTCGGGATTGCGTATGGGGTACCAGCGCCAGAACATGCCGCCGCGTTCGCTGTCGTACGATCCCGTGTCGCCGACCTTGGCCGAGCCGTGCCACACGCGGCGGAAACTCTCCTCCGAGAGGCGCAGATACTCCTCGTCGCCGAAAATACCGTAGGCCCGCGCGAGCGATATGGTCCACCACATTATGTCGTCGTAGATGAACCAGCCCGTATTTTCGTTGTTGTCGTCGAAATCGAATCCCGTGTAGTGAGCCTTCTCGCCTTCGAAGATGCGTCGCGCCGACTCTTCGTAACGTTGCGCCTTGCGTTTCAGTCCCCGCCGATCGGCAATTCGGTATGCGTCCATCGCCATATTCCAGAATATGGGCTGGCACCAGATCGCCGCGGCGCCGTTGAAACGGTCTGTCGCATGGGGAAACGACGTGTCGGTTTTGTAGATCTGTTTTTCGGCATCGAGAAAAACGGCGTCGAAAGCCTCATAGGCTTTCCATACCTCGCGCATGGTGCAGCGGCGGTATTCGCCGTCCTGTCCGTATGCCGCGGTCGCTGTCAGCGACAGTGCCGTCAGCAGGATTTTCAAGATTTTCATAACGTCTGTTTTTTTGTTCCGCAAAGATAATCTTTAGGCGCCGACTTCGCAATCGGCGGCGTTTGTTCGTCGATGCAATCGTGCTTTTGATGGGTAAATATGCGTAGTTTAAGACAAAAATGTAATGTTTTGTTGATTTTATTTTTTATTTCGAAATATATTTTTGATATTTGCAAAGTGATCCGAAAGTAAAAAATCGAGATTACTCAACGATAATTTGATTACGATGGCATAGTATTAAGTGAACGGCCCGTCTTGTTTTCGCCTTGCATAAAAATTCTTGTGCGAGATCCGACATAAGCGACAACCGACATTAAACGACGAACATTTCCCAATCAAATCCCTCAATATTTTTTTTCAAGGCCGAGCACATCTTTAGCGGCCTTTTTTTGTGCGTGTCTCTTTGACTGACTGTCACATAATAAATTTATGACGTTCTCGGGCCGCACCCTAGCGGAGAGGTGCAGGAAATGCGTATAATAAAAGAAATGCAGTTCGCAGAACAGCGCGTGCCGCAGCCTCTGCGGAGCAGAGGCCCGCAACTCGCTTAACACTCGTTTGCATTCTCCGCCGCCTGCCGCCCGCGGGCTGCCTGCCGTCTGTCGACGCGCATGCCGATGTCGATTATATCGTTCAACGCTTCGCGCC
>CAUDHE010000064.1 GCA_958449275.1 uncultured Alistipes sp. | reverse complement strand
CGCCTACATAGCCGAAATCGGCGGCGCGGGATACAAGAAAATGCTGTTCCCGCTCGACATGATGCGCCATTACGAGTTCGAACAGCCGTTGACGCTGACGTATGAGGACGGCGTGGAATCCGACATCTCGGACCTGCTGAAACTGAAACTGCACAGACATCATTACCAAATGGACATCACGCCCGATAAACGGCTGACGGGAAAAACACTGTTCGATATTCTGAATTATGCGCCGTTTTTCGATCTTTGGAACGAAGACCCCAAAGTGATGTTGAATCCGAGATACAAAATAACGTTGAACGGACAACCGATCAACGCCAACGCCGAAAAACTCAAAAACGTTTTTCAATCCGTGGAGGCGGAAAACGTGAAACGTATAAAAGTAACTACGGCAAGCATATTTCAGAAATTGCCTGCCTTGGTCGAGATAACGACGACGGACAAATGAAATGACCCGTCGATAAAATCGCCCTGCCCGACAATCGGCAGGGCGAAATCTTTGTCGGAACATCATTGTCGCCGACTTGATAATTCCACTATCTTTGCAGGCAAATACTCTCCATGAAAAGAATAGGAATAATCTCGGACACTCACGGCACATTCGACGACACGCTGCGCAGATTCCTGCAAGACGTGGATGAAATATGGCACGCAGGCGATTTCGGCTCGCTCGAACTCGCCGACCGAATCGCCGCATTCAAACCGCTGCGCGGCGTTTACGGCAATATCGACGGCGGCACGACGCGTCGCGTCTACAAAGAGTTCGCGTGCTTCGAATGCGAAAATAAACGGGTGCTCATGACGCACATCGGAGGCTATCCGCGCCACTACTCGCCGCAGGCCGTCGAAATGATACGGAGCGTGCGGCCCGACATATTCGTCGCGGGGCATTCGCATATACTCAAAGTCATGTACGACCCCGCCTGCTCGCTGCTGCACATAAACCCCGGCGCGGCGGGCGAATACGGATTCCACAAGGTGCGCACGGCAGTGCGTTTCACCATCGACGGCGACGACATCCGCGACATGGAGATCGGCGAATGGCCGCGACGAGCCGACAGATGATTCGGCCCCGCCATCCGCGTCATTCACGTCGGCCGAAGCCGCACGCGTAACACACGGCGACATTGCAGGCCGAACGCCACCCCGAACGTCCTAAGGGCATGTCGCGCGCTGCCGACGGGATGAGATTGTCGGTGTGCAAAGGCTCGGCAATTACTTTCTACGGCCCCACTTCGGGGTTATGCCTATGAAAATCTCGAAATTGATTCCGGGCATGGGACGCGACAACACCGAAAGATACTCCTCGTCGAAAAGATTGTTGACGGCACCCTTCAGCGACAGATCGGCCCACGGAAGCGAAAATCCCTTTTCGAGTGTGACGTTGCTCATGAAGTATGGCGGCAGATAGCCCGTCAGCGTCATGTCGTTGCTCGACATGGTATGGCGTCGGCTGTACCAGCACCATTTGTAAAACAGCGACCACGTGCGCCACGAAAGGCGTCCGGTCGCCGTCGCCGAGTGTCGCGGTACGTACGGCAACTGTTTTCCGACCGACCGATCGGCAGGGGTCATCGGTTCACCCTCGTTGACGGACGGCGTCCACGAATAGTTGCCGTCGAGATCGAGTTTCCAATCCCGCGCCAATGCTACGGTAAGATTCGCCTGCAACTCCACGCCGTAGGCATGTACTTTCTTGAGGTTGCGCGGCGAGAAGAATCCTTTGGTCGTCGGCAGCCAGATGATCCAGTCGTCGACATGCGAGTCGAACCACGTGACAGAGCCGCTCAGCGAATATCGTTCGGCCTTGCCCGCGGCGAACGACAACCCCGCATCGTAGGTCCAGCCGTTCTCCTTCCGCAGGTCGGGATTGCCGCCGGGAAGGAAATAGAGGTCGTTGAGCGTCGGGAATCGGAAGTTGCGCGAGACCGATGTTTTGGCTACGACATTGCCACGCTCGGAGATCACTCCGTCCATGAAAAACGCAGGAATGAGTGGCGCCCGATCGGTGCCGTACATCTCCTCGCGCAAGACCAGCGACATGCCGAAGCGGTCGGCCGGCCGCCATTTGGCCGAGACGCTGCCCGAAAGCTCGACACGCCCTTTGTCGTAGCCCACGATCGCCGTATTGCCGTCCTGCTTTATGATGTTCTTGTCGGCGCTTTCGACCAGATGCTGATATGCCGCAAGGCTCGCCGTGAAGAGCCACTTGCGGCCGATGTAGTACTCGCCGTCTGCCTGCCCGTAGAACGTATTTATCTTGCTGCGCGAGCGGGTCATCGAAGCCATAGTGCCGTTACCCACGTCGCGTTTGTAGTCGTAAGCCATCCACGTGTGGACGTAGCCCGCCTTGACGGCGATCTTCAGGTCGCTGCGCAGGCGGTCCCACGACACCACGCCGCGGAAGGTCTCCTCGCGCTGGCGGTTCTCGAACGATATGTCGGAAGCATAGTCGGTGGTCAGCACAGGCAGCTCGCGGTCGGAATCGATATACCACGCGTTCAATCCGAAACGATCGCCCCGCCCCGTATTGTAGTAAACCTCCTGCAACAGATGCAGATCTCGGAACGCGCCGCTGCGGTTGCGCTCCGTAGGGTAATATTGCCCGACGATATTCATATCCTCGTCGTATATATTCTCCTTCTTGTCGCGGTTACGGTATTTGTAGTCGTTGGGCGACGAGGAGCATACCGCGCGGGTCGACAGCTGCCAATGGTCGTCGCCGTATGTCAGACGCAGAAATTCGTCGAAAGTGCCGAACGACCCGACACCTTGAATATATTGCAGGCCGAATCCGTCGGCCGCGGCGGGCTTGGTCGCCAGTTTCACCGCACCGCCCAAACCGCCGCCCGTTTCATTCACCGACGAGGTGCCGTGCAGCAGCGAAGCGTCGTCGATAAAATAGGACGGAATCATCGAAAAGTCGGTCATGCCCAGCATCGGGTTGTTGATGCGCATGCCGTTCCACGTCACCTGCGTATGCGAGGGCGAGGTGCCGCGGAACGCCACCGTGGAGAGGGTCGCACGGCCGTACTGTTTGACGAAAATCGAAGAATTGAAGGTCAACACGTCGGCCATCGACAGAGCGATATTCTCCTTGAGCGCCACAGAATCGAAATCAGTTCTCTGCACGCCGATCTCTTTGATGGAACGCCGCCCTACGACCGTAACTTCGGGGATACGGAGCACTCGGCCGATCCGATCGTCGGATGCCGCTTCCATATTTTTCTCCTGCGCCGCCGACATCGTCGCGATCAGCAGAACGAAAAGCATCGTTATGAAATTTCTTTTCATGATCGTCCTTCGTTATTTCCAGCAGAAAGCGCCGGGGATTATGCCCACATAGAACTGATCTATCAGACTGCCATCCGACGAATAGCGATAGACCAGCCCCTGCTGCTGGTAGTCGACGGCATCGGCCACATAGACGTCGCCGCGCACGGGATCGACCGTCAAACCGTAATATTTGGTGTCGCGGAACTCCAGAAACGGACGCACGGGTATGCGGTCGGACGTGACGTCCATCTGCCACACGTCGTCGTTGATCCAATAGAGCTTGTCGCCGCTGCCGTTCAACTGCACCTCCGAGGGCGCATCGCCCATCTTGAATTTGAACTGCTTCTCTATGGTGAACGTCGCGGCGTCGATGCAGTAGAGCGAGGGAGCCTCGTGACCGTAGGGAGAACCCTCGTAACCGCCGTCGGTGACCGTCCACATCTTGTTGTTGCAGTCCATAGCCAGCGACGTGGGCTGGATGCCGACCTTGAGTTCGTCGACCACGGTATCGGTGTCGGTGTCGATCTTAAGAATACGGTTCTGGTACGACCAGCAGTTCACGTAAACGTATTTGCCGTATTGCACCATCTGCTCGGTCGACCCGCTCTCCATAGTCATGTCGGGACACTCTATATATCCCGTGATTTCGTAGCGCTTGGGATTGACGATGAAGATACGGTTGTCCCACAACTGGGTGACGTAGGCCTTGTCATCGCTCAGGAAATGGATGTATCGCGGAGAGGTCAGGTCGGTGATGCGGCCGATCTCGCGAAAAGTATCGAGATCGATGGCGAAGATGACGTGCGAATTGTTCACAACCACCCATCCCACACCGTTGCGAACGGTCATCGACTGCGCGACGTCGCCGAGCTTGAAGCCGTTGGCGCGGCGGAAAATTTCATTCTCGACAGTCATGGACGCAGGATCGTAATACGACAAGGTGGCGTTGCCGTACTGGAAATTACCCTCGTTGGTAATGAACAGACCGGCGCCCGAAGCCGAAAAATCCTCCTCATCGCCGTAGTCCCAATTCATGCAGCCCGTCGCAGACATGACCGCCAGGAAGACGAATAACCTATATTGCAATGTTTTTATCATTTTCTCCGTTTTACTGGATAAACGCCCGAATCGCACGGCCGAAGGCCGCTACCGCGACGGACAACAAAAAAATCCGTTCCTCGCGACGGGATCGCAACGAACGGATAAATTATCGTCAAAAATACGGGTCGATCTCAATGGAACAAGCCTGTTCCGACTCGACAAAACGCCAATTACCCGTGGCCGCTCGATCACATCCGGTCGAGCAGGTCTTCTGGCTCGTCCCGTCCGCCGCGCCTTCTCGGTATCGTATTACCAATGGCCAAAGTGCGACAAACATCAACGGGGACTTACAGCTGCAGGTACAGCTCCGGATTCTCACCGGTATTCCCTTTTAATTCCGAGACGGGCGTACCGCCTGAGGAAACTCAACTGCCGCAAAGATAACATTTTTACTTCAGATTACCTGCCATTTTCCGTTTTTATTCGACTCTGCGGAATTTTCGGCACGCCACAAAAAAAAGTCTCCCTCGGGAGACTTAGAAAGTGCGGATAAAGGGACTCGAACCCCCACGCCTCTCGGCATCAGATCCTAAGTCTGACGTGGCTACCAATTACACCATATCCGCAAAAACGCTTTGCAAAGGTAATAAAATTATCATTAAGCCGCGAGGCGGTGATACGAATTTTTAGGTATTTACTTTTTTTTGGCTACTTTTGTATCTACAAAATATGCGATCGGATGTTCGATGCAACATACGCCGCCGCGCAGGACCGCATGTCGCCGTCCGCAGCACGACGCCGAGACATCGAACGGCCATCGCCCCCAAACAACCCCGTTATGCCTAAAACCGTAACTCTCGTACTCCCGCCGAAGCAAGCCGCCGATGCGGAGCATTACACTTCGCTCGCCGCACGCACGTTGGGCGTCAAACGCGACGATGTGGCTCTGGTGCGCGTACTGAAGAGGTCCATCGACGCGCGACGCAGCCCCGTGAAGGTCAACCTTACGCTGGAGGTGTTCGTCGATCGCGAACCGCAACCGTCGCCCGTACGCTTCGACTATCCCGACGTCAGCCGCGCGACCGAAGTGGTGGTGGTCGGTTCGGGACCCGCGGGACTCTTCGCCTCGCTTCGTCTCATCGAGCTGGGATTCAAACCCATCCTGCTCGAACGCGGCAAGAAAGTGCTGCCTCGCAAGCAGGACATAGCCCTTATAAACCGCAATCTCGACATCGACCCCGATTCGAACTACGCTTTCGGCGAGGGAGGCGCGGGCACCTTCTCGGACGGCAAACTGTTCACTCGCAGCAAGAAACGCGGCGATTACAACAAGGCGCTGCAAACACTCGTGTTCCACGGCGCGACGCCCGAGATTCTTTTCGAGGCTCATCCTCACATCGGGACCGACCGTCTGCCGCGCATCATAAGCAACATATGTCGTACCATCACCACGGCTGGCGGCGAGATACACTTCGGATGCAAGGTCACGGGATTCAAGATCGAACGCGGCCGTCTGCGCGGCGTGACGGCCAACGGCAACACGATAGAGGGCGCGGCCGTGGTGCTCGCCACGGGCCACTCGGCCAAGGACATCTACTACACTCTCGACCGCTGCGGCGTGCGTCTCGAAGCGAAACCTTTCGCCATGGGCGTGCGCATCGAGCATCCGCAGAGCCTTATAGACTCCATACAATACCATACACCCCACCGCGACGAATATCTGCCCGCGGCATCGTATTCGCTGGTCGACCAGATCGACGGACGCGGCGTCTATTCGTTCTGCATGTGTCCGGGCGGCTTCATCGTGCCCGCCATGACCGACGCGGCGCAGTCGGTGGTGAACGGCATGTCGCCGAGCGGACGCAACTCGCGATGGGCCAACTCGGGTCTGGTGACCGAGATACGTCCCGACGATTACGCCGACCTCGCGCTTCGGCACGGAGCCTTGGCGGGGTTGGTATTCCAACAGCAACTGGAGGAAGCGGCACGCGCCAACGGAGGCGAGAAGCAGATCGCGCCCGCGCAACGGGTGTCGGATTTCGTGGCGGGACGGTCCTCGGCCTCGCTGCCGAGCACATCCTACATCCCCGGGCTCACCCCGTCGCGGCTCGACAAATGGATGCCCGCCTTCATCGCTTCGGCGCTGCGCAAGGGCATATCGTCGTTCGACCGCAGGATGAAAGGCTATCTGACCTCCGACGCCATAGTAGTCGGCGTGGAGTCGCGCACGTCGACCCCCGTGCGCATACCTCGCGACCCCGATTCGCTCATGCACCCCGAACTCGAAGGATTGTTTCCCGCAGGAGAGGGCGCGGGCTACGCGGGCGGCATAGTCTCGGCAGCCCTCGACGGCGAACGCGTGGCCGATGCCATAAAACGATACATACAGCAAAGACATGGAATCTGAGAATCCCCGTATCATAGCATTTTATCTGCCGCAATATCATCCGACGCCCGACAACGACAAATGGTGGGGCAAAGGATTCACCGAATGGACCAATGTCGGAAAAGCCAAACCTCTGTTCAAAGGGCACTATCAACCGCGCGTACCTGCCGACTTGGGCTATTACGATCTTCGGCTGCCGCAAGTACGCGAACAGCAAACCAAGCTGGCCGCCGAGGCCGGCATATACGGGTTCTGTTACTACCACTACTGGTTCGGCAACGGAAAACGCGAACTGGAATTGCCTTTCGACGAGGTATTGCGCTTGGGGAAACCCGATTTCCCGTTCTGTCTATGCTGGGCCAACGAGAGCTGGCACACGAAGTTCTGGAACAAAGACGGCTCGGTAATCAAACGCCCGCTGGTAAGGCAGGAATACCCGGGCGACGAAGATATCGATACCCATTTCCGCTCACTGCTTCCCGCATTCTCGGACAAACGTTACATAAAGATCGACGGGAAACCGCTTTTCATGATCTATCGCCCCTTCGATTGCAAGCATGCGGATCGCCTCATCGCGCGTTGGAACGACCTGGCCCGACAGCACGGTCTGGACGGAGTGCATTTCGTCGCCCATATAAACAAGGACATAAACTCCGCCACGATACGCCGTCTTCTCGACATGGGATTCGACGCCGTAAACACCGTCGGACTGTGGGAGGCACGCACCGCCCGCAAGACGGGACGTATCGCGCACACGCTTCGCAAACTGGCCACATTCTGTTTCGGAGTACCCAACGCCTACCGCTACGAAAAACTTTACGCCGGATTCCTTTCCGATGTCGATTCTTCGGCCGAAGTATACCCGACGCTCATACCCAACTGGGACCATACTCCCCGAAGCGGCCGAGCGGGCTATCTGCTTACGGGTTCTACGCCCGAGCTGTTCGGCAAACATGCGGCGCAGGCATTGAGCGTCGTAATGCGCAAAGAACCGCACGACAGAATCGCATTCCTCAAGTCATGGAACGAATGGGGAGAGGGCAACTACATGGAACCCGACCTCCGATTCGGAAAAGGATATATCGAGGCATTACGCCGTGAAATCGAAAAAGCGACGCGATGAACAACCGATTCGAACATTACGACTATCTGATAGTCGGTACGGGACTCTACGGCGCGACGTTCGCCTATCGCGCGCGGAGGGCAGGCAAACGGTGTCTGGCCATCGACAAACGGCCGCACACGGGCGGCAATCTCCGTTGTCGCCGACAAGACGGAATAAACGTCCATTGTTACGGAGCGCACATATTCCACACTTCGAACGAAGAGGTGTGGAATCTGGTAAACTCCATCGTCAAATTCAACCGCTACACCAACTCCCCGATAGCCTATTACAAAGGGCGGCTCTACAACCTGCCGTTCAATATGAATACGTTCTGCCAAATGTGGGGGGGGGAAATAACGACTCCTCAGCAGGCGCGGCGTAAGATCGAGGAGCAGCGCGCCGCATTCATGGCCGAAATGAACCGCGCGGGCATAACCGAGCCGCGGAATCTGGAGGAACAGGCCATAGCGCTGGTAGGCAAGGACATATATCACACCCTCATAGAGGGATACACCGAGAAGCAATGGGGCCGCAAGTGTTCGGAATTGCCCGCATTCATAATAAAACGGCTGCCCATCCGCTTCGTTTTCGACAACAACTATTTCGACGACGCCTATCAGGGAATCCCCGTCGGAGGATACAATCCTCTGATCGACGGATTGTTCGGCGATACCGAAACCATCACCGGCGCCGACTTCTTCGCCGACCGCCCACACTGGGAAAGTATGGCCGACAAGATAGTTTTCACGGGCCGAATCGACGAGTTCTACGATTTCAGGTTCGGAAAGCTGGAGTACCGCACCGTGCGTTTCGAGGAGGAGACGCTGTCCGTTCCCAACCTGCAAGGCAACGCCGTGGTGAACTACACCGACGCGGCCATACCCTACACGCGAATCATCGAACATAAACATTTCGAAATGTTCGGCTCGGCCGTTTACGACATACCCGCGACCGTCATCAGCCGCGAATACTCCGCCGAATGGCGCGACGGCAGCGAACCGTTCTACCCCGTAAACGACCGACGCAACACAGCCCTGTACCAAAAATACAAGCAGCTGGCCGACAGCGAGACCGATGTGATTTTCGGCGGACGGCTGGCCGAATACAAATATTACGACATGGCGCCCGTAATAGAGGCCGTATTAAAACTCGAAATATGAAAGACATCCGAATCGCCATAGCATATCACAAGCCGAGCCCCGTCATCGAGGGCGGAATATATCTCCCGCTGCATGTAGGCAAGCGGCTGCACCCCGAAACGGAGCTGAACATGCAGACCGACGACAGCGGCGATAATATCTCCGACGAAAACGGCTACTATTGCGAGCTGACGGCCGTATACTGGCTATGGAAAAACCTGCGCGCCGACTACAAAGGTCTTTGCCATTACCGACGCGTATTTTCCGACAAATCGCTGCCGTCATATCTGCCTATGTCGCTCGTCCCCGCGCTGGCCAAGCCGATATTCATTCCGCAAACGGTCTGCCGCGACCCGCAGCGATTCGCGGCGGATGCACACGCCGCAGCCGCCAAAATAGACGAAGCGCTGGAGAGATCGCCCGTAATCGCACCGCGCATGTTGCTGTCGGGACGTACGTGCTACAGCCATTTCATGCGCGAGACCGGACCCGAATGTCTCGATCTGCTCAATCGCATCGTATGCGAGAAATATCCCGAATACTCGAAGATTCTCCGCCGCGAGTTCCGCGCCCACAAATACCGCTTCGCCAATATGTCGGTGATGCGCACCGATCTGTTCGACGAATATTGCGAATTTCTCTTCGGCGTGTGCGAAAGCATCAAACGGACCCTTGTCGAAGAAAACTATGTCGCGGATCTGCGCAAGGAGAGGATATTCGCACGCAAACTGGGCTACATAGGCGAGATACTCACCCACTTGTACATACGGAAGAAGGAAGACGAAGGCGTCGCCGTCAAATCGATGAACGTGGCATTTCTGGATATTTAAAGCGGCAACCCGAGAATACGGATTGCCGCTTTCTCCGCCGCCGTCGCGCCTTACAGCACCTCGGCCACGACGAAATTGCTGCCGCCGACGAAAATCATGTCCTCGGCCGAAGCCAGTTCGCGGGCACGGACCAATGCAGCCGACACTCCCGTAACCACCTCTCCGCGCAACCCCGCACGTTCCGCCTTCGCGGCCAACTCCTCGGCAGGCAATGCCCGAGATACCCCGGCCTCGGTGAATATGTAGTGCGCCGACGTCGGCAGCAGAGGAAATATCTCGTCCAAATTCTTGTCCTTGGCGAAGCCCAACACGCATATCTGACGGCCGTACTTCTCCGACATGCGGTTCAGCTCGGCACCTATGTAGCGCAATCCGTGGGCATTGTGGCCCGTGTCGCACACCACCAACGGCGATCGTCCGATAATCTGCCAGCGACCCGACAGATGAGTCGCCTCGGCGGCCGACGCCAGTCCCTCAACGAACGCACGGCGACTTATGGTCAGCGGCGTAGCCTCGTGCAGATAATCGGCGACGGCAGCGGCGGTTACGACGTTGTTGAACTGATAATCGCCCAGCAAATCGACCTTCAGGTCGTAAACGCGACCGTCGCGCAGGCGCTCCACACGTATGTGCTGCGTGTCGCCTTCGACGTAATGGTCGACACAGCGGAACCGCTTCTGCGCATATACCACATGCGACTTCGCGGCGGCGGCATACTCCTCGAACACATCGTCGTAGTCCTCGTTCGACTCGCCCAACACCACGGGAATGCTCTTCTTGATTATACCCGCCTTCTCGGCCGCGATCTTGCGTAGCGTGTCGCCCAGCAGCTGCGTGTGCTCCATCCCCACGTTGGTCACCACACTCAGCATAGGCGTTATGATGTTCGTGGCATCGAGACGGCCGCCCAGGCCCGTCTCTATTACGGCAACCTCCACCTCGCTGTGAGCGAAGTGGTCGAATGCCAATGCCGTCGTCGTCTCGAAGAACGAAAGATCGAGCTCGCGCATCTTGGCCTGATGCTTATCCACGAAATTCACCACTTTCTGCTTGGGGATCATCTCGCCGTCGACGCGTATGCGCTCGCGGAAATCCTTCAGATGGGGCGACGTGTAAAGCCCCACGCGGTATCCCGCCTGCTGAAGCACCGACGCCAGAATGTGCGACACCGATCCCTTGCCGTTGGTGCCCGCCACATGGATGGTACGGTAATTACGCTGCGGATTGCCCAAATGGCGGCAAAACTCGATTATGCGCTCGGGTCCGGGTTTATAGGCATCGGCCCCCACCTGCTGGAACGAGGGCATGGACGAAAAGAGATAATCGATGGTCTGAGAGTAGTTCATAGAGTATTATCAATTGACTAAATGATTTTTACGTCGTATTCTATATGCCGAGTGGCACAGCATGCACAATGCCGTCAAGAGCAACGCCAGCCGCCCCACCCAGTCGCCGTAGGCGACATAAGCCGTGCGGCGCGACGACAATTCCACGTCGGAGGTCAGCACACCCCGCATGTCCCAGTCGAGACGGGCCGTCACGTCGCCGCGCGAGGTGATGAATCCCGACACTCCCGTATTGGCGCTGCGGGCTATGGCGCGCCGCGTCTCGACGGCTCGCAGACGACAGAAATCGAACAGCCGTCTGTGGCCCGCCGTATCGCCCCACCATCCGTCGTTGGACATCACGAGCATCGCTTCGGCCCCCTCGCGCACGAATCTCGCGAAGCTGTCGCCGTAAAGGGCCTCGTAACATATAGCGGGACCGACCGCTGCACCGTCCTTCACGAACACCGCGGCTCGGTCGTTGCGGCCCAATTGCCCCGTCACGCCGCCCAAATCGACGAATCCGAGCAGATCGGTGAACGGCATCGCCTCGACGCCTATAACCAGCCGCATCTTATGATGCACGTCGGTATCGCCGTCGCCGTTCACGGCCACGGCCGAGTTGTAGATATCGTAATAAAATCCGCTCCCCGCCCGCGCCGTCGCCGAACGAGGCTCGCCCTCACCGTAAAGTTTCACCGTAGTAGCCCCCGCAACGATCATGGTACCCGGACGAAGCGAATCGATCCGCTCGCGCAATGCACGCACCGTCGCACCCGACTGAGGATCGTCGTCGCGCAACCGTTCGGGCAGAGCCGTTTCGGGCATCACGATTATTCGCGCGCCGAGTGGCGTTCGGTCCGCCAGATCGAGCAGATTTTGCAACTGCGCGCGTTCGCTGCCCGCGAATTTCTCCTCGTAGCAATCTACGTTCGGCTGCACCACGGCGATCTCGACGCTCTCCGCCTCGGGTTCGTAATTCGCATATATTATCAGCGACACGACGACGGGAACGATCGCCACTACCGCCGCACGCACCGCAGTGCGCACGCTGCGGCGGCGCAGGGCTTCGAACACGGCCAGATTACATGCCAGCACCCACACCGAACCGCCCATGACGCCCGTCCACTCATACCACTGCACGGCCCACGGCGAGCCGCTGAATCCGTTGCCGAGCGTAAGCCACGGGAACGACAGCACCTCGGCATGAGTATACAGATACTCGCCCGACACCCATGCGGCCGCCAACAGGACGTAAGCCACGGGCTTGGGAGAGCGTTTCGATACGTAATGGAAAAGCATGAAAGCCGCGAGACTCCAGAATCCCGAAAAGGCCGTCGCCGCTACCACACCTGCGGGAGCGGCGTTCCACACCCACCATATGGTGGCTATGTTCCACACCGCGAACGTGAGTGCGGCCCATCCCGCCATGCGTCGAAAATCGCGGGCCGAGGGACCGTATGCGGCACTTATATATAATAGGGGAACGAATGCGACGAGCAGCGTGAATCCGCTGCCGCCCAGCCACCCCGCGGAGAGCAACGCCGCGGACAACGATACGCATAACAGATTTCGCAGCATAATACTATAAAATTTATTGTCGTCGCGCTTACACATTAAGCGTTGCAAAGATACTAAAAGTCTCGGCAGAAACAAACGAAGTTCGATTATGCGGAATCCATGCCGTCAGCCGCAGTCCGCCGCTTGAGGGTGTCCGTACCCGACGAGGATTTTGCGGGCAAACTCAATTTTGCCGTCGCAAAATCAAAAAATGGGGAAATTTTTGCATTGTGCATGCAATGTTTCCTAATTCCGCGATTTTACGGACAGAGACAAATAAAAACAACTTTCAAAAAACAAAACAAGATGAGAAAAATGAAATCGCTCCTTTGGGGCCTGACGACCTTGCTCGCACTCGGCGGATTCGTCGCGTGCGACGACGACAACGACGACGGATACTGGTATCTCTATCCCAACGGTCTGGTGACGGTGAAACCCGTCGATTCGCAGTCGTTCTACATGCAGCTCGACGACAACACCACGCTCGAACCCGTCAACATGAAGGGATCGCCGTTCGGCGACAAGGAGGTGCGCGCGCTGACCAACTACACCCGCCTTCAGGAGAAGAGCGAGAACTACGATCAGCTGGTGTATGTCAACTGGATCGACAGCATTCTTACCAAGTCGGCCATCACCGTCGCCGAGGCCGAAGCCGAGGGGCTGACCCGCCAGGATCCCGTGGAGATCGTACGCGACTGGGTCACCATCGCCGAGGACGGCTACCTCACGTTGCGTTTCCGTACCAAATGGGAGGGCGACAACCGCACGCCTCATCTGGTCAATCTCGTGACGGGCATCAATCCCGAGAATCCCTACGAGGTGCAGTTCCGCCAAGACAGCAACGGCGACGGCCAGCGTATCTGGGGCGACGGCATCGTGGCATTCAGACTCAACGGTCTGCCCGACACGCAAGGCCAAACGGTCAAACTCAAGCTCACATGGCAATCGTTCTCGGGCGTCAAGTCGACCGAGTTCGACTACCGCACGCGCGAGACCACGGCCGAAGGCACGGGAATAGCCGAAGTGCGTCCCGAGATGGTTCTCAAATAGCCTCGCGCGCGACCGCGCGACGAATAATCGCGCTTGGCTACCGAGAATCGCGACAAACGATTAACTTTGCAAACACGCCGCTTCGGCACCGCGCACGAAACCCGCGACCGAAGCCGGGCACGAAGCCCCGCGCCCCGCACGCAACCATGACCCGAACCGAAAACATCGACGAAACGGAACTCGTACAGCTCGTTCGCGCCGGCAACTCCGCCGCGATGAAGGAGCTGTACGTCCGTTATATAGGTTACCTGACCGCTGTCGCATCGCGTTACGTCGCCGACCGCGACGAGGCGCGCGACGTGTTGCAGGAGAGTTTCGTAAAGATCTTTTCGGCCGTCGGGAGATTCGAATACCGCGGCACGGGTTCGCTCCGCGCATGGATGACCCGCATAACGGTAAACGAAGCCCTGAAAAGTCTGAAGCGACGCGAGCGGTTCGACACTGCGCTGCCCGACCGCGATCTGCCCGACACGGCGGATGACGACGGCGATCCGCCGCCTTTGGCCGACATTCCCCGATCGGTCATACACGATCTGATCCGCGGCCTGCCGACGGGTTACCGAACGGTTTTCAACCTCTACGTTTTCGAAGGCCGAAGCCACCGAGAAATAGCCGACATGCTGGGTATAGCCGAGAGTTCGTCGGCATCGCAACTCCACCGAGCCAAAAACATGTTGGCCAAACGCATCCGAGAATATGAACGCACACACCGACGATATGAATGACAAATGGCTGAACGATCTGCGCGACCGCATGGCCGACTACCGCGAGCCCGCCCCCGAAAATCTGTGGGACGACATAGTTCGCGCTTCGGAGCGCGACGCGGCGGCATCGCTACCGCCGCATGGCAACGTCGTCGCGTTGTGGCTGCGCCGTTCGGCCGTCGCGGCGATGCTCCTGCTTGCCCTGACGCTGGGTTATCGTCGTCTTTCGTACGACGCACCGCCCGCACCCGATATATTGGAGGAAATCGCGGAGACCGCACTCGACGCATATCCGGCCGTTACCGTCGAAGCGGCGAACGAACATACGCCCGACATATCGGCTGGGCGTGC
>CAUDHE010000063.1 GCA_958449275.1 uncultured Alistipes sp. | reverse complement strand
CTCCGCCGTCGGCGAACAGCATAAATATATATTGTCATGCGTGCCGCAGGCCGCGCCCCGAATAATATGAAAAAGGGCGCAGGTACAGCCCCACTCACCAGCCTCGCGAGCCTTACACGGTAGATGCTCTTGCGCCCGTCTGCTTACGGCTCGGTGGCATGGCAGAAACCCTTTTACCATCAAGAAAAGTGTGGAGTCGAAAATCGGTTTCTGCTGCGGACGAAGCTGCTGCCGACGAGTGCGTGGCGAAAAGAAAATCGGCCCCGAGGACTCGGAGCCGATTCGACTTATATCGCTGTTGCGTTATGTCTTACAGTGCATTCACATGCAGAGCCAGCGAACTCTTGAGGTTAGCGGCCTTGTTCTTGTGAATTATGTTGTGCTTAGCCAACTTGTCGAGCATCGACGATACCTTCGGCAGCAGAGCCTCGGCAGCACTCTTCTCGGCAGTATTGCGCAGAGCCTTCACGGCGTTACGCGCAGTCTTGTGATACAGACGGTTGTGCGCGCGCTTGGTGACGGTCTGGCGAATTCTTTTCTTCGATGACTTGTGATTTGCCATAATTTTTCCTAACTTTTATTTTTACTTTTTATTTATCCGTTTCAAAAGGGATCGAAGACCTGCCGAACTGTCGGATCACGTTCTTCGTCCCGATTTCTTGAAGCTTCCGCTTCGATTAACACCCCGTGGGGCGTCGAAATCACTGTCCACCTGTCAAATGCCCGCAAGGGACATAAGTCGTAGCCCATAGCAGAATCGAACTGCTCTTTCAAGAATGAAAATCTTGCGTCCTAACCGATAGACGAATGGGCCTTACCGCTATCGTGCCTGCCTTGCCGCTGTAATGGTCCTGAGGCACTTTAGCGACGCAAAGGTAACCAAAAAAAAGTAATCTGCAATAATTACGACGAAAAAAGTGACATAAAATAATGTTTCTTCTTTCCGTAGGCGGCGTACGCGCATCGCGACGCGCACGGATTCAGTTTCGGTTACCCGCGATAGTGGGGGTGTCAGCGATTGGCGTCGATGACCTCGCAGATGCGGTCGAACACCTCGTCCATGCTGCCCACGCCGTCGATGGCGGCATACTTGCCGTGCTTGTCGTAGTGGTCGGCCACCACGGCTGTCTGATCGCGGTATACCGAGATGCGGTTGCGGATCACATCCTCCGAAGCGTCGTCGGCGCGACCCGAATCCTTGCCGCGAAGCAATATGCGCTTCACCAGCTCCTCCTCGGGAACGTCCATGTAAACCATCACGTTGACGCTCTCGCCGTCCTCGGCCAGAATGCGGTCGAACTCCTCGGCCTGCGCAGTGGTGCGCGGGAAACCGTCGAAAATGTTGCCCGCGGCGTCGCGGTGCTCTTTCAGATAGTTGCGGATCATGCCGATTACGATCGAGTCGGGTGCCAGACGGCCCGATTCGATGTAGCTCTGCATGCTCTTGCCCAGCTCCGTGCCGCGCGCTATCTCGCCGCGGATGACCTCGCCCGTCGAGATATGGTTGATGTTGTACTTCTCCTTGATACGCGCCGCCTGCGTGCCTTTGCCGCATCCGGGCGCTCCGAACAATATTATATTCAGCATAAAAGTATTATGTTTTGGACCTTATACGCTGCCAAAATTACAAAAACTTACGAAAAAAACATCGCTGCGGGCAACTATATCGCAAAATTAATCGCGAAACATGTCGCTTCGGTGCGCATGGCCCGACCGATTGGGGCGACAAACTTTTGCGCGGTCGGCGCGAAAAGAGTATCTTTGCGGACACAACGAAACCATCATGAACGACAAGAAGAGAACCGAAATAGCCGAACTGGGAGAGTTCGGACTAATAGACGAATTGACACGGACCGCGACGGCCGACAACAAATCGACCCTGAAGGGTGTGGGCGACGATGCCGCAGTGATAGCCGCGGGGCGTGACGAGGCGATAACGGTATCGACCGACGCGCTGTTGGAGGGCGTCGATTTCGACCTCACCTATTTCCCTCTCAAGCATTTGGGGTATAAGGCGGTAACGGCGGGCGTGAGCGATATTCTCGCCATGAACGCGTTGCCCGAGCAGATAATGGTATCGCTCGGTGTGTCGTCGAAAATGTCGGTCGAGGCGTTGAAAGATCTCTACGAAGGCATCGAGTTCGCATGCAAGGAGTTGGGGATCGATCTGGCGGGCGGCGACACGCGCGCGTCGATGACGGGTCTGACGATAGGCATCACGACCGTAGGGCGTGCGCGGCGCAAGTCGTTGGCATATAGAAGCGGCGCGCAGTTCAACGATCTGATATGTATTACGGGCAATCTCGGTGCGGCCTACATGGGGTTGCAACTGCTGGAGCGCGAGAAGCGCGTGTTGGCCGACGTAGACAATCCCGAACCGCAATTCGCAGGTTACGAATATCTGTTGCAACGCTATCTGAAACCGCGGGCGCGCAAAGACATAATCGAGGCGTTGGCCGAGGAGAAGATCGTGCCCACGTCGATGATCGATATTTCGGACGGTTTGGCGAGCGAGGTGTTGCAGATATGCAAAGCATCGAAATGCGGTGCGCGGATATATCTCGACCGCATTCCAATCGCCAAGCAGACCACGGCTTTGGCCGAGGAGATGCACGCCGATCCCGTGGTGGCCGCGCTCAACGGCGGCGAGGATTACGAGCTGATGTTCACCGTGCCGCTGGCCATGCAGGAGCAGGTCATGCGTTTGGGGCTGGTCGACGTGGTGGGGCACATCACTCGCGAGTCGACGGGAGCCTACCTCGTGACGCCCGACGGCAGCGACATAAAGTTGCGCGCTCAGGGATTCAAGGAGTAGGGATTGTTGCGAAAAGGCGCGACATGAAAAACGGCTGCCCGTTGTCGGAGCAGCCGTTTTCGTGTTTCATACGGGCGGGTTACGCTTCCTCGGCAGGTTCGGAATCCTTGAAAGCCTCGCGGATCTTGTCGGTCACACGCGATTTGATGCTCTGCTCCAGCGAGAGTATCATGTTCTTGATAGCCTCGGGAGTCGATTTGCCGTGGCCGATCATCACGGGGGCATTCACGCCCAGCACGGGTGTGCCGCCGACATTCTCGTAGTTCATGGCGTTCCAGAACGGGTTCATGGTACCCATCTTGGCGTTTATCACGTAGAGCCCCTCGGCCATTTTCAGCGCGATGTTGCCGACGAAACCGTCGCATATCACCACGTCGGCTATTTTGCCCGTGAAGATGTACGACGACTCGACGTTGCCGACGAAATTGTAGAGTCCCTTTTCGCCGTCGGCCTTCATGAGCTGATATGCCGCCTGCGTCTGTGCGTTTCCTTTGGCCTCCTCCTCGCCGATGTTGAGCAGGGCCACGCGCGGATTCTTTATGCCGAGCACCGATTCCGCATAGATCGATCCGATGAGTCCGTACTGCGCCAATACCTCGGGTTTGCAGTCGACGTTCAGCCCCACGTCCATCATCACGGCGGGTGCGCCGCTCAGGGTCGGGATCAGGGTCGATATGGTGGGGCGGATGACGCCCTTCACGGGTTTGGCCACATACATCGATCCCACCATCATGGCTCCGGTCGAGCCTGCGCTGGCAAATCCGTCGACGGCGCCTTTGGCCAGATAACCGAAACCTACGGCTATGCTCGAATCGGGTTTGGCTTTGAAAGCTTTGGCGGGATGATCGCCCATCTCTATCACCTCGGTGGTGTTGACTATCGTGAAACGCTCGGGGTCGCAGCCTTCTGCCGTCAACTGCGCCGCGATCTTCGCCTCGTCGCCGAAGAGAACGATGCGGCTGTCTTCGCCGACGGCGTCGAGAGCCATTATCGCTCCTTTGACGACCGCTTCGGGCGCGAAGTCGCCTCCCATAGCGTCAATACCAATCTTTAACATAGGATTTTTTATTTAAGGTGTCGGTTAAATAAAAATCGTTACATGTCCGTCTTTTCCGCGTCGGGCAATCCCCGACATGTACCCACGCCCGTGAGCCGAGAGCCGACGGCATATAATGACAGGAGAGAGCGCACGTAACGAGGCTCTCTCCGTAGTTTGCGATCGCACTATTCGGCTTTCTTTTCGATAGCCAGCTTGCCGCGATAGAAACCGCACTCGGGGCATACACGGTGATAGAGCACCGAAGCGCCGCAATTAGAGCAGGTTACGACCGTGGGAACTACGGCCTTGTAGTGGGTTCTTCTCTTATCGCGTCGGGTCGACGAGACTTTGTGTTTAGGATGTGCCATTTTACAATATCAATTTTAAGTTACTTGTTGTCTTTATCTTACGGTTTCGTTTCGTTGTCCTCGCCCTGCATGCGAGCCTTCAATGCTGCCAACTTATTGAAGTCACCCTCGCTTATGCCGTGCGGTTCGCTCTCCTCTTCGTCGGGCATCGCCTCGCTCAGGTCGGCCTCTTCCGCCGCCGTGAAACGCGACAGCATGTCGGGGTTGCATTCACCTTCGGGATGAACTCTCCGGTAAGGCAACGAAAGTACTATGCTCTCATAAATATATTGTGTGAGATCGATCTCGTCCTCCGAGGGGGCGATCCACATCACGTCGCCATCGTACTCGCCCGCTTCGTCCGACACGCGTACGGTCAGCCTGCCTTCGTAATCGATCGGCACGCGACAATCTTCCAGGCAGCGGTCGCATTCGCATACGGCGTAACCTTCGATCGCGACATCGAACACCAGTTGCGTGTCGCTCTCCTTGCGCATAACCGCGCCTACGTCGCATCGTCCGTCCTTGATCTCCTTACTCTCGTAGGCGGCGAACAAGTCCTCGTCGACTTCGAATCGGAAGTCGTAAGAGCTGTTTTTCAAACCTTTATAGGTGACGGAATATCTTTTGCCAAGCTCCATTTCGGTACAAATAGCAGGCAAATTTACAAATATTTCTAAATATGTGCAAATAATTGCTATTTTTGTGGAGTTCAATGGCGCACGACGCCCCGAAAACGGACTATGATGGCACGAAAGTTTATGATCGACATTCACAGCGATTTCGCCGAGTTGCGGCGTTACGATATTTTCGTTATGTGCGGCGGATTCGATTCGTCGGGCGAGCGGTGCGACTTCGTGTCGGCGGGCAGCGAGGCTGCTTCGGCCGAGGCTTCGGCATCGCGCGATCTGCGGGTCGTCACGGCCGAATGCGATTCGATAATAGCTTATGTATATGTGATTCCGCAGACTCTGCCCGTCTCGCGCGATGTGGACGATTGCCGTCCGTTTAAGCTCGATGTGCGGGTCGCAGCGAGCGACGGCGCCATTTTGTACGACGTGGCGCACGAGATCAATCAGTGGTCGGGGGCTTCCATAGAGATCAAATTGCCGCAGGATAAGGTCGTTCGTGAGGCATGACAGATTGCGTTTTTACGGACTCGTGTAAATTGCGGTTCGCAGAACTGCATTCCTTATTTATTATATCACGTCATGCTGCCAAGCCGCAAAATGCGGAATGACGGATATGGCCGCAAACCGATATAATGCACGAAAAAAGAGGCTGCCCGCAAATTCGTCGGGCAGCCTCGGATCATGAATATCCTTAAAACGTATTACATCTTGTAGAACTCTTCCCAGCCCTTGCGCGGGGGCGTACCCGTCAGCATGGCGTCGGCGAAGCGGTTGTTCACGATGCGCTTGGTGTCGCGGTCGAAGACGATCTTGCTGTTCAGTCGCTGAGCCATCACGCCGAGGCAGAATACCTGACACAGAGGACCGAACACCTCGAACGGCGAACGCGATTTCTCCTCGCCCATGCAGGCGAGCAGGAAGTTCTCGAAGTGGTTCGACGGACTTTTCGGAACCTCGGGCAACTTGTCGGCCATAGCTTTGGCTTTGGCCTCGGGGATGATCGAGAGAGTCGATCCGTGCGATCCTCCCTTGAAAATCATATCCTTGGCATAGATGATCTTACCCGGGTTGAGCTTTATGGCTTGCGCCTTCTGACCGTTGATGGTCGGAACGTCGCCGCTGAGTTTCGAACCGCCGTAACCGTCGGGCAACTGCGGATAGTTGTTGAGTCCGTCGTACCACGTGATGGCCACGGGCGGCATCTCGCCGCGGCGCGGGAACTTGAAGCGAATGGTCGACGACATGGGGAAGAAATAGGTGTTCCAACCCTCGAGCTTAATAGGCTCTACCTCGTAAGGCAGTCCCAGATTCAGGAATTCGTGAACGGTGTCGAGGATGTGCGCGCCCCAGTCGCCCAATGCGCCCATACCGAAGTCGTACCAGCTGCGCCAGTTGCCCGGGTGATATTTTTCGTTGAACTCGTGGAACTGCCTAGTGGTGTGCCACAGATCCCAATCCATACCGTCGGGTACGGGCTGCGCCTGGGGGAAACGATCGATGTTGACATCGTAACCGTGCCAGCGGCGCGACATGTTCATGTGGGCGTCGACAGCCGTCACGTCCTTTATGATGCCTGCGTCGAGCCAAGCCTTGAACTGGAAATAGTTGGCCTCCGAGTGACCCTGGTTACCGCCCTGCGTCACGAGATTGGGATTGCGTTTCGCCGCGTCGATCATGAGCTGACACTCCTGGAACGTACGGCCCATAGGCTTCTCGACGTATACATGCTTGCCCTGATTGAGAGCCAGCATCACGCACGGGAAGTGCGAGAAATCGGGAGTCTCGACCACGACGGCCTCGAACTGATTGCCCATCTCGTCGAACATCTTGCGGAAATCGGTATATACCTTTGCATTCGGATGCGCTGCGGCCGATTTGCGGCTGCCCTCCGAATTGGGATCCACATCGCACATGGCCACGATGTTTGCCAGCCCCGTCTTGTCGAATTCGTGCATCACTTCGGCGCCGCGGTTGGCCATGCCGACCCATGCGATGTTGACTTTGCCGAGTTTGGCGAAACGCTCCTTCTTGTCTTGCTCCTGAGGCGTGAATAGGTTGGCTCCCGTAGCGGCGGCCATGCCGCCCATCATCATTCCTGCGGCAGCCATCCCCGACTTCTTCAGGAAATCTCCGCGTGAAATTTTGCTGCTCATAACTTTAGGTTTAATCTTTAAATTGTGTTGGATTTTTAGTGCTTTTTTCGCACCCTAAAGGTAATGATAATTTTGCAAACGAAAATAATTTCGAGCGAAAAAATAATGTTATCAGTCCGTAAAAACCGCCATCGCGATGCGATGTCGGCAGTTCGCCCGCGAAGCATTTGCTGGTTCGGCGGGAAATGGCTATATTTGTAACGACAAACCGAATGACGAAACATATAACACTCATACACAATGAAAAAGATCATCGCTTCGCCTCTCGCGCCCAAAGCCGTGGGTCCCTATTCTCAGGCTGTCGAAAACGACGGCACCCTTTACGTGTCGGGCCAGTTGCCCATCGATTCGGCCACGGGCAAGATGCCCGAGAGCATCGGTGAGCAGACCCGTCAGTCGCTCACCACCATCCGCTATATAGCCGAGGAGGCGGGCTACACCCTCGCCGACGTGGCCAAGGTGACCGTACTGCTGGCCGACATAGCCGATTTCGCCGCCATGAACGGCGTTTACGCAGAGTTTTTCACCGAGAAGATGCCCGCGCGAGTATGCTACCAAGTGGCGGCGCTGCCGATGGGAGCCAAAGTCGAGATCGACGCCATCGCGGTACGATAATCTTCCCGACCGAAAAATGGTTGCAATTATATAATGAGCTATATTCGGAGCGCCGCAACCTAAGTCCCCTCCGAGGAGGGGATTTAGGGGAGGGGCAGAATTGTAAACGCGGCCAAGGGCAGCGGGCGGACTACCGCAGGATTTGATTTTGCGACATTGAATCTCCGATACTTAAAATTATGTAATTGCTTTCGGATATATGCGGCGAGGAGCCTCCTCGGCGCATATTTGCTGCATTTGTAAATAAGTTGTGGAAAAATCGTACGCCGGAATCGAACGGCTCGCATTGTTTTTTCAGTACTTTGTATCGGAAATTCCGCCGAAGGTACGACGGATTCGAGGATGCGTCTACGGACCGCGGGCAGAAGACCGCAGGTTTCGGTCTCGCATCGCCGCGACGATGACATATGAATATATAACTGCCTAACAATAACAACTATGAGTAAATCCGACAAGACCCCGAAAGAGGTCGGTTACAATGACGCCGTGGCGGCCTCGAAAGAGTATTTCGGCGGGGACGATTTGGCCGCGACGGTGTGGGTGAGCAAATATGCGCTCAAAGATTCGTTCGGACATATTTACGAACTGACGCCCGAGGACATGCACCGTCGTATCGCGGGCGAGATAGAACGCATCGAAAAAAAATATCCCAATCCCATGTCGCAGGAGGAGATCTTCGGCCTGCTGGACAGGTTCCGCTACATCATCCCTCAGGGCGGACCCATGACGGGAATCGGCAACGATCTTCAGGTGGCATCGCTGTCGAACTGCTTCGTGATAGGCAACCGCAGGCACGCCGACTCTTACGGCGGCATATTCCGAATGGACGAGGAGCAGGTGCAGCTCATGAAACGTCGCGGCGGCGTGGGCCACGACCTCTCGGAGTTGCGCCCCACGGGTACCCCCGTACTCAACTCGGCTCTTACGTCGACGGGTATCGTGCCGTTCATGGAGCGGTACTCGAACTCCACCCGTGAGGTGGCTCAGGACGGCCGCCGCGGAGCGCTGATGCTTTCGCTCTCGATCAAACACCCCGATGCCGAACGCTTCATCGACGCCAAAACGCAGTCGGGCAAGGTGACCGGAGCGAACGTGTCGATCAAGATCGACGACGAATTCATGCGTGCGGCGCAGGAAAACCGACCCTACCGCCAGCAGTTCCCCATCGATTCCGACACGCCCAAAATAGAGGTGGATATCGACGCAAAACGACTATGGGACAAGATTATCCGCAACGCATGGCAGTCGGCTGAACCAGGGGTACTCTTCTGGGACACCATCATCCGCGAGAGCGTGCCCGACTGTTACGCCGACCTGGGTTTCAACACCGTGTCGACCAATCCGTGCGGCGAGATTCCGCTGTGTCCCTACGACAGCTGCCGATTGCTGGCACTTAACTTGCTGAGTTATGTCGACGAGCCGTTCACGCCGCAGGCGCATTTCAATTTCGAACTGTTCCGCGAGCATGTCGGCAAGGCCATGCGTATGATGGATGATATCATCGACCTCGAACTGGAGAAGGTCGAGCTTATAATAAACAAAGTTGCCGAAGATCCCGAGGATGCCGACATTCGCCGCGTAGAGCTTGAGCTGTGGAAAAAGATCCGCGAAATGGCGATCAAGGGACGCCGCACGGGTCTGGGCATCACGGCCGAGGGCGACATGCTGGCAGCGCTGGGCATGCGCTACGGATCGGACGAGGCCATCGATTTCGCCGTGAGCGTACACCGCACGCTGGCTCTGGAGGCCTACCGCACTTCGGTGACCATGGCCGAGGAACGCGGCGCATTCGAGATCTACGACGCCGAGCGCGAGCGCGAGAATCCGATGATCGCCCGCATCCGCGAGGCCGATCCCGAACTTTACGCCCGAATGGCCGAGCACGGCCGCCGCAACATAGCGATGCTGACCATAGCCCCCACGGGCACCACGTCGCTCATGTCGCAGACCACGTCGGGGATCGAACCGGTATTCCGCCCCGTCTACAAACGTCGCCGCAAGATAAATCCCTCCGATCGTGACAAGAAGGCCGATTTCGTCGACGCCATGGGCGAAAAGTTCGAAGAGTACTACGTATATCACCATCAGTTCGTCCGCTGGATGGAGAAAAACGGATACGATACGGACAAATTGCAGAACATCTCGGACGAGGAACTGGACAAATGGCTCAAAGCCTCGCCCTACTACGGCGCGACGGCCAACGACATAGATTGGGTAGCCAAAGTCCGCATGCAGGGCGCAATCCAGAAGTGGGTCGACCACTCCATATCGGTCACGGTTAACCTGCCCGCCGACGTCACCGAGGAGCTGGTGGCCGACGTCTACCGCACGGCATGGGAATGCGGATGCAAGGGCGTGACGGTCTATCGCGACGGCTGCCGCGACGGAGTGCTGCTCGACGCCAAAAAGACCGAACGCAGCAAAAACGACGATGCCCGCGCACGCATGAAACGCCCCAAGTCGATTCCCGCCGACATCGTGCGTTTCAAGAACGGCAGCGAGGACTGGATAGCCTTCGTGGGTCTGCAGGACGACCGCCCCTACGAGGTATTCACGGGTAAGATCGAGGAGGACGCCATGTACATCCCGCGCAAGATCACCAAAGGTCGTATAATAAAGGTGCGCGAGGCCGACGGCACCAAACGCTACGATTTCCAGTACGTCGACCGCTACGGATATACGAATACCATCGGCGGTATCTCGCGACTGTTCGACGAGGAGTTCTGGAACTACGCCAAGCTGATTTCGGGCGTATTGCGTCACGGCATGCCGATCGACAAGGTGGTACACCTCATCGACGGCCTGCACCTGAACAGCGAGAGTATCAACACGTGGAAAACCGGCGTTCAGCGCGCACTGAAACAATATATCGCCGACGGCACCCGATCGAAGGGCAAATGCCCCCAGTGCGGGCAAGAGGAGATGGCATATCAGAACGGTTGCCTCACCTGCATGTCGTGCGGATATTCCAAATGCGGATAGAAATGCGGAGAGGCGCGGGTAAAAAGTGAAAAAAAGAATAGATTTCTTGTTTTTTTACTTTTTTCTTTACATCTTTGCAACGTATATCCGATTGAAATATGCGTTTTGCCTTGTTTTTGCTTATGAAAACATCAAGGTTGCATACGTAGGATATTTTAAGTGTAAACAGGTTTATTATTCACAGCACAATAAACTATTAGAAAAATTATGAAAAAGATTTTACTTTCAATCGCTTTGGTAGCGATCTCTGTGAGCAGCGCGTTTGCTCAGGAGAATTCAGCAGAGAAGCTCCGCTGGAAAGGTATTATGAACAACGGCTTCTGGTCGAATTGGGAGATCTCGGTCGGCGGCGGTGTCAACTACACTGCTTGGAACGGTATCGGTACCGATCAGGACGGCGTTGGCGATTTGGGCTGGATGGTTGAAGGAAGCGTAAGCAAGTGGTTCAACCCCATCGTAGGCGCACGTGTACAGTTGATCGGCGGTCAGCTGAACGCTTCTGACGATAACGGTTTGAAGAGCAACTGGATCATGCCTCACGCAGACGCTTTGCTGAACCTCTCTAACTGGATCGGCGGCTATCGCGAGGATCGTGTTTACTATGCCAAGCTGTTCGCCGGTTTCGGTGTCAGCGTAGTAAACGTAAATAACGACGCTTCTGCAGGTTTCGCATTCGACGCAGGTTTGATCAATACGTTCCGCGTTTGCAAGGCTCTCGATATCAACCTCGAGTTGAAGGGTATCTTGAACGCAGGTCGCGACATGCCCCGCGGTATCGCCGCAATGTCGGACAAGTACGGTCAGATTTACAGCGCTACCCTCGGCATCACCTACCGCTTCAACAAGCGTAACTGGGACAAGGCTTACTCGCAGGAGGAGGTTGACGGCTATTTGGCAGCTATCGCCGCTTTGGAGGCAGGTCTGGCCGACGCACACCGCAACGAGGGTAAGCTCGCCGAGCGTTTGGCTGCTCAGAAGGCTGCTACCGATCAGGCTCTGAAGGACAACGAGGCTTTGAAAGCTGAGCTGGCCAAGAGAAAGACTTCTGTCGTTTCAGCTTCGGCTATCTTCTTCAACTTCGACAGCGCCAAGTTGCTCGATCGTGCCAAGGCTTCTATGCAGATTCTGCAGGAGGTTATCAACGCTGCTCCGAAGGATCAGGTATTCACCATCGTAGGTCACGCCGATGCCAAGACCGGTTCGGCCGAGTACAACCAGAAGCTGTCTGAGCGTCGTGCTAAGGCCGTTTACGATTACCTCGTAGGTCAGGGCGTTAACGCTAACCAGCTTACTTGGAAGGGTGTTGGTTCTACTCAGAATATCTTCCCCGTTAACGGTACCAACCGTGTTGTTATCGTGAAGTAATATAACACAACGATAATATACAGAGAGGCTCGCCATTGAGGTGAGCCTCTTTTTTTGTACACCCGCAACCGGCCCGCATGGCAATACACATGCGTCAGCTCGCCCCGCGGCAGGAACGATTTCGGATTAAAGGCGGGCACGGCGACGAAGCGTTAAAAATCGGAGAACGTTTTCGATAAGCCGAGAGCAGAGCCGAACTTGTTCGGGCTATGTCGAGGCGAGAAAACGACTGCGAAGCGAAATTTTGATTGCTTCAAAAGTGCCGAAGGCATCCGATTTAGCGCAGTCGCAAGACCGACCCCGAAATCGTTTCACCGCGGCGGCTTTTAACGGCCCTGCGTTTGTTTTCCTCCTTCGCGCCTCGGCAATTCCTGCAAGCATGATTGCTCTCGGCTTGGCGTCGGTTGGCGCAACCTTTTGGGTGACAAAAGGTGGAAATACTGCGACTCTTTGAGTCGCGCAGTTCGCCACCCCTCCCCGCGGCGGACTGCTAACGCACTCCTGCCGCCGTCGGCGAACAGCTTTGCGTGAGGCAACATAACGTGCATATAATAAGGAAATGCAGTCCGTCAGGACTGCGCGGGCCGCAGACGAGGATTGGCATGACGCTTCATCGCATTCGGGACGAGGAGAGATAAAAATACGCGGAGCGCAACCGAAATTGCGCTCCGCGTTCCAATAAACTAGACCCTAATTACACCCGATATCAGATGCTGAGGGTAATCGTCTTCGAAAGGGTCATAAGATCGATAGACTTGTCGGAGAAAGAGTAGGTGTTGTTGGTTCCGATGCTGCTCATGTTAGCGGGATATACCGTCAACTCGTACTCCACTTCGTAGGTTTCGCCCTCGATAAGTTCAAGCCCCTCGAACGATTTCGAAATGAACGTGCTCGACAAGGCGTTAGCGGCAATGGTCTCGGTGTATACATCGCTGTGAGTGTACGCGCCGCCTCGAATGGTATATTTCAGTTCGCCGCCGAACATCATCAACGAGTTGCACAACCCCGAGAACGTAAGCGTGTAGGTGCCGTCGTTCTGCTTGGCTACAGTACAGCGCGGAGGCTCCATGCTTCCGATATGCGACTGCGTGTAGAGCGTTTTGCTTATCGACACGGGAACCGACAGATTGTCGTAGGCATCCATCGTGTAGACAGTGAATTGATAGGCCGAAGCTGTAAGTCCGTCGATCGAAGCCTCGTCGACCAACGTGTCGTACACTTTTTCCAGCTTGTCGTCGCCGTAGACGATCTTTATCTTTTTGGAGATCTGATCGTCGGGATTGGTCCAAGTGAGTACGACGCGTCCCGTGCCCGACTGGCCTTGCAGATTCGAGATTTTGCCCGAATAAGTCTGCTCCTGCATGTACTGGGTGTAGAGCGCGTCCATGTTATCGCATGCGGCCAATCCGCCGAGGGCGACGGTCGCAGCCAGAAGCGTTCCTAATATATTCGATTTCATAATGATCTGTTTTTATCGTTATTTTACATCCTGACCGTAAAGAGTGATCTCCGACATACAGCCGATAATACCGTTATTCCAATCCTTGACGGCTTTGTAGCGCAGATAACGGAACGGACGGGTGAAAGTCGGGTTCTCGGGATAGATCCAGAATTCCGAGCCCTCCTTGAATTCGAGAGCCGCTTCGCTGTCGCTCGCGGGTTTGTTGATCGTGTAGGTGCCGACATACTCCCAGTCGTCGAGAATACCGTCCTCGGGAGTCTGGTCGTTGCTGATCCATATCTCGCAGGTCTTGACCGTGTAGGTACCCCACTTATTGCCGTTGCGCATGAACAGACGCATGCGGCTGATCTGCACCTCGCGCCCCAAGTCGATGAAGTACGAGAACGGATAACTCGTTCCCGAGTGGAAATAGTTGAGCGAATAGGTGGCGTCCTCGTCGAGCATGTCATCCCAAAATTTGGTTATGTGTCCCTCGAAACGCGATTCCATTGCGTTCTTCATGCTGTCCTGAGTATAGATGGCTTTCCAATCCTCTTTGGGCGTCTGCTTCTCCCATGCGCTCTCGGTGTAATCCCATCTGTCGCCGTAGAGAAGCTGATCGCGCAGGAACGAGAATGTGCTCTTGTCCAACTTGTAGTCGGTCAAAGGCGTTATCGTGCCGAAGCTCCTCGATTCGGTGCGGTTGCCGTAGTTGTCCTCGATGTATGCCGACACCTCGTAAGGCACGGCTTCGAGTCCCTGGATGAATATACGTTCTTCGGCTTTGTTGGAAGTGTATACCTTCAAAGCCTCCGATCCGTTGCCCTTCAGGGTTACGTAGATGTCGATGGGCGTCTCCTGCGGATTCTCCATCGTGACCACGACCGACGAGAAACCTGCATAAATGTCGAGCGACGCCAGCGATGCCGTCACGGCAGGCTCCAGCGGAGTGATCGACATAACCACGGGTTCCGATTCGTTGGAATAGCGGTCGACGGCGAACAACTTCACCTCGTACTCCTTAATCGATCCCAAACCCTCGATCACGAGACTGTCGGCATATACCGAACTGGTTTTCGAGATGGTTTCGCCTGCATCGGTCAAGTACTCGGCGCGGGCATAGAGATAGTCCTCGTCGGCGGGAATGGTATATTTGAAGTAACCGCCGCCGTTCAGAGGCGTAAAGGTCACGTTGCTCAGAGGCCCGGGCGCCTGAGTGTCGCGGACCGTATCGCTCTCCGTCTTGCAGCCTACGACCCAGACGAAGCACGCGAGCGTCATGAGGATGATATTGAATTTCAATTTCATAATCTGTCAAAATTTTGCGTTGAAAATATTAATAACCCGGATTCTGGTCCACCTTGGGATTCTTGTTTATCTCGCCGTCGGGGATCGGGTGCAAATAGCTCTTGGGAGTCGTCCACTCGCGCTGCTGCCAAGTGGTGAGCACGAAGAAGTCGTCGAACGTGCTGCCGTCGGGAGCATACCAGCCCTGAATCGGAGTGGTGAAGAACTCCTCGGCGCGTTTCCAGCGGCAGATATCCCAATAACGCTGACCCTCGTACGAGAGCTCAATCAGACGCTCGGTTTGGAT
>CAUDHE010000062.1 GCA_958449275.1 uncultured Alistipes sp. | reverse complement strand
ACCCCAAGAGCGGCAAGCCCACTCGCATAGGTCGCAAGGCGGATGCAAACGGTGAATTAGTTCGTTACGCTAAAAAGTCAGGAGAGGAGATCAAATAATGGCATACGTACCAACACTCAAAACCCAGTACAGAGAGCAGATCGTTCCCGCTCTCATGAAAGAGTTCGGTTACACCAGCGTAATGCAGTGTCCCAAACTTGAGAAGATCGTTATCAATCAGGGTATGGGTCAGGCCGTGGCCGATAAGAAACTTATCGACGTGGCTCAGGCCGAGCTTACCCAGATAACCGGTCAGAAAGCTGTTCAGACCAAATCGAAGAAGGATATCTCTAACTTCAAGTTGCGTCGCGGCATGCCCATCGGCGTTCGCGTAACGCTCCGTCAGGACCGTATGTACGAGTTCCTGGAGCGTTTGATCGCCGTGGCTCTGCCCCGTATCCGCGACTTCAAGGGTATCAACGAGAAGTTCGACGGTCGCGGTAACTACACCCTCGGTATCACCGAGCAGATCATCTTCCCCGAGATCGATATCGACAAGATCACCAAGATCTTCGGCATGGAGATAACTTTCGTGACCACGGCTCAGAGCGACGAGGAGGGCCACGCCCTGCTGCGCGAGTTCGGTCTTCCTTTCAAGAACGCTAAAAAGAATAACCAATAGGATATGGCAAAAGAATCAATGAAAGCACGCGAGGTGAAGCGTGTGAAACTTGCAAACCGTTACGCTCACAAGCGCGAGGAGATTGCCGCCAAGGTTAAGAGCGGCGAGATGGACCACGAGGAGGCTTGGATAGCTCTTTCGAAGCTGCCTCGCAACTCGAACCCCATCCGCCAGCACAACCGTTGCAAGCTGACGGGTCGTCCGAAGGGTTACATGCGTCAGTTCGGTATCAGCCGTATTCAGTTCCGCGAGATGGCATCGAGCGGTCTGATCCCTGGTGTGAAGAAGGCCAGCTGGTAGCGGATCCCGCGAGGACCCCGTTTCGGCGGAACCTCGTGTAGAATATAAGTCGCAGGGGCGCGACTGTGTTGCGCCCTTTGCGTTTTTTCGACGCAGGAAGGAGCCGAGGCTCCTGATCGGTGTCGATTATCTCTCGGAATTTTTATTCGAGGGTGCCTCCCCGACGAGGCCGTGTATATAAGATGTGCGAGGATATCGTGAATGTGCGTTTGCGGGATTTTCGGGCGATATATGGACGGCAGAGGTCGGCGGTGCGTGCGAACCGAAGAGGATGAGCGGAGACGCAATTCGAAGTTTTCGACGCAACGCAAACGGTGCCTGCACTTATGAGGTAAAATATATTCGAGGTACTTCCAAGATACCTTTTTCGGAGCGTAGCGACCAAAGTCCCCTCCGAGGAGGGGACTTTGGGGAGGGTCAGACTCGTAAACGCGGCCTGTGGCCGCCGATGTCGGTGGGTTGGCCCGATGACGTTCGGATATAGAAAAACCTCCATATAAAAGAATAAAAACTCTATACGGATGCAGAATCCCGAGTAGTTCGTTTGCGAGCGTCGGGGAAAGTGCCGCTTTGTGGCGGTAACTTCTCGGTGGCGCGGCGGAGGAAAAGGTTAGGCATCGAGTTGCGCTTTCAAGGATCGCCGAAGGACTTTTGTTCGTATTCGGGCGGTGCGTGGAATCGGAACCTCGGGCGGAGGATCCGCACGGGAATTCCTGCGACGACGGGTTGTGGCAGTGCCGTGTGAAACGCGGTGTCGGTTGCGACTTTTGTCGTGTGCGGAACGGAACATCGGGGTCGCTCGGTTGGTCCGTTTCGGTTCGTTTCGACGCATAATCGCTTAAAATGACGAATATCGGTCTGAATTATGGCGATTTGCGGAATTTTTTTCGTATATTTGCGCGCGTTTCGACCGCAACGGCCGATGCTCCTAAATCTCAATCGGTTAGAATGAGAGCGGGGCGGCCGAGAGCAGTGCGGCGGTGCGAAGGGTATGAAAAAAGGCGGAGGGTCGCGAGGCCCGATGCGGAAGATAAACTTTTTTATATTAATTTTTAATTTTTAATTCATTATGACAGATCCAATTGCGGATTTTCTGACCCGAATTAGAAACGCGGTGAAAGCCAATCACAAAGTGGTTGAAGCTCCCGGTTCAAAAATTAAGCGTGAGATCACCAAGATTCTCTACGAGCAGGGTTACATTCTGGCCTACAAGTTCGACACCGACGAGAAGGGTCACCCCTCTATCAAGATCGCTCTGAAGTGGGACGCTGCCACCAAGACCAACGCCATCAAGAACCTGAAGCGCGTAAGCCGTCCGGGCTTGCGTCAGTATGTTTCGGTGGACGGCATGCCCCGCGTGCTGAACGGTTTGGGTATCGCCATCCTGTCGACTTCGAAGGGTATCATGACCGACGCCAAGGCTCGTAAGGAGAATGTCGGCGGCGAGGTATTGTGCTATATCTACTAACCGCGCCCGAGCTGAATTATTAACAACACAAACTCAAGAAAAAATGTCAAGAATTGGTAAATTACCTGTAATCTTACCCGCAGGCGTGACCGTGGAGGTCGCTGCCGACAATACGGTAAGCGTGAAAGGGCCACTTGGTACACTGAGTCAGAAGGTCGACTCGGACATTAAGGTCGAGGTCGGAACTCACACCGACGCTCACTCGGGCAAGGAGGAGCCTGCCGTGATGGTAAGCCGTCCCACCAACCAGCCTCGTCACCGTTCGCTGCACGGTCTCTACCGCGCGCTGATAAACAACATGGTCATCGGCGTATCGAAGGGCTACGAGATCAAGCAGGAGCTGGTGGGCGTAGGTTACAAAGCCGAAATGAAGGGCAACGTGCTGGAGATGAGCCTCGGCTATTCGCACGACATCGCGCTGATGCTCCCCGCCGAGGTCACCGCTACCGCCGTGACGGAGAAGAAGGGCAACCCCATCGTAACGCTGAAGAGTTCGGATAAGCAGCTCATAGGTCAGGTTGCGGCCAAGATCCGTTCGCTGCGCAAGCCTGAGCCGTACAAGGGTAAGGGTATCAAGTTCGTCGGCGAGACTTTGCGTCGCAAGGCCGGTAAGTCTGCATCGAAATAATAAATTAAGTCAAGCATTATGTCATTAACTAAGATAGAAAGAAGAGAGAGGATCAAGATGCGTATCCGCAAGATCGTGAGCGGTACGCCCGAGCAGCCTCGTATGACTGTATTCCGTAGCAACAAGCAGATCTACGTGCAGTTTATTGATGACCTTGCAGGCGTCACTCTCGCCACGGCGTCTTCGCTCGACAAGGAGATCGCGGCCGAGACGGCAGGCAAGAACAAGTGCGAAATCGCCGCTTTGGTGGGCAAACTGGCTGCCGAGCGCGCCACCGCGAAGGGTATCTCTACCGTTTCGTTCGACCGTAACGGATACCTCTATCACGGAAGAGTTAAAATGTTAGCCGACGCAGCTCGCGAGGGCGGTCTTAAATTCTAAGCGATATGTCAAATACCAACATAAAGAAAGTTCGTACAAGCGACCTTGAGCTTAAGGACAGGCTCGTAAGCATCAACCGCGTCACCAAGGTGACCAAGGGCGGTCGCACATTCAGCTTCTCTGCCATTGTCGTGGTGGGTAACGAGAACGGTGTGGTAGGCTACGGCCTCGGCAAGGCATCGGAGGTTACGTCGGCAATCGCAAAGGGCGTCGAGGATGCAAAGAAGAATCTGGTGAAGATCCCCGTTATCAACGGAACCATTCCCCACAAGCAGGAGATGCGTTTCGGCGGTTCGTTGGTCATGATCCGTCCGGCAGCTCCCGGTACGGGTATCATCGCCGGCGGTGCCATGCGTGCCGTGCTGGAGTCGGTAGGCGTGAAGAACGTGCTGGCGAAGAGCAAGGGTTCGTCGAACCCCCACAACTTGGTGAAGGCCACCGTTGGCGCATTGTGCGAATTGCGCGACGCACGCAGCGTGGCTCAGGTTCGCGGCATCTCGATGAACAAGGTGTTTAACGGTTAATCGTACGGAGAACTATGGCAAAATTGAAAATCACTCAGGTACGCAGCCGCATCGGCGCATCGCTGCGTCAGCGCAAGAATCTCGATGCTCTGGGCCTTCGCAAGATAAATCAGAGCGTAGAGCACGAGGACTCGGTTATCATTAAAGGTATGCTCGAGCGCGTGAAGCACCTCGTTGTCATCGAGGAGGTAAAGTAAGTTTAACGAAAAAAGATTGATCTTAAGATGGAACTCAATAACATGAAGCCCGCACAGGGCTCTACTCACCACGACAAGCGCGTCGGTCGAGGAGCGGGTTCGGGTCGCGGCGGTTACTCTACGCGCGGTCTGAAGGGCGCCAAGTCGCGTTCGGGTTATTCTCGCAAGCTCGGTTTCGAGGGCGGTCAGATGCCTTTGCAGCGTCGTCTGCCCAAGTTCGGCTTCAAGAATCTGAACCGGGTGGAGTTTAAGCCTATCAACCTCTCTACGCTGGAGGAGCTTGCATCGAAAAAAGAGCTGAGCGCGATCAATGTCGATACGCTGATCGCCGCAGGATTCGTCTCGTCGAACGACAAGGTGAAGATTCTGGGCAACGGCTCGGTAAGCAAGGCCCTCACCGTTACGGCTCACGCTTTCTCGAAGAGCGCGGAAGCGGCTATCGCGGCAGCCGGCGGCAGTGTGGAAAAGTTGTAATTTAAAAACCAATTCGATATGAACGGTTATCTTATTGTCGGTCTGGTGGCGGTGGCGCTCATAGTGCTGCTGCTGGCGACCAACAAGAAACTCGTCGAAACGCTCAAGAACATTTACAAGATCGAGGAGTTGCGCAAGCGTGTATTTTACACCTTGGGCCTCCTGCTTGTATTTCGTTTGGGTTGTTTTGTGGTAATACCGGGTATCAACCCCAACGCGTTGGGCGAGGGGTCGGCTTTGGCAAACCAGATGAACAGCAACACCCTGCTGGGTCTGCTGGACGTATTCTCTGGCGGTGCATTTGCCAATGCAGCCATCTTCGCGCTCGGTGTAATGCCCTACATCACCGCTTCGATCATCATTCAGCTCTTGGGCATGATGGTGCCCGCAGTGCAGAAGTTGCAGAAGGAGGGTGAGAGCGGCCGCCGCAAAATGAACCAGTGGACGCGTTTGCTGACCATCGGCGTATTGTGCCTTCAGGGTCCCGCATACGTGGCCAATCTGTACCGCACCTCTTCGGAGGCTTTCGTATACGGCGGTACGTTCTACTTCTTCGCTTATGCGACCGTCATTCTCATCGCAGGTACCATGTTCACCATGTGGCTGGGCGAAAAGATTACGGACAAAGGCATCGGCAACGGCATTTCGCTCATCATCATGATCGGTATCGTGGCCCGTCTGCCGCAGGCTCTGCTGGCCGAGTTCACGGCCCGCGTGGAGACCTCGACGGGCAGCCTTATCATGTTCGTGGTGGAGCTGGCGCTGCTGTTCCTCGTGTTCATGGTGACGATCGCCGTGGTGCAGGCCGTTCGCAAGGTGCCTGTGCAGTATGCCAAGCGTATCGTGGGTAACAAACAGTACGGCGGTGTGCGTCAATACATCCCGCTGAAGATGAATGCGGCCAACGTGATGCCCATCATCTTCGCGCAGGCATTGATGTTCATCCCCGCGTTTATTCCGGGCCTGAAAGGCGCCTTCTCGAACTTTCAGGGATTCTGGTACAACCTCACGCTGGCAGTGCTGGTAATCGTCTTCACATATTTTTATACGGCGATTATCATCAATCCTCAAATGATGGCCGACGACATGAAGCGTAACGGCGGCTTTATCCCGGGTGTCAAGCCGGGTAAGCAGACCGTGAACTACATCGACACCATCATGACGAGAATCACCCTCCCGGGATCGATCTTCCTTGCGCTCGTGGCCATCATGCCCGCGCTGGCGATGCGGTTCCTTGGCGTGCAGCAGCATTTCGCCTACTTCTACGGAGGTACGTCGCTGCTGATTATGGTGGGTGTGGTGCTCGACACTCTTAAGCAGATTGAGAGCTATCTGCTGATGCGTCATTACGACGGTCTGATGAAGACGGGACGCATACAGGGACGTTATTAGAGTCGGAAATACGTTTGAAACAGAAGTCCGACGGTTGCGCGACGCAAGCCGCGCGACATGAAAAAACACGAACGAGATGATACATTTGAAAACAGACGAGGAGATCGAGATCCTGCGTGAGAACAACATTTTGGTGAGCCGCACGCTCGCCGAGGTGGGACGTCACATACGTCCGGGTGTAACCACGCGCGAACTGGACAAGATCGCCGAGGATTTTATCCGTGCCAACGGCGCCGTTCCGGCATTTCTCGGTTACTCGGGTTATCCCGCTGCGACTTGCATATCGGTCAACGAGCAGGTGGTGCACGGCATACCGTCGGATCGTGTCATCGAGGAGGGCGACGTAGTGTCGGTGGATATAGGTACAATTTTGAAGGGGTTTGTTGGTGATTCGGCATATACGTTTGCCGTGGGAGAGGTCGGCGAAGAGGCGCGACGACTTCTGGAAGTCACCAAAGAAGCTCTTTATAAGGGTACGGCGCAGGCCAAGGCGGGAAATCGCGTGGGCGATATCTCGGCGGCCGTGCAGGAGTACGCCGAGAGCTTCGGCTACGGCGTAGTGCGCGAGCTGGAGGGTCACGGAGTGGGGCGAAGAATGCACGAGGCCCCGGGTGTCCCCAATTTCGGCGCGCGCGGCAGAGGACCTCTCTTGAAGGAAGGCATGGTCATCTGCATAGAACCGATGATTACAATGGGCGGTAGAGCGGTGGTTTTCGAGCGTGACGGTTGGACCGTGCGTACTCGCGACCGCAAACCCGCGGCGCACTTCGAGTTCGCCGTGGCAGTTCGCCGCAACGGACCCGACGTGTTGACGGACTTTAATATAATCGAACAGGCAATTAACAACAAGTAGCTAAGACTCTATGGCAAAACAAACTGCTATTGAACGAGACGGAACCATCATCGAGGCGTTGTCCAACGCCATGTTCCGTGTCGAATTGGATAACGGCCACGTTATCACGGCCCACATCTCGGGAAAGATGCGCATGCACTACATCAAGATCCTTCCCGGCGATAAGGTCAAAGTGGAGATGACCCCCTACGATTTGAGTAAGGGTCGTATATCCTTCAGGTACAAATAACATTAGATTGCTTGAAAATCATGAAAGTAAAAGCATCAATCAAGAAGAGAAGCGAGGATTGCAAGATCGTGAAGCGCAAAGGTAAGCTCTACGTTATCTGCAAGAAAAATCCCAAATTCAAAATGCGCCAAGGGTAGTATTCAAACGATTAATTAAAGTAAAGTATTTATGGCACGTATAGTCGGTGTAGATTTACCGAAAAACAAGCGGGGCGAAATCGGCCTTACCTACATTTACGGTATCGGTCGCAGCACTGCCCGCAAGATTCTGGACAATGCAGGAATCAGCTATGATGTAAAAGTAAGCGACTGGTCGGACGATCAGGTCGGTGCGATACGTTCAACAATCGCCGATATGGGCATCAAGGTCGAGGGCGAGTGCCGTTCGATGGTTCAGCTCAACATCAAGCGATTGATGGATATCGGCTGCTATCGCGGTATCCGCCATCGTCTGGGACTTCCCGTTCGCGGTCAGAGCACCAAGAACAACGCGCGTACCCGCAAGGGCCGCAAGAAGACCGTAGCAAACAAGAAAAAGGCAACGAAGTAATAAATAGGAAGTTATGGCAAAGAAAACTGGAACTGTCAAAAAGAAGGTTGTCAAGGTGGGTGCCGTGGGCATGGCCTTCGTTCACTCGACTTTCAATAACGTAATCATCACCATCACCAACGAGGTAGGCGAGGTAATCAGCTGGTCTTCGGCAGGTAAGATGGGTTTCCGCGGTTCGAAGAAGAATACTCCCTATGCTGCGCAGACGGCTGCAGCCGATTGCGCCAAGGTTGCTTTCGACATGGGCTTGCGCAAGGTTAAGGTTTATGTCAAAGGCCCGGGTCAGGGTCGCGAGAGCGCCGTGCGCACCATCCACGGTGCCGGTATCGAGGTGATGGAGATCATCGATGTCACTCCGTTGCCGCACAACGGCTGCCGCGCTCCCAACCGTCGTCGCGTATAACGCTTCGGCGCTGAGACAAAGGCATGAACTTTAATGAAGAAGTTATTTTAATAAAAGTTTGAAACAATGGCAAGATATATAGGACCAAAATCAAAGATCGCCCGTAAGTTCGGCGAAGCTATCTATGGTGCGGATAAAGTTCTTGAGAAGAGAAACTATCCTCCCGGACAGCACGGTCTTGCTCGCAAGCGTAAGAAGAACTCGGAGTACGGAGAGCAGCTTAGCGAGAAGCAGAAGGCAAAATATACGTACGGTATTCTGGAGAAGCAGTTCGCCCGCACCTACGAGGCTGCTGCCCGCATGGGCGGTATCACGGGCGAGAACCTGCTCAAGCTGCTGGAGTGCCGTCTGGATAACGTGGTTTACCGTCTGGGCATAGCTCCCACCCGCGCGGCTGCCCGTCAGCTGGTGTCGCACCGTCACATCTGCGTGAACGGCTCGGTGGTGAACATCCCTTCGTATTCGCTCAAGGCCGGCGATGTGGTGTCGGTTCGCGAGAAGTCGAAGAGTCTGGAGGTAATCACGACGTCTGTTTCGGGTTCGTCGAGAAGCCGTTACGCATGGTTGGAGTGGGATGGCGCCACGTTGAGCGGCAAATTCCTGCAGAAGCCCGAGCGCGAGGAGATTCCCGAGAACATCAAGGAGCAGCTTATCGTCGAGCTGTACTCTAAGTAGTAATTAATACAAATTCAATATTTTATGGCAATATTAGCATTCCAGAAACCTGAAAAGGTTATTATGCTCGAAGCCACGGCCTCATTCGGAAAGTTCGAGTTCCGTCCGTTGGAGCCCGGTTTCGGTATGACAGTCGGCAACGCTTTGCGACGCGTTTTGCTCTCATCGTTGGAGGGTTATGCAATTACGACCGTAAAGGTAGCCGGAGTGAACAACGAGTTTGCCGCTATCCCGGGCGTGATGGAGGGTATGATGGATATCATCCTGAAATTGAAGCAGGTACGCTTCCTCCGCACGGTCGACAATCAGGAGTCGGAGAAGGTGATCGTAAATGTTGCCGGTGTGACGGAGCTTACGGCCGGTTACATCTCGAACTATCTGTCGTCGTTCAAGGTGCTCAATCCCGAGCTGGTGATTTGCCACCTCGCTCCCGGCACGAAGATGCAAATTACCCTCACCATCGGTAAGGGTCGCGGTTACGTGCCTTCGGAGGAGAACGCACCTGCCGAGAAGGAGTTGGACGTTTTGCCGATCGATTCGATTTTCACGCCCATCAAGAACGTCAAATACTCGATCGAGGACTACCGCGTCGAGCAGAAGACCGACTACGAAAAGTTGAATTTGGAGATTACTACCGACGGATCGATTCACCCTAAGGATGCCTTGAAAGAGGCCGCCAAGATTCTCATCCAGCATTTCATGCTTTTCTCGGACGAAAAGATCACCATCAACATGGATGACAGCAGCGAGAACGAGACTCTGGACGACGAGGCGTTGCGCATGCGTCAGCTTCTCAAGACCAAGCTCTCGGATCAGGACCTGAGCGTTCGCGCCTTGAATTGCCTGAAAGCTGCCGATGTCGACACCGTAGGCGATCTGGTGAAGCTGAACCGCAACGATCTGCTGAAGTTCCGCAACTTCGGTAAGAAGTCGCTCACCGAGTTGGACGAGTTGCTGACATCGTTGAATCTTAAGTTCGGAATGGACGTATCTATCTACAAACTTGATAAAGATTAATTAAATGAGACACAATAAGAATTTCAATCACCTTGGCAGACAGGCGGGTCACCGTCGGGCGATGTTGTCGAACATGGCGTCGTCGCTTATCCTGCACAAGCGCATCGAGACTACGGTTGCAAAAGCTAAGGCCGTGAAGCAGTTCGTCGAGCCTCTGGTAACCAAGTCTAAGGAAGACACTACCCATTCGCGTCGTGTAGTCTTCTCGTACCTCAAGCAGAAGGAGGCCGTGACCGAGTTGTTCCGCACCATCGCTCCCAAGATCGCCGATCGTCCGGGCGGTTACACTCGCATCCTCAAGACGGGTTTCCGTCTTGGCGACGCTGCTGACATGTGCATCATCGAGTTCGTCGATTTCAACGAGGCTTACACCTTCGGTAAGGTTACTTCTACCGAGGAGGCTAAGCCCAAGACCCGTCGTTCGCGCAAGCCTGCGGCGAAGAAGACCGATGCCGTGGAGGATGCCACCGTGGTAACCGAGAAGAAAGCCGCTAAGGTCAACGCACCTAAGGCTGCTGCCAAGACTGCCGCTCCTAAGGTTGCCAAGAAGACCAACGTAGGCAAGAAGATGTAATTCGCGGCGCGCGAGCGCTGCCTCATATTTCAATTACGACCCCTTTTTCCGAGGGGTCGTTTTTGTTTTATATAAATATTTCGAGCCTTGTCCTACGGCATCTGCGCTCTTTTTGTCGCGATGCCAATCCTGATCCTCGCTTGTGATCGGTGGTATGACGAAAAAATGCTACTCGCAGAGTCGCGCAGTTCGCCGACGTTCTACCGCAGCGGACTGCAGATCCGAAACACTTCCGCGTCATTCCATTATTTGTATTCTAATCACAGCCTGCGGAGAATGTAACATGGCGAATGCCGTTGCGGGCTTCCGCGCGGCGAGGCTGCGGCCCGCACGACTCGGCGAGTCGCATATACGGCCGTCGGCGAACGGCAACCAATTACACGAAATATGTCTGTGTAATTCGAAAACGCGCAGAACTTTTATAAAAAGAATGCGGCCCTCGGAGAACCGAAGGCCGCAGAAACTGTATCGCGATGCGGATTATTCCACGGGGATATCCTTGTTCACGTTCTTCGAACCTGCCAAAGCGTAGAACAGCATGTAGCAGATACCGATAACGATAACCCAGTAGCTCTGGATGAAACCTACGGCATCGGCGGCCAGACCCTGAATGAACGGCAGAACACCGCCGCCGCAAACGAGTGCCATGAAGATACCCGAAGCCACGGGAGTATATTTACCCAGTCCCTCGGCTGCGAGGTTGAAGATAGAACCCCACATGACCGAAGTGCACAGACCGCACAGGAACATGAATACCATGCTCATGGGAACCTCGACATTCGCAACGGGAACAGTCACCTTCACGCTCTCGGGGATGAACATGATGCACAGCACGAAGATCAAAGCCACGCTGCATACGGTGGTAAGCATAGCCTTGCTCGACACCTTACCGCCCACGACTCCGCCGACCAGACGGCCGCACATCATCAGGAACCAGTAAAAACCTACCAGTGTACCCGCAATGGCGGGACCTACGCCTTCGAGGCCCGACATGTAGAGGTTGGCCGTGTTGGGAATACCTACCTCGACACCTACGTAGAAGAATATGGCGATGGCGCCCAGCACGAAGTGGCGGAACGACATGGGACCGTACTGATCTTTCTTGACCTTGCCGCTCAGACGAGCCGCCTTCTCCTCGGCAGTCTCCATGTGAGGCTCGGGGATGTTCGAAAGACCGATGATTACGAACGCCAGAGCGAAGATGGCCATAGCCGCGATCATTGCGGGAGCAGCGTCGCCCACGCTCGCGTTATCCATTGAACCGCCGATCAGATAGCCCAGGAAGATGGGGGCGATGGTACCGCCCACCGAGTTGCACGAGCCGCCCAGCTGGATAAGCTGGTTACCGCGGTTGCCGCCGCCGCCCAGAGTGTTGAGCATGGGGTTCACCACGATGTTGAGCATACACATCGAGAAGCCTGCGATGAACGCGCCCAGCACATACACGCCGAACGACTCCACGTAGCCCGACAGGAACTGCACGCCCACGCCGACGAAACCTACGGTCACGGCAGCCAGCGAAGTGAATTTGTAACCCTTGCGCTTGAGTATGATACCTGCGGGTATACCCATGCAGGCATAGGCGATGAAGTTGGCCAAAGTACCCAATTGCGCCATAGCGTTCGATGCGCCGAACTGGTTCTTGACGATAACGCCCATGGAACCGGCGAAGTTGGTAACGAACGCGATCATGAAGAAGAGCAGGAACATCACTGCGATCGCGAATACGTTACTTTTCTGATTTTTTGTTGTCATAGGAATTTAGATTGGTTAATAATTCATTTATCACGTCTCTTTCTTGTCGTATTTTAGTTCATCGTCAGTCTGTCCGCTCCGTCATCGGTCGCGTTCGGCCACGTAGGCGCACAGATTAATCAATGCCGTGCGGTAGGGCGAATCGTCGTAGTACGAAAGTATCTCCACCGCGCGGTCGATATAGGTTTGCATGGTCCTCTCGGCCATCGCGGCGCCGCCTGCGGCCTCCACCACTCCGTGGATGTAGTCTACGGCGGCAGGATCCTCGCCGCACCGCGAAAGGTTGTCCATCAGCCGCAGCTTCTCGGCAGGCTCGCAACGCTCCAGCACCTCTATGAGGGGCAGCGTTATCTTGCCCTCGCGCAGGTCGTTGTTGGCGGGTTTCCCCGTACGGTTGGAGCGGCTGTAATCGAGTATGTCGTCCTTTATCTGGAACGCCATGCCCAACGCTTCGCCGAAACGGCGCATGCGCTCGATATCCTCGTGCGACGCTATGACCGACACGGCTCCCGCCGATGCGCTTATGCTTATCAGACTGGCCGTCTTTTTATATATTATCTCCAGATAGTCGCGACGGGTGGTATCCTTGTCGCGCGCATGCTGGCTCTGCAACACCTCGCCTTCGCACAGCGTGGCTACCGAACCTATGATGTGCGACACCAGATCGTATTGCGCGCTGGACATTCCCGTGCTCATGGTGCGCGCCAGAATGTAGTCGCCGAGCACCACGGCATTGCGCGACTGCCACAGTGCGTTCACCGAGGGACGGCCGCGACGCATGTCGGCGCCGTCGATCACGTCGTCGTGAATGAGCGATGCGGTGTGAAGCATCTCCACCATCATGGCGGCCAAATAGGTGCGCATGGTGCAGTTGCGTTCGCCCGCCACCCACTGACGTTTGTTCGCGGCCGAGGTGAGCGCAGAGGTAAGCATGACGATTATGGGACGCACGCCCTTGCCGCGCGAGGAGAGAGCATGCGACAGCATCTCGGACATGAGTTTGCCATCCGAGTCGAAGCGATTCCTCACGAACTCCTCGAAAGCCTCTATATCCGATGCTATCGGCGTGCGAATGGCATCCAGACTTACCATATTCATCTCGTTACTTGCACAAATATTCAACGTACCCGACCGAATCGTGCGGAAAATGCGCGACAGAAAGTCATCGTTCGCGGCCTCGGGCCGCGTTTGTAAATTCGATCCTCACCCGAATCTCCTCCTCTCAGGGGCCATCGATCGATGTGCTCGGAAGTCGGCTGTTCAGGCACGAGCAGGTATCGTTAACTTTGCAAATATAGTAATTTTTTGCAATTACACACCGAAAAAGGAATGTTTTTCGTAACTTTGGCTGCGTCTTAGATACTTTCGCTCGGCAAAATACAAGCAAACTTGTTTTTGCTCTCGCTTATGCGTAACTTTGGCTGCGCCTTAGATACTTTCGCTCGGCGAAATACAAGCAAGCTTGCTTTTGCCCTCGCTTATACGTATCTTTGACCCGCCTATTTATAAAATAATATGAATCATCGCAGCCTTTCATACCGCAACATTTTATTGTCCGTCGGGATCGTCGCGCTCTTTTTCGTGCTCGCAGCGCTCTATTTCGCGCCGCAGTTCGCTGGCGAAACGCTTCCGCAGCACGACGTGACGCAATACAAAGGCATGAGCAAGGACATAGCCGACGCCCGCGAGGCGACGGGTGTCGATCCGCAATGGACGGGGCGCATGTTCGGCGGCATGCCCGCCTATCTGATCGACGTGAGGTATCCGGCGCAGGCGGTGAAGGGCACCGTGGGCAAGATAGTGAAGGCGATCGACACCCCTGCTTCGTTTCTGTTCTTCGCCATGACGGCCATGTGGGCCGCGCTGCTGCTCTTCGGCTTCGGGCCGTGGGCCGCGCTGGCGGGAGCGCTGGCATACGGATTCTCCACCTATTTCATACTCATAATAGGCGCGGGCCATGTCACCAAGATGTGGGCTTTGGTCTACGCCCCGCTCATGATGGGCGGGATCTACTGCACGCTGCGGCGTGACATGCTGTTCGGCGCGGCCTGCACCGCACTGTTCGCATCGCTCGAAATAGGGGCCAACCATCCGCAGATAACCTACTATTTCTGTATCGCAGCCGCCGCACTGTGGATCAGCGAATGTGTCTGCGCCCTGCGCGAACGGCGCGTGCGCGACTTCGCCAAACGCACGGGACTGCTGGCCGCAGCCGCGCTGCTGGCCGTGGGGTCGAACTTCTCGCCCTTGTGGTACACTTATAAACATACTCCGACCACCACGCGAGGCGGTTCGGAACTGGCCCGCACGGACGGCTCCGACGGCACGAAAGGCCTCGATCTTGAATACGCCACGGCCTGGAGCTACGGCAAAGGCGAGAGTCTCAACATGCTGGTGCCCGATTTCATGGGCGGCTCGTCGGCCGATTCGTTCGCCGAGGACGGTGCCGTGGCGAAGGCTTTGCGCCCCTACGGCATGGAGCGGTTCGCGCAATATCTGCCTCGATATCGCGGCGACCAGCCATATACGGCGGGACCCACCTATCTGGGTGCCGCGGCAGTGTTTCTCGCTCTGCTGGCGCTGTTCGTGCTTCCCGCCCGCGAGAGGTGGTGGATAGCGGGAGCGACGCTGTTCGCTCTCTTCATGGCGTGGGGCAACCATATGATGTGGTTCACCGAGATACTTTTCAAGTGGCTGCCCGGGTATGACAAATTCCGAACGGTGTCGATGTCGCTCGTGGTGGTGCAGTGGACCGTGCCGCTGCTCGCGGCTGCGGGCATGGCCCGCATGACGAGCGGCAAAGTCGATGCGGCACGCATGAGACGTGCGCTGAGATGGTCGGCGGGAATCTCAGCGGGCGTGCTGCTCGTGATGGTCGCGGGCGGCCGTTCGCTCGGCGACTTCGGCATGCAGCGGAGCGGAGCGCAACTTTCGGAACAGTTCCGCCAAATGCTTCTGCAACAAGGCGGCGAGGAGTACGTAAAGCAGGGATTGCACGAACTGATCGGTTGGGCGGCCGCGTCGGCGATGGCCGACGAACGCGCCGAGGCGATGCGCGACGATGCGCTCCGGTCGCTGTTGTTCGTTCTCGCGGCGGCAGCGGTCGTGTGGCTGTGGCTCAACCGAAAACTACTGACCCGCCCTGCCGCGCTGTGCGTGACGCTCGGTGCGATTG
>CAUDHE010000061.1 GCA_958449275.1 uncultured Alistipes sp. | reverse complement strand
TCGCCGGTTATTGAAAATTGCGATTCGTTCGTGGCGGAGCCGCCTGTCGAAAAGCGCCGACTTCGGAGGTGCTTTCATCCCCCTTGCGGGCAAGCTGTTTTCCGATGCAAAAAACTTTTTGTGCAGCAGAAAACACAGCTTGCTATTTGCTCTTTGCAAATACGTTAGCTTTTCTGCCGTCGTTTTCTCGCCATGGCAGAGTCTGCGAGCACGGCTCTGCTCATTTTGCTTATTGAAAACGTTCCGTCCGCTCGACGGACGGACTATTGAACCGGGCGCCGTAAAAACGGGCAAGGCGACTCCATCTACGTCGGAATCGTTACAGCGGCAAAGATACAGACCGATTCAGTCGGTTGATTCTTGGGAAAGAATGCCTCTCGCTGCCACTTCGAAGCGACAAACGACAAAGGGTCGAAACAGGCATGAAGTGTCCGGTCATACGATGACTTGGCCGACCGAACAATCGGATGACTGTTCGGATAGTCGAAATATCGACCGGCTGCTTGACTGAATAGATGAATAAATGTACTATCGACTGTGTGAATAGGCATGCAGATAATTGCATACGTATATGACCGATCAAACGATCATACAGCCAAACGTATGACTGTATGGTTAGCCGACTGAATATCCATATGTTTATTCATGTAACAGCATGCGTATATGCCAACGTACCGCCATAGCAACATGCCGAGTGGAAGGTTGGAGGATTCTGGCGTTTCCTTGTGCGATGCCTCTATCCAATCGGGCTGTGTGCTGTGCGATATTGATTGATTCCGCGGCAGAACTGCTTTCGCCGGATTGACAGCGAGCAGAAAATGAAACTATTGATTCATTTATGCCTTAGCGGAGCCGGTATGGATAGATTCTGTTTCGGAAGCTTGAAAGGTCGGGATTCGCTCACGACAAGATTTTTGCGGGAAATACGCTTCGCTTTAAGAGCGCAAGGACGATTTCCCGCAAAACCGCTGGCCGGTTCGATCTTGCACACGCGAATCACCCGAAATACCTTGGCGAACGAAACGGAATTTATCCATGTCAAATGACAATATAAATGTCAGATATTGAGATTTTTTTTAATTTCGAAGATCAATCTCGTTAACGTTTTTTCTCTTTTTGCGATAGTGCTGATTTGACATTGCCATACGACGAGTACGTTCCATCCTGCGTCTTCCAATTCAGAAATTTTTCGATGGTCCCTGACTATATTCGCATCCAGTTTCGGAATCCAATACGCCTCGTTGCTTTGAGGCCGACGACCGGCTCGACAAGAATGTCCATGCCAAAAACAACCATGTATAAAAATAACTGTTTTATATTTTCGCAAAACTATATCTGGAGATCCCGGGAGCGAGCGCACGTTCGTTCTGTATCGAAAACCTTGAGAAAACAAATATTTACGAACCAATAATTCGGGGGTCGTATTCTCGTGTTTGATTTTCGACATTATTTCCGACCGTTTTATTTTGCTGCATGAGTCCATAAATTCCTGAAAATAGTTATTCGATTCAGAATCTTTAATTACTTTTGTAGTACAAAGATATATAAAATTGAAATGAAGTACGAATAAATGTTGAAACGAGATCAAATAGGAGTAATCGATCTTTTTTGTGGTATCGGAGGGTTAAGCTATGGATTGAAACAGGAAGGGTTCGATATTATAGCGGGATTCGATATTGACAAAACCTGTGAGTTCGCGTATATGCATAACAACGAAGCGAAATTTTTCGATACGGATATTACGCGAGTGCGGAAATCCAAAATCAACAAACTCTTCAAAGGGAAGAAAGTTCGGGTTTTAGCAGGGTGCGCTCCCTGCCAGCCATTTTCGTCGTATGCTTTCAAAAACAAAGAAAAAGACCCGAACAAATACGACCTGCTTTATCAATTCGGCCGATTGGTAAAAGAGACATTGCCGGATATCGTTACGATGGAAAATGTTCCGCAGATCATGGATTTCAAATTGAAACCCGTGCTATCCGACTTCATTTCTTTATTGAAACAGAAAGAATATGAAGTGAGCGTCAATAAAGTATATTGTCCGGATTACGGAATACCGCAAACTAGAAAACGATTAGTGCTTATAGCGTCGAGGATCGGGAAAATAGAATTGATTCCGCCGACCCATACGAAAGATAATTACGTGACGCTGAGAGACGCTATAAGCGATTTGCCTGAAATAAAAGCAGGAGAAACCTGCGCAGAAGACCCGTTGCACCGAGCACAATCCCTCTCTCCTCTGAATCTACGTCGTATAAAGAGTACTCCCTACGGAGGAAGTTGGAAAGATTGGCCGGAAGAGTTGAAATTGAAGTGCCACCTGACTGAAAAAGGAAAATCGTTCGGCAGCGTATATGGAAGAATGATTTGGGATTCACCGGCTTCGACGATGACCACGCAATGCACAGGTTTAGGCAACGGTCGTTTCGGACATCCGGAACAAGACCGTGCAATAACTGCGAGAGAAGCCGCATTGATACAAACGTTCCCGAGAACTTACAAATTTTTCTCGAATGAACAAGCCGTATCGCTCACTAAAGCATCTCGCTATATCGGGAATGCTGTTCCTCCTAAATTAGGACGGATAATTGCGATGAGTATCGCGAAACATTTGAAACTCGAATAATGATGAGAGACGAGAAAATATTGAAATGGAGATTCGACGTAAGTACGTTTCGTCTGATCGGACGCGATTTGATTACGGATCGAATTACCGCTCTGTTCGAACTCGTGAAAAATTGTTACGATGCGAATGCCACGGAAGTAGAGGTCGTATTCGAAAATGTCGGATTCGATGCCGACTCCGCAGATAAATCCAGAAGTCGTATATCGATTAAAGACAATGGATTCGGAATGTCGTTCGAAGATATTCGCGATAAATGGATGGTAATCGGGACTTCGAATAAGCGAAAAAATCCGATATCTCCAGCCCCTTTTTCCCGACGATGCGTAGGAGAAAAAGGTATCGGTCGTTTCGCGGTAGACAAACTGGGAGACAAAGTGAATATCATAACCAAACGAGCAAATAGCGATGGATGGCTGAATGTAGAGATTGATTGGAATCTGTATTACAATCAGGCCAATGGCGACGATGGGATCAAATTATTCACTGATATCGAAAATAGATACGAATATATTCCGTCCTCGAATACAGAGGAATCGGGAACAAATCTGATTATCGAAAATGTCAGAGAAATTTGGAGTGAAGACGATGTGAAAAGATTCATTCGAGAAGCTTCGAAAATCGTATCTCCGTATGCGAATTTGAATCCGCCTTTCCAAATACGAGTATTCGCACCTGAATTCGCCATAAAAGCCGAAGTCATAGAATCAATATCCGATACAGACGATGCAACGCTTTCATTAAATATTGCATTCGATAAGGAACGCAAGACGCAGGAAACTCTTTATTTCGACGAAGAAACCGGAGAAATTCAAAAGAAAAATATCGAGATCAAAGAATTCGGCGGAATTTCTATGAGATTATTTTATTTCGATGATAAAGCGCGACGAACGTTCCGAAAAAAATATCCGAATAACGAAATTGATGGTGTTAAAATCTATCGAGACGGCGTAATTACGACTCCGTTCGCAGAACGAGAAGACGATGCTAACAAGAAACGCGATATTTTAGGAATTGACAAACGATTGTGGCAAGATATCTTCAATAAGATCAGCACACGAGAAATAATCGGAATAGTCAATATTTCGAAACAGGAGAATCCGGAAATCATCGATGCGACGAATCGCCAAGACTTCAACGACAACGATGAGTACCGTGCATTGAAAGAGTTCATTATCCTTCAGATCAGTGCTATTGAAGACTATAAAATATATTTGAGAAAAAACCGAAAAAAAGATATAGATTCCGAACTCAATAACGCGAAACAAGATATCGATGATTTAGTTCAATCGGCGTCCGATATCGCAGAAGCCCATCCCCAATTGCAACCGCAATTGAACAAATTGATTTCGACCGCAAAAAAAACGGGGAAAAGCGTAAAAGCCGCTATCGCCGAACATAAAAAAGCGGAAGAAGAATTTATTCGCAAAGAAAATATGTACATGAGTATTATGTCTTTGCAAGAATATGCTATACATATCACTCATGCAGTACGTACGTCGTTGAATAAGATCAAACGTAAAGCAGACTTCTTCAAAGAATTTTACCCCGACCCTGAGGAAGAGAAATTTTTTCTCTTATATGCGAAAGAAATTTCCGAAGAAATGGAAATATTAGATAAGGTCATCAATTATATGTTGAGTTATTCTCAATCCAATATTTCTTTTCAAGATATTGATTTGCAAAAACTTATCGTCGACATTATACAGAATTATCGAACTAAGTTCGATTATGAAGGAATAAAGGCCGAATATGCCATAGGAGAGCAATTGATTATATCTTCGAACAGACAATTTTTTTACGACATCCTCCAAAACTTAATAGACAATTCTATTAAAGCGATGAAGAGTGTCAATGAAAAAATTCTGAAATGCACCGCCTTTACGGATAATAACGAGTTAATTATTAAAATATCCGATACTGGCGTAGGTATTCCTGATGAAAAAAAAGAATGGGTGTTCGGCTTGTATAATACTACGACGGAAAAAGACGGGGGAGCCGGAATCGGTTTATATGTGGTCAAGACGAGAGTCGAGTCATTGAAAGGTAGCGTAAAGATAATCGATAGCGAGTTCGGCGACGGGGGAACGACGATTCAAATAACCTTACCATTTAAAAAATAAACGAATATGAATTTCGAAATCGTAATAATCGACGACAATATGAAATCCTCCGATCCTTTCGTTCGAAGGCTCGAAAAGGTATTTCAAGACGCACGAGTAATATTGTTCTCCGACGTCCAAAAAAGTTTAGACTATATTTTCGATAACCTATCGAAAAAGCTCATTGTTTTTTTAGATTGTAAATTCGATACGGGATTACAAGGGATAGAAGGGTTGAAACGCATACGAGAAAAAACATCTCTGCTCTACATCGTAATGATGTCCGCTAACTCTCCGTTGCAACAGCCGGTAAACGATGTCATAGAGATGATAAACAATAAAGGCATCTATTTTATCAATAATGCCGATATGCGTAAAGCCGAAGAAATCGTCGAACGGATAAAATACAATTGGAATACCGATTTCGACTGCGTTTTAGAGCAATGGATTTTGCAACACGAAGAAGAAGCCGACAAGACTTTCGTATGCAAAGGAAAAGAAAGTTATACGCTTAGAAAAATTCTTGATGAAGTCCGCCGACAAACCGGGTTCGGAAAAGATATCGAGAGAATAATGTACAAATCTACTATCCAATCTTTATTAGACAGCAAACTCGATGATTGACGATATTATCATCTCGTATAATAACGATTATAACGAAGAAAACAAATGGTTTTTCGAATCTTGCGCCGATGAAACGAAACAAATCGCACTTGATTCAAAAATATCGTTCAAAACGATAACTCCTCCGGACCTTTCTGCTGAAGAAATCAAACGGCATATCGGTTCTTGTCGTAGCGGTTTCATATTTTCCGCATATATGCACGGACATAAGAAAGGCATAGTGAACGAACGAAACGAAAATGTCGTTTCGAACGATGTCAATTCGGATTTATTCGGCGGAAACGTTTTTTATACGTTTTCGTGCCAATGCGGGAACCAATTGCAAGAGGAATTGAGTAATCGAAACATCGCATTATTTTGGGGATACAAAAGCGATACCAATATTCTCTTTCGCGAAGAGTGCGTGGAATGCGCTGTCGAAGGTCTCAAACAATTTCTATCGGGAAAAACGGTCGAAGAATCGAAGTTGGCGATGGAAAATAAATATAAAGAAAATCATTATAAAATCGGAGGCTTATACGGCGCACTATTGCTTGAAAATAAAGACAATATGGTTGTTGTCGGAAACTCGAATCTAACGATGTTCGACATTCCTGACCTCTAATTTTATATATTGCAACTAAATGATTTTCAGTTTCTCTCCCAGCTCTTACTCGTCGGCATTTTCCAGACGATAACAGGTGTCGTTGCTCGTTCGATAATCCATCGTCTGAACGCCTCGGCGTTTTCGGATTTAAGTCGGAACGACAGTGCCGCAACCATTTCGAAGCTGTACCTCTCGACGATGTTCCCGTCTCGACAGCGGGTGCGGCGGATAACGCAGGCTTCATCCAAAACGCCGCTTTTGCATATCGCTCGGATATTCGCGCTTACGGCGGCAGTGAATACTCCGAACAAGTCGGAGATCTGGCTTTGCGTAAGCCATACTCCGAGGGCGGTCGGGCGAATCGTTACCCGTCCGTTCTCGATCGTTATGGGTTGTATCGTCATAATTTCATTCGTTTAGTAAAGTCATTATATCAATCGTTCGCCTGCTCGGTTTTCGGTTCTTCATAGAGTTCGAGTTTGCGGTTCGCGGATAATCGTCGTAACTGCTTCGTATCCTCGTCCACCTTTTTGTCCGTTACATGGGCGTAGATTTGAGTGGTCATCAGCCGCCGGTGTCCCATCATGCGGCAGACGGTCTCGATCGGTACGCCCAGCGAGAGCGTGATATGCGTTCCGAAATTATGTCGAGCCTTGTGAAAGGTCATATTCTCTATTCCGTAGACTTCACCCAGTCTGGAAATGAGTTTTTGCAACTTCTGGTAGGAGCAAATCGGCAGCAGCCGTTCGTCGGTGCGTTCGGCTCGGTATTTCTCGATGATGCGTAGAGGTACGTCCAGCAGCCGCACGACCGATTCCGTGCCGGTCTTCTGTCTGCGGATATGTATCCACCGTACACCCTCTGCGTCCTGCGTAATGTGTTTCTCCGACAACTGTTTCAGGTCTGCATACGCCAGTCCCGTGAAGGTTGAGAAAATAAACCAGTCCCGCACCCGTTGCAGTTCGAGGTCGGCAACCTGCTCGGCGAGCAGCCGTTTCAACTCGTCGAGTTTCAGGTGGTGACTTTTCCGCTTGGGCAGTTCGGGGTGCAGCGTGGCGTAAGGATCGCGACGCAGCGTTCCTTGATTGACAGCTCGCACGGTCATCTTCTTCAAACGGTAGAGGTGTTCGTGCACCGACTTCTGTTGCAGGCGGCGTTCCGTCCGTAGGAACAGGTCGAACGCATCGTTGAACTCCCGGTCGAGGCTGCGCAAGGTTATATCTTCCTGCCCGCATTTCCGCTGCACGAACTCCCGCAGGTGGTTGTACGAACGCACGTAGCACCCGTAGGTCTCTTTCGTGCGGTCGATGCCAACCCGTTTGCGGAACTCCTCGTTGTGTTCCTGAAAGAGCGCCAGCAGCGTCAGCGGCTTCTGTCCTATGCCTTTCACGGCATTCTTCACTAACTCGGCCGTTACGAAACCCAAAGAGAGATTGATTCGTTTGTAGTGCGCCTTGATTTCCTCCGTCAGCGCGTCGATGGCACGGTTCGCTTCGTTGGCATTGCGGCTGCGACCGTCGGCACGCCCCGTCGTCGGATTCCAGATTGCAGGGTCGACCGCGACTTTCGTCCCGATTTGTGCCGCCTCGGCGTCGATGCTCACCTTGCACAAGAGCTGACACAAGCCGTCCTTACGGACTTTCGTGCGGTTGATATAGAACAACACGGCGAACGTGCTGCGGCGTTTCATATTATTCTTTTCCATAACTGTTGTTCTCCAAAGGTTGAAAGTTAAATGGCTACCGTAAACCGTTCTGCAATCCGTTCGTCGAGCGACTGCGTGTCGGTGTCGATTTTGTTGTCGGTTACTTGGGCGTATATCTGCGTCGTATCGACGCGGCTGTGCCCCAGCATACGGCTCACCGTCTCCATCGGCACACCGTGTGAGAGGGTGATTTCCGTCGCGTAGGTGTGGCGAGCCATGTGAAAGGTCAGTTTGCGATCGATACCGCAGACCGTAGCAAGGTGTTTCAATCCTTTGTTCAACTCCGAGTTTCCGTACATAGGGAGCATCTTGCCGTCCGGCGCTGTATCGCGGTATTTGTCGATAATATGAAGCGGCAAATCCAGCAAAGGTATCTCGAACTCCACGTTCGTCTTTTCTCGTGCGGCCTTGATCCAGACCGTTCCGTCTTCGGCCGTTTCGAGGTTCGCAGCAGTCAAGCGGCACATATCGCCGTAGCTGATGCCCGTATAGCAGGAGAACAAAAACAGATCGCGAATAAGATAGAGTCTCGGCGAATGGAGCGGCGTAGTCATCAGCCGCTGCAACTCCTCGCGCGTGAGATAACGTCGTCTGCGTTCGGGACGCGGCGGCTCGTACCCGGCGAACGGGTCAGAGGTGATGATTCCTGCGGCGATGGCCTTGTTGATGACCGTATGCAGACGCGACATGTAGAGAACGACGGTGTTCGGAGCCAACCTCCGCTCCGTGCGCAGATACAGGTCGAACTTGTCGATGAACGACCGATCCAAAGCGGAGAAAGGAACATCCGACAGCCGAAGCCGCTCCGACAAGAACCGTTCGACGTGTTCGTAGGCGCAACGATAGGTGCGTGCCGATTTGATTGTGCGGTTTACACCCACCAGTTTCTCGAAATGTTCGATATATGAGTGAAAGTAATCGAGCAATGTCTCTTGCCCGAAAGCCATACCCAACAGCAGGCATTTGACCTCCTCAGCCGTTACCCCGTCGCGAACGGCCGACTGCTGGCGGTATATGCTGATAGCCGAAGCCCGGAGTTCGTCCAGCCGGCGATTGATTTCGACTGCCTCAGCGCTTTTGCCTTTGGCACGACCCGACATCCACAGCGAACGCGGCGCGAGCATCTTCGCGCTGAACACGCATTCCGAACGCCCGACGGTCAATCGACCCATGACGGGGCAACGACCCTCGGCATTCGTTTCGTTCACGTTCGTGCACCTTTTCTCGCCTCGGCATAGTGCGAATGAGTTCGCCTCTGCCCTCGGCTTGCCGAAAACGTTCACTTTTAGGTAGAACGCAACCTTTACATCCTCGTGATTCATAACTCTATTAACCGTTTACAAAATTAACTGATATAGAGTTATTTGAAGCCTTGAAAAACAAAGCGGAACATAGAATAAGATACTATGCTTTCAACATCGAAGCCGTCTTTTCGCGAAACTCCGAATAAAACGACTATCTTTGTCGTGGAGTTTCGTGAGAAAAACGGTGTTCCTCGAAGTACAGAACCGTTTTCGGAGGTCGGAATCAAGGTCCCGACAGCTTTTTTTTCGACCCGAAAAAGGCAGCGGATAAGTAATGAAAACCTCGCTCAACTCCTCGAAATCCTGCTTTTCGGCCTTTTCGCAACTCGGCGAGGATCAACGGGTAACATTTCTGCCACTCAAACACTTAACCTTATTCCTCTCCATAACCTTACTTTATCCGAAATTCTTCGTATATTTGCGGTATGGCGAATATTCTCGACAACAGCGTGAAATTTGTTACGGGCGTCGGAGAGGCGCGAGCCAAGGTTCTCGAAAAGGAACTGGGCATATTCACCGTAGGCGATCTGTTGCGTCATTATCCGTTCCGTTACATCGACCGCACCAAGATATATCGCATAGCCGAGACCGACGAGCGGATGAACTCGTCGCTGATACAGCTTCGCGTCCGCGTGACGGGCGTGGGTTATGCGGGCGCGGGCCGCAAGCAGCGTTTTTCGGCATACGTGTCCGACGCCTCGGGATCGGCGGAGCTGATATGGTTTCGCGGCGTGAAATGGATAGAGAAAAACGTGGAGGTGGGCCGCGAATATATAGTGTTCGGCCGCCCGACGTTCTATCGTGGCGAACTATCGATGGCGCATCCCGAACTGGAGCTGGTGGAAAAGGCTCTGAGCCGTCCCGTACGAAGCGGCTTGCAGGGCATTTACCCTTCGACGGAAAAGATTGCGTCGACGTTCGGCGCCAAGGGATTTTTCAATATCGTGGGGAATGCGTGGACGCTGGCGCAGGTCCATCTGATCGAGACGCTTCCCGAATCGGTACGTGCCCGTTACGACCTGATGCCGTTGCGCGAGGCGATGTTCAACATACATTTCCCGCAGTCGTCCGAGGCCCTGGCCCGAGCCGAACGTCGTCTTAAATTCGACGAATTTCTCGGAGTGCAGCTCTCGGTGCAGTCGCACCGCACCGACCGCATGACCAAACGCAACGGGTTCGTTTTTCCCCGCGTGGGAGAACTTTTCACAGACTTTTTCGAAAACCGCCTGCCTTTCGATCTCACGGGGGCGCAGAAACGGGTGATCCGCGAGATCAGGCACGACACGGTGTCGGGCTACCAGATGAACCGTCTGTTGCAGGGCGACGTGGGCAGCGGCAAGACGATGGTGGCCCTCATGTCGATGCTGTTGGCTGCCGACAACGGTTTTCAGGCCTGCCTGATGGCTCCGACCGAAATTCTCGCCCGCCAGCACTTCGCCACCATATCGCGTCTTACCGAGGGAATGAACCTCGGTACGGCCATACTCACGGGATCGTCGAAAGCCGCCGAGCGACGTAGTGCATTGGAGGGCATAGCCTCGGGTGAGGTGCGCATACTCGTCGGGACGCACGCTCTGATTGAGGACAAGGTGCAATTCGCCAACCTCGGTTACGTGGTGATCGACGAGCAGCACCGCTTCGGTGTGGAGCAGCGTGCACGGCTGTGGACGAAAAACCTGCAACCGCCCCACATACTGGTCATGACGGCCACGCCCATTCCGCGTACGCTGGCCATGACGCTCTACGGCGATCTGGACGTGTCGGTGATCGACGAGCTGCCGCCGGGACGCCGGCCCGTGCGCACGTATCACTACACCGATGCCGCGCGGCTGAAGCTGTGGGGATTTCTACGCAAACAGATCGCCGCAGGGCGGCAGGCATATATAGTCTACCCGCTCATCAAGGAGTCGGAGACGATGGATTACAAGGATTTGGAAGACGGATTCGAATCGGTCGTACGCGACTTCCCGCTGCCCGACTATCGCGTGACGGTTTGCCACGGCAAGATGAAACCGCAGGACAAAGAGGAGTCGATGCGTCAGTTCAAGGAGCGCGAGGCCGACATTCTGGTCGCCACGTCGGTCATAGAAGTGGGTGTCGACGTCCCCAATGCCACGGTGATGATAATCGAGTCGGCCGAGCGTTTCGGACTCTCGCAACTCCACCAGCTTCGCGGACGCGTGGGTCGCGGCGGCGAGCAGTCGTACTGCATACTTATGACGGGCGAAAAGCTCTCGCGCGAGGCGCGGGCACGCCTGCGGGCCATGTGCGAGACCAACGACGGGTTCCGACTGGCCGAACTCGACCTCAAGCTGCGCGGCGCCGGCGACATAAACGGCACGCAACAGAGCGGAGTGGCATTCGATTTGAAGATTGCCAATCCCACACTGGATGCCGATCTGCTGCAAACGGCCAAGGAGGCTGCCATCGCGCTGCTCGACGACGATCCCGCACTCGCCCGCCCCGAGCACGCCGCATTGAAAGCGTTGCGGGCGCGGCATGCGGGCGGAAAGAGTTTCGACTTTTCGATGATATCGTGACACTTTTCGGGCGGTAGCCTGCGAAGAACGCGAACGTGGCGAATGCCGTTTGCGGGCTTTACCAGGGCGAGGCTGCGGCCCGCAGCGACTCTCCGAGTCGCCAACAACGGAAACCGTTAAAAACTATTGAAGCATGAAAAGACTCCTTCTCGGCCTCGCGGCCATGCTCCTCCTCGCCTCGACGGCGAAGGCCCAGCTCTACGTCCCGGGCGAGACGCTTCGTTATAAGATGAGTTATCGAGCCAAGCTCATTCCCAATACCGAGGTGGCCAAAGTGGTGATGCAGACCACCGAAACCACGCTCGACGGCATGCCCGTATACAAGGTCTACGGGTTCGGACAGACTGCCAAGGCATTCAACTGGATACTTCCCGTCAAGGATGCCTACACCGTGTGGATCGACCCCGCCACGCTGCGGACGAAACGTTTCGACAGCGATATTCACGAGGGCGACTACACGTTCCGCAGCACCTTTATTTTCGACTGGCACAATTATAACGTCCACACACGTTGGCAGAAACGGCAGAATCCCGAGAAGTTCAAAACCATGAAGATCTCCGACGGCAGCATGGATGCGATATCGCTCTACTTCAATCTGCGCACCGTGGACGACGCCGAGATCAAGGAGGGTTACGAACGCGAACTGGAGATGGTTTTGGAGGACACGATCCGCTATCTCAAATTCCGTTACGACGGCCGCGAGGTAAAGAAAATAAAGAATCTCGGCCATTTCAATACCATTAAGTTCCGTTGTAAGATAGCCACTTCCGACGGCTTCGCATTCAAGGACGGCACCGAATTCGAGGTGTGGATCTCCGACGACCGTAACAAGATTCCGCTCTACATAAAGTCGCCCATAAAGGTCGGCAGCGTATGCGCCTATCTGTCGAGTTACGAAGGTCTGCGCTATCCGCTGGACAGTTTTGTAAAGAAATAGCCCGGTGAATCGCAAACAAAGACGAGCCGCGACAACCTTCTTGTCGCGGCTCGCTTGTCGTCATGTACCGAGAATCAATCTCCGTAGAGCGTGCGGGCTATGCCCATTTCCAGACCGCGTAACTCGGCCAGACCGCGCATACGGCCGTAGCAAGAGTATCCGGGGTTGGAGCGGCGATTCAGATCGTCGCACATTTGGTGTCCGTGGTCGGGGCGCATGGGGATGCGCACTTTGCGGCGCTGCTGAATCTCCAGAAAAGCTTTCATTACCTCGTACATAGGCACGTCGCCCTCCAGATGGTTGTCCTCCTGGAAGTTACCGTCGGCATCGCGTCGCGTCGAGCGCAGATGCACGAATCCCACGCGATCGCCGAATTCGCGCATCATGGCAGGCAGGTCGTTGTCGGCTCGCACGCCGAACGAACCCGTGCAAAGGCACAATCCGTTCGATTTGTTGGGCACGGCGGCCACGAGGCGGCGGAAATCGTCGGCCGTGGAGAGTATGCGCGGCAAGCCCAAAATGGGATAGGGAGGATCGTCGGGATGGATCACCATCTCCGATCCGCACTCGTCGGCCACGGGGCATACCTCCTTGAGGAAATATATCAGATTGGCTCGCAGACGCTCGGCGTCGATATCCTTGTAGCGGTCGAGCGCCTCCTGAAACTGCGCCACGGTGAAGCTCTCCTCCGATCCGGGCAGACCCGCTATCATGTTGCGGGTAAGCAGCTCCTTGTCCTCGTCGGTCATGCGGTCGTAACGGGCGCGGGCCGCAGCCTTCTCCTCGTCGGTATACTCCGCCTCAGCATTCGGACGGCGCAGGATGAAGAGGTCGAATGCCATGAATGCGGCGCGCTCGAAACGCAGTGCACGCGAACCGTCCTCGACCTCGAAAGCCAAGTCGGTACGCGTCCAGTCGAGCACGGGCATGAAGTTGTAGGTTATGCAGCGGATACCGCACTCGGCCAGATTGCGGATCGACTGTTTGTAGTTATCGATATACGTTTGGAAATCGCCCGTTTGGGTCTTGATATGTTCGTGAACGGGAACGCTCTCCACCACGCTCCACGTCAGACCCGCGTCGGCGATGATCTGTTGGCGTTTGCGTATCTCCTCCACGCTCCACACTTCGCCGTTGGGTATGTGGTGCAGGGCATGAACTATGTCGGTGGCGCCCGCCTGGCGTATGTTGCTCAGCGACACGGGATCGTTAGGCCCGTACCAGCGCCATGATTGTTTGCATAAGTACATGGTTATACTCGTTTTACGGTTATTAAATCGAGAAAGCGTCGAAACCGCCGTCGATGACGGTCAGCGTGCCGCTCACGAATTTCGAGGCGTCAGAAGCCAGCCACTGCAACGTGCCGAGCAGCTCCTCGGGCTCGCCGAAGCGGTTGAACGGAGTGTGTCCCAGTATGGTGTGTGAACGGGGGGTCAGCGATCCGTCGGGATTGGTCAGAAGATCGCGGTTCTGGTTGGTGAGCAGGAATCCCGGGGCGATGGCGTTCACGCGAAGCCCCTCGCCGAACTTGATTGCCAGCTCGCCGCACATGTATTTGGTCCAGTTCACCACGGCGGCCTTGGCCACGCCGTAACCGGCCACGCGGGTCAGGGGGCGCAACGCCGATTCCGAAGCTATGTTGATGATCGAACCCTGCTTTTGCTCGACCATGGCCTTCACGAAAGTCATCGTGGGCATGATGGTACCGAACAAATTAAGCTCCACCACCTTGCGTACGGCATCGAGATCGAGATCGAATATGGTCTTGTCGGGCGGAACGGTGGCTGCGCCCATATTGCCGCCCGCGCCGTTGATAAGCACGTCGATACGGCCGTAGGCGGCCATTATGTCGTTGTAGTTCTGCTCCAGCACGCTCTTGTCCAACACGTCGCATACGAGGAACATGGCTTCGCCGCCTGCCTGCTTCACTTCGTCGGCCAGCTTCTCGCCCAGGTCCTTTGCGCGGTCGAGAATCACGACCTTTGCGCCCTGCTCGGCGAAGTGCTTTACCATCGAGGTGCCGAGGATGCCCGCGGCTCCCGTAATGACGACGACTTTGCCGTCAACACTGAATAGATCTTTCATTTCGTAGGTCTTTAAGTTGATTTTTGTGGTTTTTCTCTTTTCGGAGATAGACAAAGGTAGTCATTTTACCGCAATAATCAATACGTCCGCCGCAAAGTCGCTTCGCTCGATCTGCGCGGGACGCGAAAATAAATCGATATTTTTTTGCGATATGACTTGGAATATACGTATCGATACGGTATATTTGATACATGAAACACATCATCCTTACACTTTTGTGCGTGTCGGCTTTCTCTGCTGCGGCAGCGCAGGAGGGCGGCGGATTCTACATGTCTCCCACCCAAATCAGGCAGATAGCGAGCGCATCGATCGATCCGAGCATGATGGGTGTCGCCAAAGGCAAGATCACGTCCGAGGCCGGTGAACCCGTGGCGGAGGCCAACGTGACTATGATCGGCGGCGGAGGTTTCGCCGGCGTATGGTGCGGATCGAGCAAGAAGAACGGCTCGTACGGCGTACGTGCCATGTACGGAGTCTACAATGCCGAGATCACCGCTCCCGGATATGAGAAAAAGATCGTCGAGGTCGATGTTCCGAAAGAGGGGCAGATTTCGCTCGACGTGGTGTTGACCCCCAAGTCGAATTATGCGGGCGAAGCGGGCGGCAACGACATAAAGAGTTCGGGCGACGGATACACGCTCACTATAGGCAAGAATCGGTTTTACGCAGACAAGAGTCTGACCGACATCTTGGAGGACGCTCCCGCCGTGGAATTGAACGCCTCGCCTGCAACGATCGCGGGCGACGAGGTCTTCGAAATCTACGTCGACGGACGCGAAGTGCGCGTTGCCTCGGATGCCTTGCGGAAATATTTCGGCAGCATAGCGGCCGACGAGGTGAGACAGATAAAGGTTGTCAGGGGAAACAAATATCAAAACTACCCGACGAAACTGTATGTCACTACGAAATAGTGCCGACCGTCACGCAATAATCCCCTTGCCTTTCGATCGATCGAAAGGCATTTTTTTGCCCGCCGTCGGCGAACAGCATTATATATAGTAATACGACTCGACAGAGTCGTGCGGGCCGCAGCCTCGGCGCGCGGAGGC
>CAUDHE010000060.1 GCA_958449275.1 uncultured Alistipes sp. | reverse complement strand
GACGCAGCACGCAGAAAAACATGAGAAGATACTCGTGACCGACAACGTGAGGTAGAAATGAGGACGTATTGCCGACACGACGAGGCCGATCCGTTACGGGATCGGCCTCGTGCGTCGCAGGTATTATGATTAAAACTGCCTTCGGGGCTTGTTTCATCCGTAAATTTTGTTATATTTGCATTTCGGAACCGACTTTACGGTCTCCGAATTTCAACCGACTAAGACTCTTCGGAATGTCACGAATCGAAAAGATCATCCTCGACACGTTCGCGGCCATAGCGCTGGCGATCGCTTTTTTCGTGACCGTCGGCTGCTCGAAATCGGATGCCGAAAACGATTCCAACCCGATTAGAATCGCGATCGAAGGCGATGCGGTTACCGTCATTCCGTGCGGACAGAGCTCCGAAATATATTTCACCGTCGATCCCGCATCGACGGATTTCACATACAGCAACGGGGACTATAATGTCCGTCTGTGTTACGCGTCGTCGAAAACATCCGTTACGGAGGTCTATGTATCCGAGATCTCGGCGGCAGGCAGCGGCCGTTACAAAGCGCGGCTCACCGATCGCAGCGACGGCAAATCCTATCGTCACGATGTCTGTTTGTGCATAGTGGCCGACAAAGGCGCACACTACTCCGACCCGTTTTGCATACAGAATTCCGAACTTGCGGCGGGAATATCGGCCGTCAGATTCCTCAAACGCGACAATCCGCAGTTGGAAAAAGACATCTTTTGCGATTACGATCCCGCGACCTCAGTTTTTACGGCTCGTTCAGCCAAAATCATTCCCGAGTTGACGGACGCGAGTCGTTTGGTAGCCTCGTTCGTGGCCGACGGCGATGTTACGGTCGACGGTCGAAAGCAGGAGAGCGGCATTACGTCCAACGATTTTTCGCGGCCTCTCACCTACGTCTCCACATCCGCCGAAGGCCGCAAGACCGAATATACCGTGAAATTCGTCAATTTCACGGGACTTCCCGTCGTATACGTAAACTCTTCCACGCGCCGAACCCCCATCGATGCCGACATAACGTCGAAAACCGAATGGAAAAAAGCCACGATCAGTATCGACGGCAACGGCATTTTTGACGATCTGTCCGTAACCGACATGCAGTTGCGCGGCCGCGGCAACATTACGTGGGGATGGAGCAAAAAGCCGTTCAACATGAAGTTCGAGAAACGTACCGAGATATTGGGCATGCCGAAACACAAACGATGGATCATGCTGGCCAATTATGCCGACATAACCATGTTGCGCAACGACGTGGCGTTTCGTGTGTCGGACCTCACCTCGCTTGCATGGGCGCCGCACGGAGAGTTCGTCGAACTGGTCTACAACGGCAAATATTCGGGTACCTACTATCTGGTCGAGCAGGTGCGAATCGACAAAAACCGCGTCGACATAACCGAAATGACTCCCGAGGACTCCGACGTCACGGGCGGTTATCTGGTCGAGATGGATTTTCACGACGACACGACCCCTTACCAATGGAAACCGTTGGTCGCATGCCGCCAAAACGGCATATACATAGTCAAGTCGCCCGACGAGGACGATCTTACCGCGCCGCAGTACGACTACATAAAGAACTATATCCGCGATTTCGAAAAAGCCATTACGAGCAACAAACTCTCGGATCCCATCGAGGGATACAAAAAATATATCGAACCGTTGTCGTTCGTCGATTATTGGCTCATATACGAAGTATGCATCACGAGATATGGAACCCTGGCAGCGTGTACGTGCACAAGGACCGCGGCGGCAAACTCGTGGCCGGACCGATTTGGGATTTCGACTACGGGACTTTCAATTTCACCTACGGCGAGGCGGCCCCCGCGGCGTATTCGCTCTATGTGAAGGATGCGATATGGTATGCCCATCTGTTCCGAGATCCCGAGATGAAGGCTTTGGCCAAACGTCGTTGGGCCGAACTCAAGCCGCGCCTGCAAGACGAAATACCCGAATACATCAGAAAAAAGGCGGAATATCTGCATTATGCCGCGCAGGAGAATCTGAAACTGTGGCCCATGACGGTAAATACGAACGGCGACACCGATCTTTCGTATGACAAAGCCGTGGAGAAGATGCTGACCGTATGGCAGACCCGTCTGCATATCATCGACGGCTGTATGGCAAGTTGGTAGTGCGGTACAGTGTTCGCGCGTATTCTGCCGAAGATGCGCGCCTCGCGGTCGCGGTATTATTCCTCAAACTAACAGCATAAAAAAAAGCCCCGCCGAAGCGGAGCCGAGTATGGAATCGTAGCGCTACACTATTTCGTGGCATCGCACACGCCTCGCAGGTAACCGATCGATTCAGCTACGCCCGAATGAGGATTGTTGCCGTTTTTCTCGAATTCGAGCGACACCACGCCTTTGTAACCTATCTTGCGCAAGGTCTCGACTATGGGTTTGAAATCCATCACGCCGCGGCCCATCTCCCAGGTCTGGCCCTTCTTCGAAGCCTCGCTCTCGTCTTTGATGTGGATGTCGTATATCCAATCCTTGTATTTCTTCATGTCTTTCACGATATCCTCGCCCATGCGAACCGAGTGACCGAGGTCCATGCAACAGCCGACGCCGAGTTTGGGATCTTTAACCAATTCCACCACTTTTTGAATGTTGGGGAACGGCTGTCCGTCGGGACCGTGAGTGTGGATCGCCACCTTTATGCCCGTGTCGGCGACCTTCTTGATTACGTAATCGATAAGCTCGTAGGTGGGCACACCGATGAATACTTTCGAACCGTAACGCTCGGCATAGGCGAACGCGCGATCCACTTCAGCCTCGTTACGCATGTAAATGGGACCGAGGATGTAACCCTCGACGCCGTACTGCGCACATTTGGCCTTGAAAGCCTCCATCTGCTCCTTGGTGGAGTCGAGCGGAAGCCAGAAATCTTTCACCGACAGATACTTCACACCTACGCTCTTGAGGAAAGCCAAAGTCTGGTCGATGTCGAAATTACGGTAGGTGTAACCTGCCACGCCGATTCGGAAATCGTCCGATCCGCGCTTGCCTTTCACCAACTGCGCCTCGGCGGGCATGATGAATGCCAGCAGCGCAACCAGTGTCAAAAGACGAAAAAGTCTTTTCATAGATTTTTAAGATTAAATTAGTAAATAGGTCAATTCAACAGCAAATTTATGAATAAATCGTCTAATCGGCAAACCTTTTCTTCCGAAATCGACACTTCGGAGTCCGCCCCGTCTCTTCGTCAGTCCATGTCGTAATGCTTCGCCAAGCCTCCGCCCGAGGTCTCGCGATAGAGGCTCGGAAGGTTATGTCCCGTCTCTTTCATCACGGCTACCACCTTGTCGAACTTCACGCGGTGACGACCGTCGGAGAGTATGGCGAACGTGGCCGAGTCGATGGCTCGCGCAGCCGCCACGGCGTTGCGTTCGATGCACGGTATCTGCACCAATCCGCACACCGGATCGCACGTGAGACCCAAATGGTGTTCCAAAGCCATCTCGGCCGCATACTCTATCTGCGCAGGCGTTCCGCCCATAAGCTGGCACGCGGCTGCGGCGGCCATGGCGCAGGCTACGCCTATCTCGCCCTGACAACCCACCTCGGCTCCCGAAATCGAGGCATTGGTTTTTACCACATTGCCGAAAACTCCCGCAGTGGCTATGGCGCGGAGGATACGTATGCGACGATAACTGTTGACATCCGCCAAATGGTAGAGTACGGCGGGCAATACGCCGCACGAGCCGCATGTGGGGGCGGTCACGACCAATCCGCCCGAGGCGTTCTCCTCGGCGGTGGCCAAGGCGTAGGCATAGAGCCGCGAACGGTTGCTCACCGACGGCGCATACTCTTTCGACTTTACCCAATAGGTGCAGGCTTTGCGCGCGACCTTGAGGCCGCCGGGCAATACGCCGTCATTGTTCAGTCCGTTGTCGATGGTATCGCACATGGAGGTCCATATATCGTCCAGATAATCCCATATGTCGGCCTTGTCGTAGTCCTGCACGTATTCCCAGAAACTCTTGCCCTCGCGATCGCATCGGTCGAGAATCTCCGCTATCGTTTCGAGCGGATAGACCGTATTGTCCGACACATAAGGCGTTTCGGGATTGGCGATGGTGCCCCCTCCCACGCTGAATACGGTCCAGTTGTCGACCGTCGCGCCGTCGCGCATGGCTTCGAACAACATGCCGTTGGTGTGGAAATCGAGCACCACATCGGGTTTCCACACTATTTCGGTCGGCGCGACCTTCTCCAACACGTCGGTTATGGCCACGTCGGTAAGGTGGCCGCGCCCCGTGGCGGCAAGAGAACCGTAGAGCGTCACGCGAAACGAATCGGCACGGTTCCCTCGCGCGAGGAAACTCTCGGCCGCTTTCTTGGGACCCATCGTGTGACTGCTCGACGGGCCGTTACCTTTTTTATATAACTCTTTCAGTGATTCCATAGCTTTTCGAATGTTTTATGCCGCTGCGCTACACGTGGCGCAAAATCTCTTCCAATCCCTCGAAATGACACTTGTAATCCTCCAGCGAACGCATTATCACCTCGTAAGCCTCCCTGCGTCCGTATGTGGCCACGATCTCTACGTTTTTTTTGCATTCGCCGTCGTCCGACGCAGGCATGTCCTTGTAGGTCAGAAAATAGTGTTTCAAACGATCGACCACCACATGCGGCAGTTCCGCAATGTCGTCGTAACCGTGGTAGGTGGCGTCGTTGAGCAGTACGGCTATGATCTTGTCGTCGGCCTCGTCGCCGTCCAGCATGCGGAAGCCGCCGATGGGCTTCACGCAGGCGATTATGTCGCCGTGAGCTATGGTGCGCTCGGTCAGTACGCACACATCCAGCGGATCACCGTCGCCTCGAATACCCTCGCGGCCGCATTTGTCCATGCAGAAACGCGCCACCGCGTCGCCGCAGAAACTCTGCGGGATGAATCCGTAGAGCGCAGGCACCACGGTGGAATATTTTTGCGGACGGTCGATGCGAATGTATCCGCTCACTTTGTCGAGTTCGTACTTCACCGTATCGGTCGGCACCATCTCGATGAATGCCGTGACCGCCTCGGGTGCGCTGTCGCCCACCTCCAAGCCGTGCCACGGATGCGATTTGTATCTGAGGCCCATCAGTCGGGCAATCGGATCGTTGATTTTGTTTCCCATTTGTTTTTTTTAGGTTCTATTCCGGCGCAAAGCTACTAAAAACGGCGCTTATATGCGAATTTGCCGAAACGGAAAATGTTGTATATTTGCATCCGATGAACATGAAATTCTTTTCGTTTTCGGTTGTCATAGCGTTTCTTGCCGTCGTCACGGCCTGCAATCGCGACGTATATGTGCCGCAGATAGAAAATATCGTATCCGATTCGGCGAAATATGTGATGCCCTCGTCGCTCGAAGGCATTGCGGCGGATACCGTGTCGGCCGCCCGTATCAAACGCTACGACTTCTATACCGACCGCCATCTGCGACGTTTGATCGATACGGCGCTGGCGGCCAATCCCTCGATACGTGTAGCCATGTTGCAGACCGAGGAGGCCGAGGCTTATTTCCGCCGCAGTCGCCGCGAACGTCTGCCCGAGGTGAAGATCGATCTGTCGGCGGGTTATAACGATGCTGGGTACGGTCGCAGTCCGTCGGAGGATTATCTGTTTCGCACAGGCGCTTCGTGGGAGATAGACCTTTGGGGACGCATGAAGAGTCTGCGCAAAGCGCAGGGACATAAGTTGATGCAAAGCATAGCCGCGGCCGATGCCGTGCGCACCAAGATCGTGGCCGATGTGGCGTCTCTGTATTACCGACTCGTAATTCTCGACGCCCGACTGCTGTCCGTCGAATCGAGCATCAGCCGTAACGACAGCATCGTAGCGGGATGCGATGCTCTGATAGGCGCCGTTGTCGGCGAGAAGCGAAGCAAGCTGCTGCCTCATGCGCAAATGGTGCGCGAGCAGGCGTCGTCGGAGCTTTATGCCTCGAAAGCCGAATTGCCCGATATCGAATCCGACATATTCATCACTCAGAACACGCTGAACCGCCTGCTGGGACGCACCGACGGCGAGTTGCCCCGTTCGGGCATCGAGACGGTTTTCAGGCAGAGCATGTTCCGCGACAGCATCGAGGTGGGCGTTCCCGCCCAATTATTGCGCAATCGCCCCGATATCATAGCGGCCGAAGAGCAACTGTTCGCCGATCACGATCTTACTCGGGCGGCCCAAGCCGCACTCTATCCGCGTTTGACGCTCAAAGGCGAAGTCGGTCTGGAAACCCGCAGCATGAAGCATTGGTTCGATTTGCCGTCGGCCATGCTGTACAATGCTTTCGCGGGGCTCACGCAACCCTTGTTCCGCCGCGGAGAGCTGCGCATGCGCCGTCGCGTCAACGAGGTCCGACAAAGCATTTCGTTCATGCGTCTGCGCGATGCCGTTCTTTCGGCGCAATGCGATGTCTCGAACACCATGATGCGTTATGTTTCGGCCCGCCGACGCGCCATGATGTATTACGAGCAGGTGTCGGCGCTTCGGCAGGCGATGAGGCACGCCCGCGAACTCATGGCTTCGGGAGGATCTTATCTGGATGTCTGGGCCGCACAGACGCGGTTGCTGCAAGCCGAGAAGAATCTTTATAATGCCATGCTCGCCATGTTCGACCAGCGCATCGCCCTCTATCGCGAACTGGGCGGAGGATGGAGATAGAGGGCATTGGCCGCGTTGGTCCGCATTATCCCGCACGGAGCTTCGGGATTTCGTCGTAACGAATTTGCGGAGTGCAGGGGGCGAAGCCGTCGAGACAGACTTCGCGATTAGGAGCCAAATTCCTCGTCGGGTGCGAATCTTACGAATTTTCTGCGTATATTTGTGTCGAATTTGCGTTAAGCGACTATTTTAACACACTAAAAACTACTGATAAATTATGTTCAAAGGACAACCAAAAGGTTTGTACGCTTTGGCGCTCGCCAATACGGGCGAACGTTTCGGCTACTACACCATGCTTGCCGTGTTCGTGCTTTATCTGAAAGCCAATTTCGGACTTTCGGCCGCCGACGCGGGACAGATCTATTCGACGTTCCTCATGTTCGTCTATTTCCTTCCGTTCATCGGGGGCATCATGGCCGACAAATTCGGTTACGGCAAGATGGTCACCATCGGAATCTTCATCATGTTCCTCGGCTACGCTTTCTTGTCCCTGCCGTTGGGTACGGGCGGTATGGCGCTGGCGGGTATGTACGGAGCGCTGCTGCTCATCAGCTGCGGTACGGGACTCTTCAAGGGCAACCTTCAGGTGTTGGTAGGTAATCTGTACGACAATCCCGAGTATGAGTCGAAGCGCGACTCGGCGTTCTCGATCTTCTACATGGCCATCAACATCGGCGCGCTGTTCGCCCCCTCGGCTGCAGTAGGAATAAAGAATTATGCCATAAACTCGCTCGGACTGGACGAGGGTACGGCTTACCACTTCGCTTTCGCCGTGGCATGCGTGTCTCTCATCTTCTCGATAGCCATCTATTACGCTTTCCGCGGCACGTTCAAGCATGCCGAGGGCGGCGCCAAGAAGAAGGACAGCGTGCAGGAGCCTGTGCGCGAGCTTTCGAAGGAGGAGACCAAGTCGCGTATCGTGGCCCTCTGCCTCGTGTTCGCCGTGGTGATATTCTTCTGGATGGCGTTCCACCAGAACGGACTTACGCTGACCTATTTCGCCGACGAGTTCACCCGCGACAGCAGCTCGGGCGTGGAGAGCATGATGTTCAACGTATGGAACCTGGTGCTGGTGATCTTCATCGTATATGCGCTCTTCTCGCTATTCCAGAGCGATTCCAACAAGGGCCGTGCGATATCGGGAGGCGTTATAGCCGCTTCGGTCGCCGTGCTCGTGGCTCAGTACATGCGCCTGCCCGCCGAGACCAAGGTCGATGCCGAGATATTCCAGCAGTTCAACCCCTTCTTCGTGGTGGCCCTGACTCCCGTGTCTATAGCGCTCTTCGGCTGGTTGGCCAAAAACGGTAAGGAGCCTTCTGCTCCCCGCAAGATCGGTTTGGGTATGTTGGTGGCTGCCGTCGGTTACGTTATCATGACCGTGGGTTCCATGCACTTGCTCAGCCCTGCCGAGCAGGCAGACGCCATGGGTACGTCGGCCGCGACGATGGTGTCGCCCAACTGGCTCATATCTACCTATCTGGTACTGACGTTCGCCGAGCTGTTGCTCTCGCCGATGGGTATATCGTTCGTATCGAAAGTGGCTCCTCCCAAGTATAAGGGTATGATGATGGGCGGCTGGTTCGTAGCGACGGCTATCGGCAACAAACTTACGAGCGTATGTTCGTCGTTGTGGGGCGAACTGCCCCTGGTAGTCGTTTGGGGTGTGCTCATAGGACTCTGTCTCCTCTCGGCCGTGTTCATCTTCTCGATAATGAAGAAACTCGAATCGGCTACCAAATAGTGCCGCTTGATCGACGATAAATCGGGGCTGCCACCAAAAGGCAGCCCCGTTTTTCGTGTCCCGCGTTTCGCATCGATTGCTCCTTAATGCCAATCGCCCCTGCCGACACATATGGCAGGGGCGATTGGCGTTTACGAAACCGTTGGCTTCAACAACTGTCGGAGTACTTAATCCACATCGCGGACGGGACGCACCGTAAAGCCGTAGGCGTTGTTCGTTGCGCCGTTGATGGCGATATGGTTATATATTTGTTTGCCGTCGGTTATAAGATTTCGTCGGTCCAAATAGAATAACAGCGTACTGCTTGTTGAACTGCTGGCCGTAAAGGCGGTCGTTACGACAAATGTCAAGTCGGCATGCGCGGGCCACGTCGTATTGCGTACGTAATCGGGAATCGTGGGCGAATCAGCCGATCCCATGTCGCGCAGCCCCGTGGCGGGGAAGAATATCTTCGGTTCTTCACCGCCCGGTTGCAACGAAAGTTTCCAGCCTATTCGAATCCCGTTTTCATTGAATATGTCTTCGAGTCCGTTGGCAGCTCCTTCCGCATCGAGATCCTTTATGCCGGCATTGCCGAATGACGAGAAAGCATTGGGCGTAGGTACGTGATATCCCACGGGGCATGGGTCATAGATGGTCTTCACGACCTTGTTGCCGTTGGGAGCGGCGAATGTATTTGACGATGATCTTTCATCCAACTGCGAGTTCCAATAATTCATTATGGTCTTTTGGCCGGGCTTGCCGTCGGAAGTCGTGCTCTTCGACCCGTCGTGCCAATGACGGCGCAGATAGTCGTCATTCTTAGAATCGGTCGTCGTCGCCTTATCGTAACTGTGCATATAGAACAGATAGGGGTGCCGAATTGTCTCGCCTATGGATACGCCGCTTTCGGCGGGGCTGAACGCGTATGTCGGATCGCCCGGATAGCAAGTCTTGTTGCGCATGTTGTATTGCGTCTGCAATGCGTATGTGGACAGTCCTTTCGCTCTCTCCAGAGTCTCGTCATTGTATACTCCTCCGAGCATGGGATCCTTGCGTCCCCATTGATAATAGGTGTTGTCTCCCGCGACCGATTCTATTATTTCGGGCTGTGTGAATGTATTTTCGCATTCCACGACCTTCTTCGTCTCCTTTCCGTCGGGGAGCGTAAACGTGAATCGGATTTTGAACGTCCGCTCCGCATCTCCCCCGTGCGAGTCGCAGAACCCGAGGTTGCAAGGCGAGAATTTATAGTATCTGTCGCCTTGAGCCGTCTCGTCGGCCGTAGCCGTCAGATCCTCGCTTCCGTCCCATTTATAAGGGGTGACCCATATGTGCCAGCTCCACAGAATGGTTTTCTCGGCATTGCGCACCGCTACCACGGCATTACCCTGCGTGAGAGTCTGTTCGGCCACACGGAACCTCACCATGCCGTTTTCGTATTTCACTTCGGTCACCAGCTCGGGAGCATCCTGCCATACGAGTACGGCATCGGATATGCCGTCTATTTCGGGTTTCTCTATCCACTTGTTGTCGTGATCGACGAATCGCGTCAGCACATAGTCTTTGTTCGTCTCGGGAACTTCCCCTCCTTTGTACATATACGATGCGTCGCCTTCGGGACCTCGGGCATTGCCGTAGACGGGCGGCAGACAATAGTATCCGTGGTCGTTCACCACATAGCAGTTGGCCGTCTCGCCGCCTTTCGACAGATCGTACGGCACCGAGGCCGAGCCGATGCCTTTTTCGGTAAGCAGTCCTTTCTTTACGAACGGTTCACGCATTTTAGCGAAAGACGGTTGCGATTCCGTGATGATGTATCCCGACACCTGATTTTTCGGATCGTCGTCGACCGCGGGTTCCGTATCGGGAACCCACGTCGCCTCTTTCCAGTCCGACCAATTCGTGCCGTCGACCGATGAAGCATACTCGGTCGTATACGGCAACGCGACGACGGGAGCATCCTTTTGGTCTGCTTGCGCCACGAGGGCGTATGCCGCGAGCCGTATATCGAAAAGGTGTCCCGACGGGCTCACTTCTGTCCGCGTCGTCGAGAACTCCACCTCGGGTGCTATGACTATACCCGTCGACGAGACAAAATAGGTCACTTTGCGGCCTGCGGGCCACGTCTTGTCCTTGAGCGAGGCGGTGAGCGTACGATCGGTTTGCGAGATATCGTCGCGGAACTTGATCGTGATAGCAGCACCTTCGGGCAACGTCTGCGGAATCATCATGAATGTGAATTCGCCGTCGACGATGGGGGTGTCGGGTTGGGTATAGACGTTGTCGTCGGATTGAACGGGCAGGTCGATCTCTTTTGTTATCTTGAAAGTGCGCGGATCGCCCAAGACGGTCCACTTGCCGCTGCCTATGGCGTGCGAGCCGCTGCCGTATACTCCCGAAATGCAGACTTCCGTTATCTTGCCTCCGAGCATGGCCGCTCCCGTCTTGACCGTCACGGCGGTGAGGGCATGTCCGAACGCGAGATTCACGCTCCCGACATTCGAGCTGTCGTAGTCGGCCGTGGCAGTCATGATGTCGAGCTGCTCCTCGGGGGCGTCGGGTACGGTATAGACTATGGTCGGTTTGTCCGCTTCGTGTCGGAGTTCGCCTTTAATGCTCTCGTCGGTCGAATGTGGAGCATACGCGTAAAAACGCATGTGTCCCGATCCCGGGCGATGTATCTTCGTGCCGTCGGCAGCGTCCCAAGGCGCCGAGGCCGAAGCGCGGGTCATCTTCAGATCATGAGCGACGTTCGTCGTCATGTCGTCCGCATCGCTTTCCGAACCGTAGCACACGGCCGACAAGCCGAACGAGGCGTGGAAATCCTCTATCTTGCCTATTTGCGTGCCGCGCGTTTCGGCAACCTCTGATCCCGTGTCGTCAGGCTCCGCCGTCTCGGTCACGAGATAGAGCGGCGATGCTCCGTCCGAACTTATCATCTCGTCGACAGACAGATCCGCAATCCTGCCCGCCTGTTCGTTCGCACCGTCGGTCCAAGCGTCGGGTACCGATATGTCGAATGCGAATCGCGTACTCGTGTCGGGCGCGATCTCCTCGAATCCGTTGTTCGTACATGACGTCGCCGTCCACACTGCAAAGCATGCCGCGATGCGACATATCGCGCGGAGCGAGAAACAATGGTTGTATGAATCGTTTTTTTTCATGGTCACCGTCTCATGAGTGTGAGGTTATGTCGAATGAAAACGGGCGGCGGTATTTTTTTCGCCGCCCGTTCAGGAGTCCCGTTTTTGCGAACCGTTACTACTGCATGCCGACGTTCTCGTCCTGCACGCCCGCGGTCCAGTTGCTTATCGTAACCGTGAAATTGATGGGCTGATCCAATACGTTGTCGCCCGTTTCCTTGTCGCTCGGCTTCTCCACCGCCTCGGGCAATCCCTCGGGCAGCGTCGGCGGATATACACCCGCGCCGCTCTTGCTGCCGCAGAACTCAAGGTTGTAGACATATTTTTTATTGGGCAACCACTTGGTATTGATCGGCACGCAGGTGTAGCCGTATGCGTTGCGATTAAATGTGTCGCTTACGGGGAAAGCCTGATGATAGTGGTAATCGCCTTCCGAATGTATCGGTCCGTCGTCGGTCGTGGTACCCGAATGTATATTGCCGTTATGTCTGAGTTCCACGCGGCAGAGTACGAGTATGTATGCGCCGGCCTCGGCATTCTCCTTGTCTTCGGTCAGATTCCACTCGTCGAGTTCCTGAGGAATGAGCATCAGGCTCGAATTGTCGCTGCCTCCGATCAAAGTGGTGGGAGTGTTGGGCGTAAGTTTTGTCGGGGTGTTCAGTTTAAGTCCGTAAATGGTTTTGTCGCCGCTTGCGTTCCACTTCATATGGTTGTTCCCCTCAGTAGTGCCGTCGAACGAGAGTACTCCCGACGGTTTGGCATTGACGATCCACGCTCCCGCCACGGTGATCTCTCTCGTGCCGTCAGTCGAACCCGACTTCGCGTTTACCACCACCTGCGACATGGCGTGATGGAAATCGAGGGGTACGTTGGCTCCCGTTGCCGAGTCGCGATCGGCTGCGGTGTAGGCCACGATCAGATCCTCGTGTTCCTTACCGGGATTGTCGACGCCCGATTTGGGTGTATACGTGTCGAACGTCTGGCCGTCGGCGGTGATGTGCGGCTTTACGCTTATATCGGCGGGACCGTAAGCCCAGAAACGCACCGTGCTGATTCCGCTGGGCCAGTACTGCGGCGTGGCGAACTCGAAAGTATTCTTGCCCTCCGCTTTCGAGGCGGTCATGCCGTCGATGAACATCGGATACCCCTCGGCATCGGCATATACCTTTATATCTTTCAAATTCGCGAGCGTAGTCTCGGTGGCGCGGCTCACACGGGTGTTGAATGTAATCAGATCGTCAGTCGCGTAACCCGACCGACCGTCATCTTTCGAACATGAAGCAAGCACGAGCGATACCATGCCTGCCGTAACTAAAAGTTTCACTTTTGCGTTCATGATTTGCTGGTTTGTTGATTTTTATTTATCGTTATTTTGTTTTGCTTCGTCAATTCATGTTTATGTCCGTCTCGACAGTGTTGCTGTCCCAGTCCGATACCGACGGGTCCATGCCCGTGTCGGGCATAGGCAGATTCAGTTCTTCGATTACTATCATCACGTTGTGAGGATCGGGGGCTTCGTGTATGCGGTCGGTTATGTCGAAATGATAGTATACCTTGTTGGAAGTGTAGATCGACAATACGTGTTTGCGACGCTCGTCGTGGCAGTGACCGAATGCGGCGAATCGCGTCGTAAGCGTATGATCGTCGACACGAGTCAGATCGAGCGGAATGGTCACGGGCTGTCCCGCGGGCGCTCCTTCGCCGATGCGGTAACACTCCGAGAATCCGGTTATCGCCGCGCCTATTTCGGGTGTCGCATCAAGATTCTTCACATTGCGGATCTCGATCGTATATAAATCGGTGACCTCCTGCGGATAGAGAGTTATCGACTGCATTCCGTCGGAGTTCGGGCGTACTTCCACGGCGTCGGCCGACGATCCCGCCCATATGTGTTCGGGGGCGAAGCGTACGGGCTGATCCTTGGCGTCGTCGGGACGCGGAGCCTCCGACGAGGCGCGTCCGATGGTGGCCAGCAATTCGCGCGGGTGCGTGGTGATTTCGTAATTTTCGTACATGTCGCCGCGCTCCACCGCCTGCTCCGTATCGCCGTTGTGGAACAGCATACGATAAGTGCCCGTGTGGAGACGTATTGTGCCGCCTTCGGGCGAACCGAATTCGTAACGGTTATATCGGGTTCCGTCGGGCGAGAAGAGTTGCAGCACCATCGTGCGAGGCTCGGCGTCGGGACACTCCGACCAGTCGAATTTAATCTCGAATTCCGTCATGTGGCTGTGGTCGTAACACAACTCTTTGTGATTGCATGACGAGAAGTTCGCCGCGACAAACCATGCGAAACCCGTGATAAATATGCGGACAGCCGTCGTTTTCATCGGGCACCTCCTTTCGTGCTGCGGCTGTCTCCGCCCAATATCCACACCAAAGCTATTTCCGCCCGCGTGGGGCCGAACCATTGCAGACGCTTCGTCGCCTGCCAAACATAGCAGTCGTCCATCGGGACATATTCTTTGTAATGTCCGCCGAAATACCCTGCTCCGATCGAGAAATCGAGATTGAGACGACCGCCCACGGGCAGCGAATATCCGTATTCGAAGCCGCCGCCGTAATTGAATCCGTCGCTTTGGCGTCCCTTTTCGCTCGACAGTTCGACGTCATAAGAGAGCATCGTTCCGTATATTCCTATGTGGTGTCCCGTGAAAGCCTCGCGGCCGAAGTAACGGCGTAACGCGACATCGCCGCCGTAACACCGCCAATAACGATGTTTATTGTTATTGCTCCACCAAGCATGCATGTAGTCGACCGATGCGGTCCATCGGTCGGCGAAGCGATATTCGAGTCCTAAGTTAGGAATAAGTACGGCGTCGTACAGCAGATTGGTTTTCAGAGCTATGCGCGAGCCGGATACGGACGGAAGCCGACGTCTCTCGCGACGCGCCCGTCGTGCGGGAGTAATCGCAGCGGATTCACGTGCCTCCTCGACAGTCCGTGTTCCCGCATCATCGCCTCCCTGCCCCGACGTATCGGCATACGCATTTTCGGCTTGTTCAGACGAATCCGTGAGGGGGGGGGGTAGTGCAGAGCGTCACAACGGCACAGATGTCGGCACGACGCAACGAAGGGAATATACGCGCATACAAATATTTATAAGGTATGCCTGCTTGCAGATGCACGAGTCGATGTTTGCGAAGCTCTGCGTCGGCGGATGTGTCGCCGAGTATTCGGAGCACCTCTTCGCGAAACGGCAGATCCGACGCCGTTGCGGCTTCCTTTTCGAGTTGCCGCCAATCGATGCCGCAGCCCTCCACTCTGAAGACGGAACAGGGTAGCGACGCCCGTTCAGCCAAATACTCGGCCGTGTTGCGTGCGCGGGCTTCGGCGAGACGTTCATTGTTTTCGAATTGACCGTTCGGCGATGTCGTGCCTTTTACGGTGATTTCCGAGATGCGATTGTCAATGTACATCTCACGCAGTCGCTGCGCGAGACTGTCGAGCTTTTCACGGTCGGGACCGTGGTAAACGGACGAAAATCCGTTTTCGAAATATACCGACATACTAACAGAGCCGTTGCGAACTTCCTGCGCGACGACCGTTTGTGCTGCAATCGACAATATCCAAATCAAACTATATACAACTTTCATGGCTCTTGCGATGAACGAAAGACATGTACATATTATGAATCATTCGTTTAGCTTCTCTCGGGCGAATCCTGTCGCCTATTCGTCGCGCATACACCCAAACAGCGGCAAGCGAATGAATTATGAGTATACCAAATGCGGTGCAAAATTATAAAACATTTCTTATTTATGTGCAAAAAATATTTGAAAAAAGTGCAAACATTGGAATATCTATCCCAAAAACGCTATAAAAGTTTTTGCAGTTCGCCGACGGCACAACCATCCGCGACCATTACATCATTTACATTCGGGGCGCGGCCTGCGGAGAACGCAACGATGCGAATGCCGTTGCGGGCCTCCGCTGGCGGGAGGCTGCGGAGAATACAAACGAGTGTTAAACGAGTTGAGGGCCTCTGCGAACGGCATTTATTTTATTATACGCATTCCCTGCACCTCTCCGCAAGGCTGTTCGCCGACGGCGGAGGACAAAACGAGTCTTGCGAGTTGCAGTCCGCCGCA
>CAUDHE010000059.1 GCA_958449275.1 uncultured Alistipes sp. | reverse complement strand
CGCGGGAGGCACCCAAATCCGCCATGCGACCGACAAGAGCGCGAACGGCGGAGACACGGCGACTCAACCGACGGAACCGACGCGTCAGGCGCCCCGTCCTGCGATCTCTCCCGCGCCGACGGTTGCGCCGCAGCCGCAGAGCGCGGCCCCGGCATCGCCCGCGCAACCCGCTGCCTCTGCGTCGTCGCACCGCCGATCGTCGGTGTCGGGACTATCCATCTCATCGCTCATGAATTGCGCCTCCATGCCCGCGAAGCCTAACACGACCGAACCCGCAGCCGTCGAGCGGGTGGAAATCGACCCGCAAAGCCGCCAAAAGATAGAGGCATGCCGCGAGCGGGTGATAAGCCGCATACTCGAAGAGCGTCCGCGCTTCGTGGTGGCATTCGAAAATATGCGCGTGGAGGGCCACACCATACGAGTGGAGGTTCCGTCGCACACCCTTTTCGAGGAGATCATGCGGTGCAAGACCGAGGTGCTGACCGTCATAGCCCGTACGGCGGGCGTTAACGGCTCGCTCGACTTGGTGGTGGACGTCAACGAACAGATAAAGGCGTCGCGCCCCATAAAGCTGGAAGACCGCATAAAGTTCATGACCGAAAAGAACGCCATGATACTCGAACTGAAAAAGGCGCTCGACATGGAGTATGAATAATGCCGTGCGGAGACAGCCGATATTTTAACGAAAACGACAAAAACGAAATAAAAAATGGCAAACAAGAATTTTGTAGAGGAGCTGGAGTGGCGAGGCATGATCCACACCATCATGCCCGGCGCCAAAGAGCAGCTCGAAAAGGAGATGACCACGGCATACCTGGGCATAGATCCCACGGCCGACTCATTGCATATAGGCCACTTGGTAGGCGTGATGATCCTGAAGCATTTCCAGATGTGCGGCCACCGTCCCGTGGCGCTCATCGGAGGCGCTACGGGCATGATCGGCGATCCCAGCGGCAAGTCGCAGGAACGCAACCTGCTCGACGAGAGCACACTGCGCCACAATCAGGAGGCGATAAAGGCCCAATTGGCCAAATTGCTCGACTTCGATTCCGACGCCGAGAATGCAGCCCTGCTGGTCAACAACTACGACTGGATGAAGGAGATCACTTTCCTCGACTTCGCCCGCGAGATAGGCAAGATGATAACCGTCAACTACATGATGGCCAAGGATTCGGTAAAGAAACGCTTCAACGGCGAGGGCGACGGCATGTCATTCACCGAATTCACCTACCAGCTCTTGCAGGGCTATGACTTCCTCCATCTTTACCAAACCATCGGCTGCAAAGTGCAGCTCGGCGGCGCCGATCAGTGGGGCAACATCACCACGGGCACCGAGCTGATCCGCCGCAAGCTCGGTTCGGAAGCCGAGGCATTCGCTATCACCTGCCCGCTCATCACCAAAGCCGACGGCACCAAGTTCGGCAAAACCGAGAGCGGCAACGTATGGCTCGACCCGCGATACACTTCGCCTTACAAGTTCTACCAGTTCTGGCTCAACGTGAGCGACGACGACGCCAAGCGCTACATAAAGATATTCACCCTGCTCGATCGCGAGACCATCGAGTCGCTCATCGCCGAACACGATGCCGCACCTCATCTGCGCGTGCTGCAAAAGCGTTTGGCCCGTGAGATCACCACCATGATCCACTCCGAGGAGGAGTACGAGAAGGCGGTGGAGGCTTCGTCGATACTCTTCGGAGGCTCTGCCTCGGAAGCCCTGCGCAAACTCGACGAACAAACGCTGCTTCAGGTATTCGAGGGAGTGCCGCAATTCACCGTCGGCAAAGATGATTTGGGGGTACCGTTCGTTGATTTCGCTGCCGAGCGTACCAAGATATTCCCGTCGAAAGGCGAATGCCGCAAGATGGTGCAGGCGGGAGGCGTGTCGCTCAACAAGGAGAAAATAGCCGATCCCGCGCGTACGGTTACGGCCGACGACCTTATCGCAGACAAATATATCATAGTACAGAAGGGCAAGAAGAATTACTATCTGATAACGGTAGCGTAACGATGCTTTACACCATACGTCTCGACGACATGGAGTTCCGCGCCTACCACGGCTGCTACGATCTGGAGCGCGAGGTAGGCAACCGATTCAACGTGCGCCTCACCATTACCGCCGAACTGGGCGATGCGGCCGACGAGGACGACGTAGAGAGGACGGTGAATTATTTGACCGTATACGAAACGGTGCGCGAACAGATGGCCGTGAAACAACGCACGATCGAGCGCGTGGCGCAAAACATAATACGCGCCGTACGCCGTCGGTTTCCGCAGATCGCGGAGACGGAGTGCACGGTAGCGAAACTCGCCCCGCCTCTGGGCGGCAAGATAGGCCGCGTGAGCGTCACACTGAAAGGATAGGCCGCACGTACCGCCCCATGTTTACAAAAATTCCGATGCGAAGACGATCGTATCGGAATTTTTATTGTCCGCTGCCGTAAAACATCTGTGTCATAATGTCCGAAATTGACATCCCCGATCTGCCAAAGCATGACAAGAGTCATTAAAAATGTCCGATTCGACCTCATGGCAAAAGATTTGCGACACTGACTGACGATCGGGAAATAAACGACAAAACACAGATACTATGAACATCAATTCGTTAACAATCAAGGCGCAAGAGGCGCTGCAAGGTGCGGTGTCGCTTGCAAAGGAGCGCGGGCAGCAGGCCGTGGAGCCAATGCACCTGCTGAACGTTCTTGTAGCCGAGGACGATTCGTTGGCCGCCTTTCTGCTGGGGCGCGTCGGTGTGAACGTGCGTGTGTTGCGCGACGAGGCTCGCAAAGCCGTGGAGACATTGCCGCGGGTTTCGGGCGGCAACGGCGAGCAATATTTCGCGGCCGACACATCGAAGGCGATTCAGCGAGCGGTGGATTTCACCCGCAACTTCAACGACAAATACGCTTCGGTGGAACACCTGCTGCTGGCTCTGGTCGCCGAACGCGGAACGACGGCCGACATGCTGAAGCGCAACGGCGCCACCGAGAAAGAGCTGATAGAGGCGATACGCACCTTCCGCCGCGGGTCGACGGTCGATTCGCAGACCGCGTCGCAGGAGTTCAATGCATTGGGCAAGTACGCCATAAACCTCAACGAGCAGGCGCGCAACGGCAAACTCGACCCCGTCATCGGCCGCGACGACGAGATTCGACGCGTGCTGCAAATTCTCTCGCGCCGTACCAAGAACAACCCCATATTGGTCGGCGAAGCGGGCGTAGGCAAGACTGCCATAGCCGAAGGAATCGCACACCGCATAGTGGACGGCGACGTGCCCGAGAATCTCAAATCGAAGGTCATCTTCTCGCTCGACATGGGCGCATTGGTAGCGGGAGCCAAATATCAAGGCGAATTCGAGGAGCGGTTGAAGGGTGTGGTGCAGGAGGTAATCGCCAGCGACGGCGAGATACTCCTCTTCATCGACGAAATACACACGCTGGTAGGCGCAGGCAAGAGCAACGGCGCAATGGATGCCGCCAACATACTGAAACCCGCGTTGGCACGCGGCGAACTGCGCACCATAGGCGCCACCACGCTCGACGAATTCCAAAAATACTTCGAGCAGGACAAGGCTTTGGAGCGCCGTTTCCAGAAGGTCATGGTCGACGAGCCCACCACCGAGGACGCCATATCGATCCTGCGAGGCCTGAAAGAACGTTACGAGAACCACCACCAAGTGCGCATCAAGGACGAAGCCATCATATCGGCCGTCGAGCTGTCGCACCGCTACATAACCTCGCGATTCCTGCCCGACAAGGCCATCGACCTCATCGACGAGGCTGCGGCGCATCTGCGTCTGGAGATGAATTCGGTCCCCGAGGATATCGACAACCTCGACCGCCGCATCCGTCAGCTCGAAATCGAGCGCGAGGCCATACGCCGCGAGAACGACGAGCAGCGAGTGGAGAATCTGACGCGCGAGATCGAGGAGATGAAATCGAAGGAGTCGGCCCTGCGTGCCAAGTGGCAGGGCGAACGCGATCTGTTACAGAAAATACAATCGAACAAGGATTCGATCGAGCATCTGAAAGTCGAGGCGCAGCAGGCCGAGCGTCAGGGCGATTACGGCCGCGTCGCCGAGATCCGCTACGGCAAGATCGTCGAAGCCGAAAAGCAGATCGACGCCTTGCAGGAGCAGCTGCGGCTGACCTCGGCGGGCGGCGACGCGATGATAAAGGAGGAGGTCGATTCGCAGGACATAGCCGAGGTGGTTTCGCGATGGACCGGCATACCGGTACAGCGCATGCTGGCCTCCGAGCGCGAAAAACTGCTTCACATGGAGGACGAATTGCACAAACGCGTGGTCGGACAACAACACGCCATAGAGGTGATCTCGGATGCCGTTCGCCGTTCGCGCGCAGGACTTAACGACGCGCGCAAACCCATCGGATCGTTCATATTCCTCGGCACCACGGGCGTAGGAAAGACCGAGCTGGCGAAAGCTTTGGCCGAATTTCTGTTCAACGACGACTCGATGATGACGCGAATCGACATGAGCGAATATCAGGAGCGCCACAGCGTGTCGCGTCTGGTGGGAGCTCCCCCGGGATACGTCGGCTACGACGAGGGCGGACAGCTCACCGAGGCGGTAAGGCGCAAACCCTATTCGGTCGTGCTTCTGGACGAAATCGAAAAGGCACACCCCGACGTGTTCAACATATTGTTGCAGGTGCTCGACGACGGCCGTCTGACCGACAACAAGGGCCGCACGGTCGACTTCCGCAACACCATCATCATCATGACCTCGAACATGGGTTCGCAGATCATTCAGGAGAATTTCTCGCGCGCGTTCGACGGCGAGCGAGTATCGGATGAAGTTGTGGAACATACGCGCCGCGATGTCATAGAGATGCTGAAGCAGCAGCTCAAACCCGAATTTCTGAACCGCATAGACGAAATAGTGATGTTCGAGCCGCTCACCAAAAACGACATCGAAAAGATCGTCGACATACAGATGCACGGCATACGCCGCATGCTCGCCGAGAACGGCATACGGCTTGAATATACCTCTGCGGCGAAAGAACTCATGGCCCGCCTCGGTTACGATCCGATGTACGGCGCGCGTCCCGTGAAGAGAGTCATCCAGCGCGAAGTGATAAACGATCTTTCGAAACGGATCCTCGCGGGCGAAGTCGATCGCGAACGCCCCATCCGCATCGACGCCGACACCGACCGTCTGACCTTCTCGAACTGACAACCGCGGCACGACGTCTCCCAAAACGACAGCCCCGACAAAATCGCCACGTCGGAGCTGTCGTTTTTGTATTCCGAATTAATTTTATCTTGTCATAGCTTTTTCCTACCTTTAAGATAGCTCGAATATATTTGTTTGGGCATAAATGATTTAAAAGAAAATCGCATGAAAGAAAGCAATGGATAAGTAGATTGCAATGTTTGAGAATCGCTCTGCTTTATCTATGCGTTCAAATAACTCGGATACAAAAATAACATATAAATTTTATTCCGGAAAACTACTTACATACTTTCACAAAGACGACACGAAATGACATTTCGTGTCGTCTTTGCAGAAAGGATTCATGACACCATCCTGTTCCTAAATTCCTTCGGCGTACAGCCTTCCTGCCGTTTGAAGAAGCGAACGAAGTGTTGCGGATGCTGGAAGCCCAATGATTCGGCAATCTGCTTGATATTCTTATCGGGGTCGAGCATCCGCTCCTTGGCTACGGCAATCATCTTCAACTGGATATACTCCTGCGCCGTCTTGCCCGTTTCCTGCTTCACCAAATCCCCGAAATAATTGGGCGAAAGGCAAATCTTGTCGGCGAAATATTTTACGGTCGGGATTCCTTCCTTTGCCGCCGTATCCGAATAGAGGTAATCGTCTAATAGCCGCTCGAAGCGTGCCAACGCATCGTGGTTCATATCCTCGCGCGTGATGAACTGCCGCTCGTAGAAACGCATGCAATAGTTAAGCAGCACTTCGATGTTGGAAACAATCAGCGACTTGGAGAACTTGTCGATGGGATGCTGCAACTCACGGACAATTTTCTCCATGTAATCTTGCAAGATGATGCGTTCTTCCGTCGAAAGATGCAACGCCTCGTTGGATGCGTAGGAGAAAAACGAATACTGCTTCATCTTCTGCCCCAACGAAGTACGGTGTAGGAAATCGGGATGGAACAACAAACCGATGGCTTCCGGCGCGGGGCCGTCCTCCAAGCGGTGGATGCCGACCGTCTGTCCCGGAGCGAAGCTCACGACCGTTTCGTCGTCGAAATCATAGACCGTCTTTCCGTAGTTGATGACGCACCCGGTGGTCTTTTTGAGAAACAGCGCATAAAATCCTAACGTCATTCGGTGCGTCGGCTGCGGCACGGAGCCGTCGAAATGCACGATGCCGACCAACGGGTGGCGTGTCTCGAAACCGAAAAAACGGTTGTACTGTTCGATGGTGTCGGCCTTTATTATATCCGCAGTATGATCCATATTTTCAATAACGTATATTTCTTATTCGCAGTACAAAGGAAATATATTTCCCCCGATAATAAAAGCATCGCGCGACAAAACACGTAATTCGGGTACTTTTATCCGCAAGACGGGTACTTTGCTGAATATCACGCCGAAACACTTATAATAAAACCCGTAATCGGGGTACTTCCGTCCGTAAGAGAGGTATCGTGTCGCATGATGGAACGTCCTAATTTTGCATCGTACAAAATAAACAACGATGAACGATATTGTAGAAAGAATGCGGAGCGGAAAGCGGATTTCGGAAACGGACCCCGATTTTCCCCGTTTGTGCGAGGAGATCGAGAACACGCGGCGGCTCGTCGGGGAACTGAACATGGGCTATCATACGCCCGATGAAGTGCGGGCACTGCTCGAACGCATTTGGGGACAGCCGCTGGATGCCTCCGTGCGTATGTTCCCGCCGTTCTATACGGCTTTCGGGAAGACGACCCGCGTGGGCAAAGAGGTGTTCATCAACTTCGGTTGCACGTTCCTCGACCAAGGGGGCATCACTTTGGAAGACGGCGTATTCATTGGACCGGGAGCGAAGATTCTGACGGAGCACCATCCCGAAGAACCGGCCTTGCGGCATCGGCTGCTGGTCAAGCCCGTAGTAGTCCGCCGCAATGCGTGGATCGGTGCAGGCGCGATGATACTGCCGGGCGTGACGGTAGGCGAGAATGCCATCGTTGCCGCCGGATCTGTCGTGACTAAAGACGTGCCCGACAATACCGTCGTGGCGGGTGTTCCTGCAAAAATATTACGGAAAATCAAACGATAAAACGATATGAAAATGCTTGTATCATCACTTCTGCTTATGTCGGGGCTGGCTCTTTCCGCAGGAGCTTGCAGCCCGAACGACGAGCCGACGAAAACCGAAGAACCGACACCGGCTCCCGACCCTACACCTGCCCCACACCCTGCGGGTGGCCGTGCCTTGGTGGTCTGGTTTTCATGCACGAACACGACCGAAGGCATTGCCGACCGCATTGTCGAGGCGACCGATGCGGCGACTTGGCGTATCGAACCCGAAGTAGCGTATACGTCCGGGGACTTGAATTACAACGATTCGTCCTCCCGTGCCAACCGCGAGCAGAACGACCCGTCGGCACGTCCCGCTATCAAGGGCAAATGCGAGAACCTCGCTGACTATGATGTCGTTTTCCTCGGTTATCCTATCTGGTGGGGAAAAGCTCCGAAAGTCATTTTCACCTTCCTCGAAAGCCATGACCTCACGGGCAAGACCATCGTTCCGTTCTGCACCTCGCACTCCAGCGGTATCGGGTCGAGCGCGATCGACCTGCATCGTCTGGCGACCGGAGCCGAATGGAAGCGGGGACGACGGTTCGGCGGCAATGAATCAGAAGAAACAATTAAAAACTGGATTGAAAGTATGAACCTGAATTTTAATAATGATACGAATGCAGGGGTGTTCGACCTCTCGAACGGGACGAACGGAAACGCCCCGACCGTGAAATTAAGCAGCGGCTACGACATGCCGATTCTCGGACTGGGAACTTACAGCCTGCACGGTGATGTCTGTGTCAATTCCGTAAAGGCTGCGCTTGCCGCCGGTTTCCGCAAGATAGATACGGCGCACATGTACGACAACGAGGAGGAAGTGGGACAAGGTGTCCGCGAGTCGGGTGTGCCGCGCGGGGAGATCTTCGTGGCGACCAAGCTCTATCCCAACCAGTATGCCAATCCCGATGCCGCCATCGAGGAGTGCCTGCGCAAACTTGACATCGGCTATATCGACCTGATGCTGTTGCACCATCCGGGGGCAAACGACGTGAAAGCGTACAAGGCGATGGAAAAATACGTGGCGGCAGGCAAAATCCGTTCGATAGGCGTATCGTGCTACTATGTCGAGGAGATCGACGAATTTCTGCCGAAAGTGACGATCAAGCCCGTATTGGTGCAGAACGAGGTGCATCCCTATTATCAGGATACGAAGGTGGTCGAACATCTCCATGACCTCGGCATCGTTGTCGAAGCATGGTATCCGCTCGGAGGTCGCGGACATCAGAAAGAACTTTTGAGTGATCCTGTATTGTCCGAAATCGCCGCCGGACACGACAAATCGGTCGTGCAGGTGATTCTCAGATGGCACTTGCAGCGGGGTGTGGTCGCTATCCCCGGTTCGAGCAACCCCGACCATATCAGGGAGAACATCTCGGTTTTCGACTTCTCGCTGACCGATGACGAAATGGCTCGAATCGCCGCACTCGACCGCAACGAGAAGCACGATTGGTATTAGTATAATAATCAAAAAATAGCATAAGACAATGAAAACGAATATGAATTACGACCAGTACATTCCTACCCGCATTCTTTTCGGGGCAGGACAGTTGAACGACCTCCATGCGCAGCCTATGCCGGGCACGCGGGCGTTGATCGTCATCTCCAACGGCAAATCCACACGCGCTAACGGTTACCTCGCCCGTACCGAGGAACAACTGCACCGCGCAGGCGTGCAGACCACGGTCTTCGACGGCATCATGCCGAATCCGACGGTCGCCAACTCCGAGGCAGGAGATGCGTCCGCACGTGCTTGCAATGCCGATTTTCTGGTGGCATTGGGTGGCGGCAGCGTCATGGACTGCGCAAAAGCCATCGCCCTGCTGGCAACCAACGAGGGCGATTTGTGGGATTACGTGCCCATCGGCTCCGGCAAAGGAGAGCCGATAAAGAACCGTCCGCTGCCCATCGTCGCCATCACGACCACCGCCGGAACAGGTTCGGAAACGGACGGCTGCGGTGTCATTACCAAAGAGGATACGAACGAAAAGGCGTTCATCATGCACCCGTCGCTCTTTCCCGTGCTCGCCATAGTCGATCCGGAGCTGATGCTCTCCGTGCCGCCCCGATTTACCGCCTTTCAGGGTTTCGACGCACTGTTTCACAGCGTGGAGGGATTCATCGCCGCCAGTGCCAACCTCGCCGGCGACATGAACGCGCGCGAAGCGATCCGCAACATCGCCGAATACCTGCCGCGTGCCGTGAAAGACGGTTCCGATCTGGAAGCCCGCACCCGCGTCGCTTTCGCCAACACGCTGTCGGGAGCTGTGATGACGCTTACGCTGCTGACCAGCCAGCACGGACTGGAACACGCGCTTTCCGCCTATCATCCCAACCTGCCGCACGGCGCGGGACTGATCATGATTAGCAAGGCTTATTTCAGCTATTTCATCCGCCGTCACGGTTGCGACGACCGTTTCATCGAACTGGCTCGACTGCTGAGCATGCCTGAAGCCACACAGCCGAAAGATTTCATCACGGCTCTCGTTCGCTTGCAGGAGGCCTGCGGCGTGGCGGACCTGAAGATGTCCGACTACGGCATCACGCCCGACGAGTTCGAGACCTTCATGCGCAACACGCGCGACGTAATGGGCATCATGTTCACGGCCGACCGTGTGCAAATGTCGGATGAAGACATCGTACGGATATTTGCGGAATCCTATAAATAACCGGCAATGAGTGAGGAAAAGAGTATGACACGCCGTGAAGCACTCAAAAAGATGGGTATGGTAGCGGCAGGGATAGGACTGGGCATCGGTGGCGTTCACGCCACTGATGTACTGGGACTGTCCGAAAAAGAAGAAAAACGCGGGAAGATGAAAGTTTTGGCAATCAACGGCAGTTCACGCAAGGACAGCAATACGGCGGACATGCTGAATCTTGTATTGGGCGAGCTGGAAAAAGAGGGGTGCGAGACGGAACACATTCAGTTGGCGGGTCATACCATCGCCCCCTGCAAAGCCTGCTTCGCCTGCGCTGGAAAGGGCAATTGCGTATTCGGCGACGACATCTTTCAGGAGCTTTACCGCAAGATGACCGACGCCGACGCCATCATCCTCGGTTCGCCGACCTACTCCGCCGACGTCTCGTCCACGCTCAAAGCGGTTATCGACCGCGCCAGTGTAGTCAGCGATACCAACCCGGGCATGTTCCGCCACAAGGTGGGCGGTGCGGTCGCCGTTGCCCGAAGAGCCGGAGCCATGAACGTCATCGACACCATCAACCATTTCTTTCTCAATAAAGAAATGTACGTCGCAGGTTCCGCCTACTGGAACATCGCTTACGGACGTCTGCCCGGCGAAGCGATGAACGACGCGGAGGCCGTCGCAAACATGAAAAACCTCGGACAGAATATCGCGTGGCTGCTGAAGCGGCTGAAATGATTATCGAACAACAGGTAAGCGAATCGGATAATTGCCTTGAAACGGCGATCGCCCGATATTGGGCGTGCAGTTGCGTCAGTTGGGCTACGTATTCCAGCGTTCCGCGGTCGGTTTTTATCACGCGGAAGACATCTCCGAAAACCCGCGCCTTGACAAAAGCGGCTTTCGACAACAGCCCCCGATTGTTCGTACATCGTCAGAAATCGGGCGTGTTCTTCGGCCGAGAAGTTTACCGAAAAGCGGTAAATCGCCGGATTATCTTTCGCGGGGCGTCCCCCTCGACCTTTGCTGGTCGGTCTGTTCTTCTCCATAATCGAAATTTTTAAGGTGAGACTCTCGCCTCGCCGATCGCTGAAAATTGCGATTCGTTCGTGGCGGAGCCGCCTGTCTAAAAGCGCCGACTTCGGAGGTGTTTTCATCCCCCTTGCGGGCAAGCTGTTTTCCGATGCAAAAAAATTTTTGTGCAGCAGAAAACACAGCTTGCTATTTGCCCTTTGCAAATACGTTGGCTTTTCTACCGTCGTTTTCTCGCCATGGCAGAGTCGTGCTCGCACGACTCTGTTCATTTGGCTTATCGAAAACGTTCCGTCCGCTCGTCGGATGGACTAATAACCGGGCGCCGTAAAAACGAGCAAGGCGGCTGCCATCTACGTCGGAATCGTTACAGAGGCAAAGATACCGACCGATTCAATAATCTGCACAACAGCTGATTGCGCCACATGAAGTCACTTCGAAGCCACAAACGACCATAAATTTATTAATGTAAGGATAGAGGTCGAGATAGCTCGGCTGATTCGTCAACCGTATTTCCGTTCAGATGATTGTAATATCAACCGATCGTATGTCTGACTGCGTAAACACATAATCGGCTGTACGGATAGCCGACTGTCTGCTCATATGTATAATCAGCCCAACGGTTATACGTATGGCTGTATGATTAGCTGACTGAATAGCCGGATGTTTGTTCATGCAACAGCATGCGTATATGTCAGCGTACTGACATAACGATATCTTCACTCCATTTATGCCAAGTGGAAGGTTGGAGGATTCTGGCGTTTCCTTGCGTAAAGCTTTTATTCGGTCGAGCTGTGCACTGTGCGACACCTCGTTGATTCCGCGGCAGAGCGGCTCTCTCCGAATCGGCAGTGAGCGGAAAACGGGATTGGGGCAGCGGTCGGATGCAGATCGATGCTAATAAATTGATTATTTGCGATATATACGCATCTATGCCGTATTCTGCAAACGGTCGTTTGGGCGGTTCTGAGCATCGAAACGCAGGAGTTCGGTTAACAAATCGTTAACAGCGATTCGGCTGCCGAAGAATCGGGCAGTCGGTCCGATTTATTTTTGCAATGTATTCTTATTCACTATTTTGCGTAATTTTTCGTGTTGATTCTGAACTCATAACCGGTTAACTTTGCAATCTGTAAAACTGTTATGAGAAGAAGCACATTCAAAATCCTGTTCTATGTGAACAAACAGCGCATGAAGGAGGGACGCATTCCCGTCTATGCCCGCCTTACGGTGAACGGCAAAAGCACGTTCGTCAACTGCCGCGTAACCCTGCCGCCCGCCTTGTGGGATTCCAAAGCCAACAAGGCCGCGGGCAAGAGCCACGAGGCGCAGACGGTCAACCGCAAGTTAGAGCATATCCGCACCCAAATCGAGCGGCACTACCAGCGCATCTCCGACCGCGACGCCTACGTTACGGCCGAACGGGTGAAGCAGGCCTACCTCGGTATGGGCGAGGAGTACGAAACGCTGCTGGAAGCGTTCGATAAGTTCAACCGCGACTTCAAGCAGCACGTCGGTGTCGATCGTGCGCAGTCCACCTACCGCAAGTACGACAACGTGCGCAAGCGGTTGGCGGAGTTCCTCGCCGACAAGCTCCGTCGCAGGGATATTCCGTTGAAAGAGCTGACCGAAACATTCATTACCGATTACGACCTCTACCTGCGCAGCGAAAAGGGACTGACTCCCTCGTGCGTCTGCATCTACACCAAGCCGTTGAAGATGATCGTCACGAAGGCGCACAACGCAGGCATGATCGCCCGCAACCCGTTCGCCGACTACCATCCGAAAAAGACGACCAAAGAGCGCGGTTATCTGATCGAATCGGAGTTGCAGGCGTTGATGAACCACGAGTTCGCATTCGACGGTTACGGCAAGGTGCGGGACATGTTCGTCTTTTCGTGCTTCACGGGTATGGCCCATGCCGACGTCAAGGGGCTGACGCAAGAGATGATTCAACGTTCGTTCGACGGCGATTTGTGGATCGTCAAGAATCGGCAGAAGACCGCCACGCCGTTCAAAATCAAGCTGTGCGGCATTACGAAGCGCATCATCGCCCGTTACAAACGTGAGGTCGCGGGGACGAACCTCGTACTGCCCGTGCCCGACATCGCCTACTGCAACCGGGTATTGAAGAAAATCGCGGCAGAGGTCGGTATCGACAAGACGATAACCTATCATATGGCCCGACACACATTCGCCACGACCAACGCACTGGCACAAGGCATCCGCATCGAGGTGGTCAGTCGGATGCTGGGGCACACGAACATCAAGACGACTCAAATTTACGCCAAAGTAACGGATGACATGCTGGCCAAAGGCTTCGACGAGATGGCCGACATCTATTCCGCCAAATACAGCCTCGCACGATGAAAAGAGAAATACTGTTATTGGACGAGAACGGCACGTTGCTCGTCCCGACCGACACGAATTGCATCGCCATGACCGAATTTGAAATCGCAGCGTTATTCGGTGTTATCGCCCCGACAATTCGGGCGGCGATCAAAGCGTCTTGCAAAAGCGGTGTAATCCGAGCGTATGATGCGAAACGGTATTTGCATCGGGAAAACGGAAACATAATCGAAGTGTACAACATCGAAACAATCGTCGCGCTGGCATTCCGTATCGATTCGTGCGGTGCGAATAAGGTACGCGAATACCTGTTCCGCACTTTGCATGCGAACGGAAGACGATCCACTGTTCATATTCTTTTAACCTGCTCCCATAATGCCGAGGCGATACCTCCGAACTGATCGGGGCGTAGCAGTCTTAACCGTCAGCAGGTGCAAAGGTCATGCAGGGCTTTCGGTCGGAGACAAGGTCGAGCGGCACAGCCGTTTCTCGATAAATCTTCCTCGACGAGCGAGCGTATTTATCGAGAAAACCTTGCCTCGGACCGCCCTGCAACGAATAGCACCTATCGACGGATAAGACCGCTTCACCCCCCCCCGAAGAAAAGTGGAAAATAAGATACGGAGACCACGACTGGTGGACACGACAACAGCAACGTCACCCACCCTTCGGCCGCTCTGCGCCCGCGGCTTTTTCTTCACAGAAAAGCCATAGCCTATTAGGGCTTTTTCCAAGCCGCAACACTTCGTGTCGCTGAAAAAGCCCCAATAGGCCAAAGGGTGACCCTTTGGAAACCCCTTGCGACCGTTCCGGCCGCCGACCGCTCATGCGGTCGAAAACCCAACAACCGAAATCGTCAACTGCAAAATTATTACTGAATTATGGGATATGTCGTATTGCATTTGGATAAGTCGCCGGACAACGAAGTACCGATGACCGCCCATATCGCACGTACCAAGATGCCGCCGAACGCCATACCGGAACTGACCTACCTAAACGAAGAACTCGTCGAATTTTCAGAGGGTGTAGCCGACCGAACGGAGGCAATCAACCATCGACTCGAACATGCCGGATTGACCCGCAAAATCGGAACAAATCAAGTGCGGGTTATCCGTGTCATGCTGACCGGCACACAGGAGGATATGAAGCGTATCGCCCAAGAAGGGCGACTGAAAGCGTGGTGTGCCGATAACCTCGAGTGGTTGCGGCGAACGTTCGGAGCCGAAAACGTCGTTTCGGCTGTATTGCACATGGACGAAGCGACGCCGCATATCCACGCGGCGGTCGTTCCCATCGTTACGGGCGAACGTCGCAAAATCCGCAAGAAGACCGACGAACCTAACAAGCGGAAATATCGCACGAAATCCGCTGCACGGCCACGGTTGTGTGCCGATGATGTAATGTCGCGCGTCAAGCTGAAAGAGTACCAAGACACCTACGCCGCAGCGATGGCCAAATACGGCTTGCAACGGGGGATCGACGGCTCGAAAGCCCGACACGTCACGACGCAGGAGTTTTATCGCAACGCCATTGCCCGGCAGCAGAACTTGCAGGATAATATCGGCGAACTGCTCCGCATCGAGGAGGAGAAACGCAAAGCCGTCGAACATGCCACGAAGCAGGAACAGGCGGCACGCGCAGAACTGCATCGAACCGCGGCCGAACTGAACGCAGTAAAAGGCGAACTGAAAACCGAGCGATTGAAAAACTCCGCCGCCGAGGTCGACACGACCATTCTCGACGGTATCGGTTCAATGATCGGAACGTCGAAAGTCAAGCGGCAGGAGCAGGAAATCGGAGTGCTGCGGCAAGAGGTCGCCGCACGCGATGAAACGATTGAAATCCTGCAAACCAAGATTCAGACCATGCAGGCACGACATGTTGCTGAGACGACCAACTTAACGAAGCAACACAAGAAAGAAATATCGCTACTGAATACAGCTCTCTCGAAAGCTGTGAAGTGGTTCCCTTATTTCCGTGAGATGATCCGAATGGAAAGCGTTTGCCAAATCGCTGGTTTCAACGACAAACAAACTGCGACGCTTATCAAAGGCAAACCGCTCGAATACAGCGGCGAACTCTATTCCGAAGAACACAACTGCAAGTTTACGGTCGAACGAGTAACAGCGCAAATAACGCTCGCCCCGACCGACAAACGAAAATTGCAACTAAATATCGACAAAGTACCGTTTAAGGAATAGTGCAGAGAGAAGGTCGAGAAATTACGACTATTTACAAAACAACAAATAGCAATGAATAAAATCTGGTAAAGATAATTCCAATATCAAGTAAGTACCTTATCCCAAGAATTCTATCGATATATCGAATATCTATCAATTATTTTTTGGGGGGGGGCTAATTTTACTCTCAGAGATAAAAAGCCTATACCGAAACGTGGCATAGACTTTTGCAAAATAAAACAGGTTCCTTATTTTTTCGATTTCTTGAGTAATTCCACAACTTTAGCAATTAATTCTTCAAAAT
>CAUDHE010000058.1 GCA_958449275.1 uncultured Alistipes sp. | reverse complement strand
GGCCTTGCCGTATTGGAGTATACCCGTCAGGGCTATCTGTCGATCGGGTATGCGGCTGTTGGCGTAGTCGGCATAGGTCGATGTATATACCGCGACGGTCGTGCCGCGTTCGTCGGCGAAAAAATTGTATTCGCTCCATGTGCCGTCGCGGTTCACGTTCCATCCCTCGGCATGTTCCTTGTCGGTGACGCAACGCAGCGGTCCGACGGTGACGAGCCGTCCGCACAGACTTATGTCGAGTTCGGAGGCGGATAGAGGCATAGGCGCCACTTCGCGACGTATATCGTAACGAAACACATGGCGGTCGAGAAGCGCGCGGGACGAGAAATAGGTGGTGGGGTAGCTGTCGTACTCCTCGGCGGCGAGTCCCGTTTGCAGCACTCCGCGACTCTCGGCTACGGTGCAGCCTTCGAGTCGTACGACTATGTAGCAGCCTGCGGGGTAGATGTTGTGCAAGTCATAAAGGCCTGCCATTATCTCCATGCCGCCCGTCGTATCCTCGATGGTGAAGGTGCGATTGAAGTTGGCCGCGCGGTCGCTCGACGTGACGTAACCGCCCGCAACGAGAGGTTCGCCGATATACAGCGGACCTTTACCGCAAACGGAATGCAGATCGGCTATGGATATGTTGGGTGCCTGCGGCGTTGCGCCGTCGTCGGGCGGTGAGTCGTAACTTCTGCATCCCGAGAGTATTGCGAACGCTGAAAGCGTCGCTTGCAGCAGCATGTTATGTAGACGGGTGCGAAACATGGGACCGAATGCGGCAGGATCGTTTTAACAAAGATAGCGTATTTACGCGAAAAATGATTAATTTTGCATTAATATAAACAGAAATATGGTATTGCGAAACATATTCGGACTGCTTTTGCGGACCGACAAATTGGAAAACCTGATCGTGCCCGACAGCGTTCAGAAAGAGAAATTCGCCGAGACCGTCAAGCGATTGGCCGCATTGGACGTTCACGACATCGTGTCGGAAATCGTGTCGTGGCTGATATGGACGGGGATAAAGATATGTATCGCCCTGGCGATATATTATGCGGGCCGTTGGCTCCTGAAGCGCGTGGTGAAGATGATAGACGCGCTCATGACACGCCGCAGGACGGAGCTTTCGTTGCATACGTTTCTTTTGACTTTGGTGCGGACGATCGGTTACATCATCCTCATAGTGGCGATCGTGTCGGTACTCGGCGTCAATCTCACCATATTCGCCGCCGTGCTGGCTTCGGCGGGTCTGGCCATAGGCATGGCATTGAGCAGTACGTTGCAGAATTTCGCGGGCGGTGTGATGATACTCGTGCTGCGGCCCTACTCCATAGGCGATTACATATCGTCGCAGGGCGTGTCGGGAACGGTGACGGCCATACGTCTGTTCACCACCACGGTGCAGACCACCGACAAGCAGACGATATATATTCCCAACAACATGATATCGACGTCGATAATCAACAACTATTCGACTTCGGTCACGCGGCGTTGCAGTTGGAAAGTATCGGTCGCATACGGCGACGATTACGATGCCGTGCGTGCGGCTATGCTCGCCATAATCATGCGGTCGGAGCGTGTGTTGAAGGAACCTGCGGTATATGTGCGCATAGATGCGATGGCCGACAGTGCCGTGGTGATCGAGGCGCGCGCGTGGGTGCTGAACAAGGATTACTGGGATGTGCTGGACAGTATTACGGAGTGCTTCTATAAGGAGCTGCCCGCGGCGGGTGCGCACTTTCCTTTCCCGCAACTCGATGTGCATATCGATCGCGGAGCCTGAACGAAGAACGCTTTATAAACGGAAAATATTAACTCAAAATCATTTATCGGATTATGGAATTCAAGGATATTCTCGCCATTTCGGGTATGCCCGGGCTGTATAAGTATGTGGCGCAATCGACGCACGGCATCATAGTGGAGTCGCTCGGCGACGGCAAGCGCATGAATGCATCGGCCACTTCTCGCGTAAGCGCGTTGTCGGAGATCTCGATGTTTACCGAAGGCGACGACGTAGCTTTGGCCGAGGTGTTCACCGCAATGTATGCCCATACGGGCGGTAAGGAGGCGATATCGCACAAGGAGTCGCCCGAGACACTTAAAGCCTATTTCGCCGAGGTATTGCCCGATTACGATCGCGACCGAGTTCATGTGTCGGACATAAAGAAGGCGCTTTCGTGGTTCAATATTCTCGTCGGCGCGGGATTCACCGAATTCAAGCTGCCCGACGAGGGAGCTGCCGATGAGGTGGCGGCGGAATAGACTCTGTCGGATATTCCGGTGACAACGGCTGCCCGAACGATTCGGGCAGCCGTCTTACTGTTCGGCGGGTGAGGTAATTTCGAGTTTGGCTAACCGTGTATGACGTAATATGAAATCCGTTTTGGCATTCGTATATCCGTCGCGGTCGTGTTCGAAACGTTTTCGAAGTTCGAGTTTCAGCGATTCGTATTCATGCGCTATGTCGGGATGCGCGTTGAGATAATCGCGAAAGTAGAGTTCGTCATTGTCGCCGACGCGCCGCAAATGCAGATGGAATACTTTGTCGGCGAATCCTTCGGGGGTATATCCTTTGTTGAAACTCATTCGGGTATCGCTTTCCGACATCAGTCTGTAACCGGCTGATTCTATGCGTGGTTTGACTTCGTCGAACGATATTCCGTCGGCGATCTCCAGTAGAATGTCGACGATCGGTTTGGCGCATATCCGTTCGACGGCAGTGCTGCCTATGTGGTTGATGCGCTCCGCATAGCATCCCGAAATATTCTTCAGAGTCGATATCTCTTCGGCGGCCCATTGTTTCCAGCAATCCTTGTGCTCGGACAGAATTACGGGAAAAAGTTCCCACAATTCTTGCAATGTCATGTTTTCGAGCGATTTTTTCTGCATAGGCGGGATTTAAAGTAATCATGCGCCCGTCGAAAGCGGGCGCATGATTACTTTGTCGTTATTTCCTTTTCTTCTTTATCACGGGAGCCTTACCCGTCACGATGGGGTGGCCGTCGACACCTATCTGCGGCCATCCGTCGTGCCAAGTCACACGGTCGAGGAACATCTTGCGTCCGCCCGCTGCGTTGTCGCTTGCGGTGTAGCCGTGGTAGAATATCCAATCCTGCTTCTTGTCGTCGGTTATGATCTGCGAATCGTGTCCGGGACCTTTCACACGGTCGTCGCCCGAGATCAGAACTTCATGGTTGTTCTCGGTCATGGGGCGGCCCTGCTTGTCGACGTAGGGGCCGAACAGCGAACGGCTGCGGCCTACGACCGTCTCGTAGGTGCTGTTCATGCCTTCGCAGCATCGTCCTATCGACGCGAAGAGATAGTAATAGCCGTCGCGCTTGTGTATGTATGTCCCCTCGTATGCCGTGCCTGCTATCTTTACTATGTTCTCGGGATCGTCGAGTTCCAGACCGTCATCGGTCAATTCGGTAATATATATGCCGCTGAAACTGCCCCAAGCCAAATATTTGCGGCCGCCGTCCTGTACTACCACGGGATCGATGGAGTTTTGCACGCCGATATCTTTCGAGCGGAACAGCATTTTGGCGTCGGTGAAAGGGCCTTCGGGCGAGTCGGATACGGCGCGCCCGATGCAGCACTCCCATTCGCCTCCCCAAGTCGACATGGAGAAGTAAAGTACGTATTTTCCGTCGATGCAGTTGATGTCGGGCGCCCATATTCCACCTTTAGGCACGAATCGGGGTACGCCGCCCTCGGGAAATGCGCCGCCTATGTACTCCCAGTCGATCATGTCGGCCGATTTGTATACGGGCACGTTGCCGTCGCGCTGGGTCGAGTAAGCGTAGAACATGCCGTCTTTGGCGCGTATTACCGTGGGGTCGGGAGCGTCGCGGTCGATAACGGGATTGGTGAATGTTTTTACGTTCTTTTTACCGCCGTCGCCCGCGCAGGCGAACGATGCCGCGGCGACTGCAATTGCAGTTATCAAATATATTTTTTTCATTACGTTCGTGTTTTTTACATTCTTTGGGGTACGTCTATACCCAAGAGCTTCATGGCCTTGCCTATCACGCGTGCCACTTCGGCCGCAAGCATTACGCGCATGGCGCGTTTTTGTTCGTCCTCCTCGCGCAGGATAGAGTGGTCGTGGTAGTACCCGTTGAACGTTTTGGCCAGATCGTAGGCGTACGAAGCTATGATCGAGGGCGCGAAGTTCTCGCCCGCCGAGGCTACGGCGTTCGGGAAATCGGCCAGCGACTTTATGAGCTCTATCTCCTCGGGCAGCAGCAGTTCGGCGCAGTCGCACGATTTGCGGTCGATGCCGGCTTCGTCGGCCTTGCGCAGTATCGAGCATATTCGGGCATGGGTGTACTGTATGAAAGGCCCCGTGTTGCCGTTGAAATCTATCGATTCGCGCGGATCGAACAGCATGGTTTTCTTGGGATCGACCTTCAGAATGAAGTATTTCAGGGCACCGAGTCCCACCATGTTGCAGATGGCATCGGCCTCCTCCTTGGTGCAGCCGTCGAGTTTGCCCAGCTCCTCCGACATTTCGCGCGCCGTCGATACCATGTCGGCTATGAGATCGTCGGCGTCGACCACCGTTCCTTCGCGCGATTTCATTTTGCCTTCGGGCAGCTCCACCATGCCGTACGAGAGATGGTAGATGTTGTCGCTCCAGTCGTATCCCAACTTCTTGAGTACGAGTTTCAACACCTGGAAGTGGTAATTCTGTTCGTTGCCCACCACATATATCATGTCGTCGAGCTTGTTATCCTCGAAACGGCGCAGGGCGGTGCCCAGATCCTGCGTCATGTAGACCGACGTGCCGTCGCCGCGCAGGAGCAGTTTTTGATCGAGACCGTCGGCTGCAAGGTCGATCCACACCGAGTTGTCCTCCTTGCGGAAAAATACGCCCTTGTCCAATCCCTCCTGCACGAGGCTTTTACCCAGCAGATAGGTCTGCGATTCGTAATAAACCTTGTCGAAATCGACACCCAGTGCCTTGTATGTGACATCGAAACCGTCGTAGACCCAGCCGTTCATGGTCTGCCACAATCCGTACACTTCGGGATCCTTGGCTTCCCATTTGCGCAACATCTCCTGCGCTTCGCGCATGATAGGGGCGTTTTTCTTGGCCTCGTCTTCGCTCATGCCGCCCTCGACGAGCTGCTTGATCTCGGCCTTGTAGTGCTTGTCGAACTCGACGTAGTATTTGCCTACCAGGTGGTCGCCCTTGAGGCCCGACGATGCGGGGGTCTCTCCGCCGCCGTAGAGCTTCCATGCCAGCATCGATTTGCAGATGTGTATGCCGCGGTCGTTCACGAGATTGGCTTTTATGACGTTGTGACCGTTGGCTTTCAGGATCTGCGCTACCGAGTAACCGAGCAGGTTGTTGCGTATGTGACCCAGATGTAGCGGTTTGTTGGTGTTGGGCGACGAGTACTCGATCATTATGGTGCGTCCCGAGGGCGCGGCCTCGCCGAAATGCTCGTCGGCCGACGATTCGGCGAATCTCTCGGCCCAGAACGACGGGGCCAAAGTCAGATTGAGGAAGCCTTTGATGACGTTGAACGAAGCTATGCGCTGATTGTCGGCTACGATGCGTTCGCCGATTTCGTTCGCAGTGGCTTCGGGCGACTTGCGGCTGAGTTTGAGCAGAGGGAAGGTAACCAGTGTGTAGTCGCCTTCGAACTCCTTACGGGTCTTTTGGATCTGCAATTGCGCGGCGTCGACGTGGCCGTAAAGGGCCTCGACCGATTGCGATACGATTTGCGAGATGTAGTTTTCGATATTCATAATCAAGCGTTGAATTTTATTCGGGTTCCGTAATATCGTGCGCCCGCGGGCGCGTCAGGATTGCAAATATAAGCATAATTTTTTGCTTGTCGGCAAAAGTGGGCGGATTGTCGTCGAGTCGCCTGCTGTTCGCCGATGGCGGAGGAGAGCGCGAGCCGCAGTCCGCCGCTGTGGGGCGGCGGCGAACTGCCGATATCGCACGGCGATATCGAAATAACGGAAATTATTCGTAATTTTGCTGCTCGCATAGTGTTATAAAGCTGTCGACTATGAAGATAGGCAATATCGATTTGGGGGACAAGCCCCTTTTTCTGGCACCGATGGAGGATGTGACCGATCCGTCGTTCCGCTACATGTGCAAACGGTTCGGTGCCGATGTGGTCACCACCGAGTTCATATCGTCGGACGGCTTGATCCGCGACGCTTGGAAATCACGCGCCAAACTCAATATCGACGAGGCCGAGCGCCCCGTGGGAATCCAGATTTACGGACATCTTGTAGAACCTATGGTGGAGGCGGCACGTATAGCCGCGAGTGCGCGGCCCGATTTCATAGATATTAATTTCGGCTGTCCCGTGAAGAAGATCGCGGGACGCGGTGCGGGTTCGGGCATGATGCGCGACGTACCTCTTATGGTGGAGATGACGCGCCGTATAGCGGAGGCCGTGTCGTTGCCCGTGACCGTAAAGACGCGTCTGGGATGGGACGAGGACTCGAAAAACATAGTCGATATAGCTTTGCGGTTGCAGGATACAGGCATAGCCGCTCTGACGATTCACGGCCGTACGCGTGCGCAGATGTATCGCGGCGAGGCCGACTGGACGCTGATAGGCGAGGTGAAGCGCCATCCCGACATTCGGATTCCGATCATCGGCAATGGCGACGTCGATTCGGGGCCCAAGGCTGCCGAAATGTTCGATCGCTACGGTGTCGACGGTGTGATGATAGGGCGTGCCACATATGGCCGTCCGTGGATATTCCGCGAGGTGAAACACTACATGGCCACGGGGCGGATCATGCCGCAGCCTTCGGTTGCGGAGAGGGTGGCCATCGCCAAGGAGCATTTGGCCAAGTCGCTGGAGATAAAGGGCGAGAGGGTAGGCATACTCGAGATGCGTCGTCATCTGTCGAATTATTTCAAGGGGTTGCCCGATTTCAAATCCACGCGTCTGAAGCTGGTGACGTCGAACGATCCCGTCGAGCTTTATGCCGTTTTGGATTCGGTGGCCGATCGTTGGGGCGATTTCGACATGAGTACGGCCGTGCCGCCGTCGTTGTCGCATGAAATATAAAGGGCGTAATTGCCGTTACGCGGAATATATTTTTGCGGCTCTTCAGAGCCGCGCGAACCGCAGCCTCGCTATCGCTCACTCCGCAGGCTACGACTCGCGACATGTAGCACCGAAACGGCTGGGTCCTTATAAAAAATAAGGTTCGAGGAATCCCTCGAACCTTATTTTTTGCTCGGCGCAGACTCGTTACCTCTGCGGGATATCGACTTCGGTCTCGCGGCCGTCGATCAGATAGTCGGTGAAGTAGTCGACCAGTCGCCAGTAGAAATATTCGTTCATGTCGCCGAATCCGTGGCGTTGCTGCGGCAGGATGAGCATGTCGAAACGCTTGTTGGCGCGTATGAGCGCGTCCACCACGCGGAGCGAGTTGCCCGGGTGAACGTTGTTGTCTATGTCGCCGTGTATCAACAGCAGATGGCCTTTGAGCTGACGTGCGATCTCGGGATTGCTGCTTATGCGGTATACGAACGTCGTATCGCCCTTGTCGTTCACCTCCTCTTTGACGCCGTGGTGCGTTTCGCTCCACCAGCGGTTGTAGATGCGGTTGTCGTGATTGCCCGCGCACGATACCGCCGCTTTAAAGAAGTCGGGGTATTGCAGGATGGCTGCCGTAGACATGAAACCGCCGCCCGAATGGCCGTGGATGCCCACACGATCGATGTCTATGTAGTCGTGGCGCGCCGCGAGTTGCTCTATGGCGGCTTTTTGGTCGGCCAAGCCGTAGTCGCGGAGGTTGCCGTAACCGTAGTTGTGATACCATTTCGAACGGTCGGGGTGGCCGCCTCGGTTACCGACGGTGATGACGACGAATCCAGCCTGTGCTAAACGGTCGGTGCGAACGGTCATTCGCGTGAACGGATACGATGTTGCCTCGACCTGCGGGCCCGGGTATACGTAGTCGACGATGGGGTAGCGTTTGGTCGAATCGAAATCGAACGGTTTGTACATCACTCCGTAGAGATCGGTAACGCCGTCGGCCGCCTTGACGGTGAATGTTTCGGGGAACTTGTATCCGTTGGCGAGGAGCTGCGAGAAGTCGCTGGTCTCGAGTGTCATGAGCTTGTTGCCCATGCAGTCGTAGAGCGCCGTTTCGGGAATGGTGTCCACGCGCGAGTAGTTGTCGACGAAGTAACGGCATGCGTCGTCCACTTGCGAGTCATGGAATGCGTCGCCTCCGTTGAGCAGCTTCACGGCTCCGCCGTCGAGACCGACCGAATAGAGGTGCTGGTAGTAGGGATTCTCGCCCGCTTCGCGACCCATACCCGTGAAATATACGGTGCGACGTTTCTCGTCGACCTTGAGTATCTGATGCACGTGCCACGGACCTTCGGTGAGACGGCGTTTGAGGTTGCCTTGATCGTCATAGAGATAGAGGTGGCCCCAGCCGTCGCGCTCGCTCCATTGTATGATCTCCTTGCCTCCGTTCAGGGCCGAAAGCGGACGTACTTCTATATAGGTGTTCATTCGCTCCTCGACGATGGGACGCAGCGTGTCCTGTCCTACGGTGTAGGAGCAGATGTCGATGCGGTGCAGGTCGCGGCTCGATCGGGTCACGAAGAAACGGTCGCCGTCGCCGAGCCAGATGTTGGGTTGATCGTACATCTGACGCTGTTTCTGTTCGCGCGGCTTACGGGCTATGGAGAGAGTCTGGTTCTTGAAACGTCCAGTCTCGATCTCCTTGCGCGAGTTGTCGTTCATGTCGAACAGGTAGAGATGATAAATCGGTGCCTCCTTTTCCCCAGGCATCTGGTATTTGTAGGTTTCGAGAGTGGGGCGCGGGTTGGCCATGGAGTTTATCACCCACAATTCGCGTACGTTGCGGTCGTCGGTCACTATGGTCGCGAAATAGCGCGAGTCGGGCGACCACAGACCGTAGACGCCTTTGCGCTTGCCGTCGCAGAGCGTGTCGGTGTTGAGCATGCTGTAAGGTTGGCCGTAACCGAAATCCTTCACTCCGTCGGTAGTGATCTGCGTTTCGACGACTGTGCTGTCCTTTTCGTCCTTTTTGAGTTTCTCGTAATCCTCGCGCGACATGCGGTAGAGGTTCAGATCTTTGGCATAAACCACCGTTTTGCCGTCGGGCGAAACCGATGCCCAGTGGAGCTGCTTGGTCTCTTTCTCCTTGTCCTTCAGATGAGTGAGTTCGCCCGTGCGCGAATCGTACGAGAAATAGAATATCTCTTTACCGCTCGCTTTCTTGGGTTTCTTGCCTGCGAGCGAATCCTCTTTGGAGAGTTCCTTGGGTTTGGCGTCCTGTGACGACACCACCTCGAACGTGAATGTGTGTCCGTCCTCATCGACCTCCAGATTGCGTATGGGCAGTTGTGCGGCGATGTAGGGGTCTTTCACTATTTCGGTGAGCTGTGCGGCGAGTTTGTCGTGGTCGAAAAGCGGCGTCCGCTTGCGGGCATCGGGATCGACTACGTACCAGCGCGTACCGGCGCTCGTTTTGTAAGAGTACCAGAACTTTTCGCCCGATTTGAACCAGTGCGGATCTACCGTAGTGGAGAATAGCATGTTCTGAAGTTTGCCTGCGGTGAAGCGTTCGGCCAGCGCGTAACGGTTGCGTGTACGCGCATCCTCCTTTCCGCCGTCGGCGAGAGCGTCGGCGACGAACGGCAGGAGGAGCAGTAGGCATAGAATTTTTTTCATTGAACGTTGATTATGTTGATATTGACTTATTGCCGTTTTTACAATGCCCTGCGGGCTTCCGTCTACGGCTGCTGCATGAGGTGCCGAGAGTTATTCTGCCTTTTTCGCAGCCTTGAACGCATTGGAGAAGAACAGCATCTGATATTGTACGGCGTTGCGCCAATACTCCCAGCTGTGACCGCCCGGACGTTCGTAGAAATCGTGGGGGATACCCTCCTTGAGCAGTTTTTCGTGCAGAGCGCGGTTTACTCCGAGAAAGAAATCGTCGATTCCGCAGTCGAATATGATATTCAGCGAATCGGGCCGCAACATGTCGGTCATGTTGATTACCGTGTTGCGTTCCCAGTTCTCGGGGCACTCCTCGATCGTGCCCAGTCGTTTCGACATGCCCCAGTTTTTGGGGAACGGTCTTATGTCGACGCCGCCCGACATGCTGCCCGCCGCCGAGAACAGATCCTGATGGCGTATGGCGAGATATAGAGCGCCGTGGCCGCCCATCGATAGTCCCGCAATGGCGCGTCCCGAACGGTCGGCGACGGTTTTGTAGTGTTTGTCGATGTAGGGGATCAGTTCGCGGGTAACGAATGTTTCGTAACGGTATGTCGGATCGACCGGGCTGTCGAGGTACCAACTGTCGACACCTCCGTCGGGCGTAACGATTATCGCGCCGTAGCGGTCGGCCGAGGCGCCTGCGTCGCCTTTTGCGTCCCAGGCCTTGTAGTTATCGCCGTAGCCGTGGAGCAGATACACCGCAGGCAGATTGTCGGCGGATGCGTAACCGTCGGGCAGCAGGACGATCACGGGGACGTTTTTGTCCATAGCCTCGCTGCGTATGGCTATTTCGTGGCGGGTGAAGGCCGACGCAGATGAGCAGATAGCGACGGCGGTAAGCAGTAGCAGTATGCGTTTCATTATAGTTTGGTGTTAAATGTTGCTGTTCAGTTGCACGGCGTCACTCGTTTTATCGATCCGTCCGTGTCGAATTCCAAGCGGTCGATACAGACTTCGCGATGTATGCCCGGGCCGTCGTGCATGTAAGCGGGATTTATGCGGTGGTAGACTATGCGCCATTCGTCGCTGTCGGGCATGCGTATTACCGAACAATGTCCTGTTCCGAAGATTCGTTTCTCGGGGTCCTGAATCAGAATCACGGGTTCTGTCGCCACCTCTATCGGGCCGAGGGGCGAATGCGAGGTGCCGTAGGCTATGTGATAGTTGGCCGATCCCGTGTCGTCGACCGACCATAGGAAGTAATACAGCCCGTTGCGAAAGAATACATATGGAGCCTCGCGGTAGGCGTAATCGCCGAGCGAACCTCCTTCGGGTGTCATGACGGTGACGGTGTTGGGTTTTACCGACAGCATGTCTTTTTTGAGTTCGGCGCCTGCCATGTAACCGTTGCCCCAGTAAAGATAGCGCTTTCCAGAAACGGGATCGGTGAATACGTCCACGTCGATTTGCTGTCCGCTGCCCGTAGGCGAATCGGTGATGATCGGACGGCCCGTGTCGACGAAAGGTCCCGTGGGGGAGTTGGCCACGGCCACGCCTATACGTTTGCCGCCGCCCTCGACGGGGTTGCCGCTGTAATAGAAGTAGTAGCGGTATTGTCCGTCGCGTGTTTCGACCTCCTCGACGCACGGCGCCCAAGCGTTGCCGTCGGCCCATGCTACCTGCTCGGAACGCAGGTCGAGAACCGTATTCTCGAATTGCCAGTGTACCAGATCGTCCGAGGAGTATGCCGTGAAGTACCATCCGCCCCAACCCTCGGTGCCGTCGGTGGTGGAGTAGATGTAGTAACGTCCCGTTTTTTGGGAGTAGAGTATTTCGGGGTCGGCGTGGAATCCTTCCAAAGCGGGGTTGGAGGGAATCTTTATATCATCGGGCAGCCCCCATTGCTCGGTTATGCGTCGGAGTTCGGCCGCCGTTACGGGGATTACGGTGCCGTGCCGCGGGTGGAAATCCATGTCGACGACGTCGTCGATCGCGCTGAAAGTGCGCAGGTCGTCGGTCTCGGTGAACTGATATCCGCCTTTCATGTATACGTCGTACATGAGGATGTATTTGTCCTGACCTATGAGTTTGAACGTGCGCGCGCCCTCCACTGCCTCGGCGGTCTGCTGCTTGTAGTCGGGTTGTTCCTCCCATATGCCCGAGGTGAGCGAACGGGTGGTGGCGACCTTTATGCCGTTTCCGTGGCCTTCGGTTTTGTAGAAAAGGTGGTACACGCCGTCGGCGTGGACGATGTCACCGTCGATGCACGAAAGACGGTTGGCGGGAATGAACAGCGGACGCGGTTCGTCCTCGATGTCGGAGAATGACTCGTCGGCATAGGCGTAATAGATGACGTCGGGACCGTCGCCGTATTTCATCGACCAGTAGATCATGTATTTGCCCGCTTCGACGTCGTAGATGGTCTGCGGTGCCCACACGCGTTTCAGATTCTCCTGTCCGTCTAATCGTTTTTGCATGTTGACCACCGATGCGCTCCAGTTTACCAGGTCGTCGGAGCGCAGCAGCACCATGGCGCGGTTGGAATCCCAGCCGTTGGCGGATACCATGTCGGTTGCGACCATGTAGAACGAACGGCCGTCTTCGCCGCGCAGTATGTGGGGATCGCGCAGGCCTCCCGTCGAACTTATCTTTTTGGAATCGAGTACGGGGCGATTGCCGTTCAGCGCGCGGAACGTACGGCCGTCGGTGCTGACGGCGAAGCGTATGGCCTCTTCCGATATGCGGTTGCCGGTGAAGTACACGAACAGATAACCCGCATAATCTTTTTCCGTGACAGGTTGAGGATCCGATGCGGCAGGTTGCGCAGCCGCGTACGCGAAAGCGAGGAGCATGAATGCTGCAGTCAGTAGTCGGGTCGGCATAAGTCGGGTGTTTTTATTAGGGCAAATATACGCAAAAAAGAGCGGAAATGGTTGTGGCGGTAATGAATTAATATATATTTTTGCAACCGAAACAGTTTAATCAAAAGCGAAATAAAATGAAGGTGAGATTTATTCTTGCGGCGTTGGCTGCGGCGGCAGTGATGTGTTCGTGCTGCGATTGCGGAAAAAAGACCGAGCTTTTCAACGGAAAGGATTTGACGGGATGGGTGTGTGTACTCGACAGCGACAGCGACGTTCCTGCCGACGAGGTATTCGGGGTGGAGAACGGCCATATCCGTATCGCGGGCAATCCGTTCGGTTACATGCGTACCGAAAACAAGTATGGCGATTATAAGCTCCACGTCGAATGGCGTTGGGTAGGCAAGGGCACCAACAGCGGCATATTCCAGCGCGTGCAGGCCGACAAAGTGTGGCCGCATGCCATCGAATGCCAGCTCTGTGCGGGCAAGGCAGGCGATTTCGTCATGCTGGGCGGCGCCAAGATACCCGAGGTGGAGTGCACGGGCGAATTTCCGGTGAAGGATCGCCGCGGTGACTTCGAGAAACCCGAGGGCGAGTGGAACGAGGCCGAGATCGTATGCAAGGGCAATCGCATCACGGTATACATCAACGGTAATTTGCAGAACGAGTGCACCACCGAGAACACCGAAGGATATATAGCGCTTCAGAGCGAGGGCGGTCCCGTGGAGTTCCGTAACGTGTATATCACCCCTGCAGAGTAACGTTTTTTGCGACTCGTCGAGAGTCGCACGGCAGCCGCTTGACGTACATGGCGGATGATTGGTGTGCGGTCGTTTCCGAAAGGAGCGTCCGCACGCTTTTTGGGAGCGGGTCGTTTGGTGCGATTGTTGCTTCATGGAGGGCAAACGAACCAAAAGATTTATTCGCGTGAAAAAAATTTATTCACTCTCAGCTATGTTCCTCGTCTTTGCGGCTGCGGCTTATGCGAATGCGGGGGAGTCGGCGTCGATTCAGAAAACCGACACCACTTTGCTCTCCGAGAAGGTCGAGGGCAATTATCTGGTTCGCCGTTACAAGGTGAGCCTCGATGACGACGATGCGCAATATTCGCTTAAGTACAGCGTGGCGGCATCGAACCTCTCTGCGTTGACGGGCGGAAATGCTGCGGAGCTGACCGATCTGGATCGCTTCATCGAAGGCTTGAAGCGCGACACATCGCTTCATGTGCGGCGGATAGTGATTACGGGTTATGCTTCGCCCGACGGAAATGCCAAGAGTAACCAAGCGTTGGCGTTGAGCCGTGCGCAGAAATTACGCACTTTGCTCGATTCGCGATACGGTCTTTCGTCTTCGTACAATGTTGAGGTCGATGCCGATGCCGAGAGCTGGAGCGATTGCACGGAGGCTGTGGAGAAGTCGTCTCTCGCCGATCGCACGCGTGTGGAGGAGATACTCGGTTCGTCGGCGTCGGATGCTGCGAAGGAGTTGCAACTCAAGCAAATGCCTCAGGTGTGGAATGTGTTCCGCACTCAGATACTGCCGCCCATGCGCCGTGTGGAGGTGAATATATTTTACAACAAGGATACGATGGTCGAGGTGCGTACTTTCATCGAAAGGCCCAAGCCCGCGCCGCAACCCAAACCGCAGCCCCGTCGCACATGTTGTTGCAGCCAAGTGGTCGAGTCCGACATGATAGGCATCATAGTCGATATGGGCGGCCACGACGCCGATTGACGGCTGACGATCTCCGAAACGTAAATTTGCATAAGTCGATTCGTTTTATTATCTTTGCCGTAGAGATAAATTCAATTAAAACGACTTGTTATGGCAAATTTGAGAGATCTTAAGAAAGAGATCGACTATCGTTTGGAAGAGTTCGTATTCGATTGCGAAATGGCGATATATTTTCAACCTTCGAAGGAGGAGGCTGTTGTGGAGTTGATGGAGAAGGCTGTGGCATTGCGCAATGCGCTCTATGTCAAGGCCAACAATCCCGCCGAGCCTCACAATGCGTCGCTCGTGCGCAAATACTACGCTGCCATGCGTAAGGATATGGTATCGTCTTTCGAGAGCATGTTCGCCGACCTCAGCGCTTTGAACGAGGCGGAGTAGGGTAGCGCGCTGTTCCCCGAAACAACAAGGACTGTCCTCGGAAAAGGGCAGTCCTTGTTTATATATCTTAGGTTGTGAATGATTTGCGGCTCTTTAGAGCCGCGCGAGCCGCAGCCTCGCCCCGCGGAGGCTCGCTGTCGCTTGCCCCGCAGGCTGCGACTCACGACAACAAACCTTTCTGACGATTCTCATTCGTGATCGCGGCAGCAGTCGCCCGAATGATGTTCGAGGACGGTGTGGGGGATATGTCCGTGCGATACGATCTGTATGGGGCAGTCGTAATTGCGCAACTGCTCCTCCGTCAGGATGTTCGAGTCGTGGCGGTGGACATGCCGATTGACGCATACTATGCTTTTTACGACGCTGCTTATAGTGCCCAGATCGTGCGAGATCATCACTACGGACATTCGTTCGTTGAGCCGCTGCAACATGGCGTACAACTCGCGTTCGAAACGGTTGTCGACGAAATTGGTCGGTTCGTCGAGTATTAGCAGTTTGGGGTCGGCTATTACGGCACGACAGAGCAATGCGCGTTGCAACTGTCCTCCCGACACCTCGCCGATGGGACGCGATGCTATTTCGTCTATTCCCGCTTCGACAAGCAGTTTGTGTACCGACGATTTGTCGCGCGAGGTGTAAAAACCGAAAAATCCTTTTTCCGTCTGCAATCCCGAGAGTACGAGTTCGCCGATCGATATGGGAAAGTGTCGGTCGAATTGCGACACTTGCGGCATGTAACCTATCTTGTAATGCGAGCCTTTGCGCAAATCGTCGGCGAGTTCTATGTGTCCGCTGTACGGCACTGCTCCGAGTATGGCCTTTACTAGCGAACTTTTTCCGCCGCCGTTGGGCCCTATGATGCCGATAAAGTCGTCGGAATATATGTCGAGGTCGACGCCTTCGAGCGCTACGCAACCGTCGTAAGCGACTCCCACGTTATGTAGGGAGACTATTTTGTCACGTTTCGTACTCATTTGTCAGTTGCCTGTTATTGTGCGCGTTATGTCGATTATGTTATTCACGGCATCCTCTGCGAGCGGATCTATCTCGCGGCATTCGATTCCCATGTCTCGAGCGATGATCTCCACGGTCGAGCGCGGATATTGCGATTGGTAGAGCAGGCAGGTGACGTCCTTGTCGCGCGCTTCGTCGATTATGCGGGCTATGTGTTTGGCCGACGGCTCCTTGCCGTCGTTCTCCACGGCTATCTGTTCCAGTCCGTAAGCGCGGGCGAAGTAGGTCATGGCGGGGTGGTAGATGACGAAAGCGCGTGATTTCGATTCGTCGCACATGCGTTTGCAATCCTCGTCCAGACGATCGAGACGTTCGGCGAGTGCGTGATAGTTGGAACAATATTTCGCCGAGTCGGGGTATTGTCGTGTTATGGCTTCGAAAGCGTTGCGGGCCATGATCTTGAGTTCGCGCGGCGAGGTCCATATGTGGGGATCGATGCCGTGGCGATGCCCTTTTTCGGCATGTTCGTGTTCATGTTCCTCGGCCTCCTCGGCGTGCGAATGATCGTGAGAGCACGACCCCTCCATGAGATCGATGCCGCGACTGAGATTCACTAACCTCTCCCTGTTTTCGAGACGTGACAGCAGGGCATTTTCGAAATCGATCAGTCCCGTCGAGAATATCATCTGCGCCTCGTTCAAGGCGATGTATTGTTTCGGGGTAGGTTCGAACGTCTCGGGACTCGCACCCGAAGGCACGAGCACGTCGACGCGAAAG
>CAUDHE010000057.1 GCA_958449275.1 uncultured Alistipes sp. | reverse complement strand
CCCCGACCAGCTGATTACAAATCAGCTGCTCTGGCCAACTGAGCTACATCGGCATTTCAACCGTTACGGGATGCAAAGGTAGGGATTATTTTTTAATTTCCAAATTTATCAACGATTTTTTATCGTTCGACATCGAAAATCGAAAAACAGCCTACAACGCTCGTTCAAAGAACCCGATCACCCGGACCGACATGCGGAGCCGAAAAATCGAGTGCAAATATAAATACTCTTTTCCGAATTAAAAAACAATGTTAAAGTTTTTTCGCGAAAAACATTAAAAAATCTCGCAAATACCCCGTTCGGGCATATTCGATAGCACAACGCGAGCACCCGCCTCCGCAAATATTCATCGGAAAGAGAATCGAAAACGGCCGAAAAAAAATCGAATCCGCACCACTCGCGCCGATACCGAACCGCGACGTCGACACACGAAAAAAAAACGAAACGGGCCGTTCGCACTATCGCGAATGGCCCGCATTTCGTGGATCCAGTAGGGCTTGAACCTACGACCCCCTGATTATGAGTCAGGTGCTACTAACCAACTGAGCTATGGATCCGCACGCAACCCCTTACCGAGGTTTTGCGAATGCAAAGATATGACAAATTTTCGGAAAATAAAATTTTATGTCGGAAAAAGTGCATAACGCCGTATTTTCGACCGCATCTATTAATATAAGGTCCGAACCTCCTATCGGAAACCGCACAAAAATCCGATCGCGCGGGCAAAATCGACAAAAAGTAATCGCGATTGTTGCTCGATGAAAATAAAATACCTATCTTTGTCGCGCTTAAGCAATAAAATTCAAAAACAAAACGAAAATGAAAAAGGGAATTCATCCGGAGAATTATCGTTTGGTGGCGTTCAAGGACATGTCGAACGACCACGTGTTTTTGTGTCGGTCCGCCGTTTCGACCAAAGAGACCATCGAAGTGAACGGCGAAACCTATCCTGTATATAAGATGGAAATCTCTAACACGTCGCACCCTTTCTATACGGGTAAGATGAAGTTGGTGGATACCGCCGGTCGTGTGGATAAGTTTATGAGCCGTTACGCAAAACGTTACGATAAGAAGAACAAGTAGTCCGCGCCGAGCGGAGTGCCGAGCCGATCCTGACAAGGGGTCGGCTTTTTTGTGCCCTATTCAATCATATATTCGGCGTCATGGTGCCGAGGCAAAAACAATTCACCCCCGACGAACAGACAGACGTCGGGGGCGAATCATTGCGTGCGGTTTTCTCGATCAGACGGTCATGATCTCCTTCTCTTTGGTCTCCATCAACGAGTCGAGCTGCTTGGAATACTTCTCAAGCAGTTTTTGGGCCTGAGTCTCGCCGTCCTTCGATTCGTCTTCGGGCATACCGTCTTTCTGCGCTTTCTTGAAAGCCTCGACGGCGTCGCGGCGTGCGTTGCGGAGGCTTATGCGGGCCGTCTCGCCTGCACCGCGAACCTGCTTCACAAGCTCCTTGCGACGCTCCTCGGTAAGGGGCGGAATCGACAGACGGATCTGCTCGCCGTTATTCGAAGGGGTAAGGCCGATATTGGAGTCGATGATCGCTTTCTCGATCATGCGGATCATGTTCTTATCCCACGGCTGTATGAGTATGGTGCGCGCATCGGGAACGGTGACGCTGGCTACGCCCGACACGGGGGTCTGCGAACCGTAATAATCGACCATGACGCTGTTCAGAACGTTGGTCGACGCCTTGCCTGCGCGGATGTTTGCGAGTTCTTCGTCGAGGTGGTCGACCGTGCGTTTCATGCGGTCGGTAGCCTCATTGATAATCGTGTTAGTATCCATAGTAGTTATTCTTGTGATTAATTTGCCATGACTGAAAATCGCTCCGCTCGAAAGAGGGTCGAATAATTATGCCTCGGCGAACCGCATTCGACGGGATTATTTCAACTCCCGCTCGACGGCCTCGATGAGCTTGGCGAACTCCTCGGCGTCGTAGCCCACCGACACGTATTTCACCTTACCGTCCTTGCCGATAAGAAAGTTACGCGGTATGTAGTTGGTGGCGAAGAGCTTGAATACCTCCTGCTTGGGATCGACATACACGGTGAACGTGTACCCCGTCTTGCTCAGAAACGCCTCCACGACCGAAGGCTTTTCGCCGCGCGAGATCGGCATGAATACGAAATCCTTACCCTTGAACCGATCGATAATCTCTTTCTGCACGTGTTTCAACTCCTCGCGGCAGGGCGGACACCACGTCGCCCAAAAGTTCACGAGCACCACCTTGCCTTTCAGTTCCGAGAGCGACGTCTTTTTTCCGTCGAGCGTCGAAACTGTGAAATCGGGAGCCGTGTCGCCCTGCTTCATAATGGTCGACGCCGCGATATCGTCGGTTTTCGTCCCCTGCGCCGCCACGGTAGAGGGGACCGCGATCGACAGCAACGCCACGAGCGTGGCCGCAATATATGCCTTTCGGCTCAAAATCATCTTTTTCATTGCTTTATGCTTTTATGCGGAGGCTGCCGCGCCTCGCGCCGTTCATCGTAGCACTCCTACTCCTTGCAGACGAGCGTACCTATCGCCTCTCCGTCGAGCACCTTTTGCAGATTACCTTCGGTGTCCATGTCGAACACGATGATGTCCAACCCGTTCTCCTTGCATAGCGTGAAAGCCGTCATGTCCATCACCTTGAGGTTGCGTACGTAAACCTCGTCGAACGTGATGCGGTCGAATTTAGTCGCCGAGGGATCCTTCTCGGGATCGGCCGTGTAGACTCCGTCGACACGGGTGCCTTTGAACATCACGTCGGCCTCGATCTCGATTCCGCGCAGGGCCGAAGCCGTGTCGGTCGAGAAATAGGGATTCGACGTTCCGCCGCCGATGATGACCACGTACCCCGCTTCGAGATACTCTATGGCGCGCGCCTTTGAATAATATTCGCCTATCGGCTCCATGCGTATCGACGTCAACACCCTGGTCTTCACGCCGTCGGCCTCCAGCGCCGACTGCAATGCCAGCGAATTGACTATTGTGGCGAGCATGCCCATCTGGTCGCCCTTCACGCGGTCGAAGCCGCGCCCGACGCCCTGAAGGCCGCGGAATATGTTGCCACCGCCAATAACGATGCCAATCTGCACGCCGCGCGCCGCCACCGCCTTGATTTGCGCGGCATAGGATTGCAGCACGTCGGTCGAAATACCGTATTTCTGTTCGCCCTGAAGCGATTCTCCACTCAATTTCAGCAGGATCCTGTTGTATTTCATAACGTCGAACTCACTTTATCTTTTTGCGAAGATATGAAAAAATCCCGTATCTCGCAACCGAGGGCGCTAATTAGGCATGTGTTTTTACGCACGGTAAGTATAAATACTTATTTTTCGATGCCCGACGATCCATTTGCGAAGCTCGGCACGATACCGTATGCGATTTTTTTATACTTTTGTATGAATATCATCGCAACGTGACAAAATGTTTTCGATAAGCCGCGGATAAAACCGAACTCGTTCGGATCATGCCGAGGCCGAAAACGGCTGTTGAAAAACGAACATAACTCATTCAACTTAAAAATATGGTAGATATTTTCGAAAGACTGGAGAAAAACGCCGGCGGCCCGATAGGTCAGTACATGCAGCTTGTACACGGCTACTTCGCATTCCCCAAACTGGAAGGCGAGCTGGGTCCCCACATGCGTTTTCGCGGTAAGATGATGCTCAACTGGAGCTTGAACAACTATCTGGGTTTGGCCAACCACCCCGAGGTGCGCAAGGCCGATGCGGCAGGTGCCGCCGAGTTCGGTATGGCAGCCCCGATGGGCGCCCGCATGATGAGCGGCCAAACCAAATATCACGAACAGCTGGAGCGCGAGCTGGCCGAGTTCGTCGGCAAGGAGGATGCCTTCCTGCTCAACTTCGGCTATCAGGGCATGATCTCGATCATCGACTGCCTGCTCACCCCGCGCGACGTGGTGGTGTACGACGCCGAGGCTCACGCCTGCATCATCGACGGTCTGCGCATGCACAAGGGCAAGCGTTTCGTATATGCGCACAATAACGAGGAGTCGCTGCGACTGCAGCTCAAGCACGCCACCGAGCTTGCCGACGAGCAGAAAGGCGGCGTTCTGGTTATCACCGAGGGCGTGTTCGGCATGAAGGGCGATCTGGGATTTCTGGATGTCATCGTCAAGGCCAAGAAGGACTTCAACTTCCGTCTGCTGGTCGACGACGCCCACGGATTCGGTACGATGGGTCCCGAGGGTCGCGGAACCGCGGCGCACTTCGGAGTCGTAGATCAGGTCGACGTGCTGTTCAACACCTTCGCCAAGTCGATGGCCGGCATAGGCGCTTTCGTGAGCGGTCCGCGCTGGCTCATAAACCTGTTCCGCTACAACATGCGTTCGCAGCTCTACGCCAAGTCGCTGCCCATGCCTATGGTTATCGGTGCGCTGAAGCGTATGGAACTTATCCGCAACCACCCCGAGTATCAGCAGAAACTGTGGGAGATCACCAATGCTCTCCAGAGCGGTCTTAAGGAGAACGGATTCGACATCGGCGTCACGCAGTCGCCCGTCACCCCCATATATATGAAAGGCGGCAACGAGGAGGGCACGAACCTCATCGTCGATCTGCGCGAGAATCACGCTCTGTTCTGCTCTATCGTGATCTACCCCGTTATCCCCAAGGGCGAGATCATCCTCCGCGTCATCCCCACGGCGGCTCATACCATGGAGGACGTAGAGTATACGATCAATGCTTTCAAGGCGGTACGCGACAAATTCGAGGCGGGCTACTACCGCTCGATGCCCATTCCGCTGAAAGCCGATCCCGAATTCAAGGTACGATAATCCGACGTCACGACCACTGCGGTCGACGACCGACGCATAACGAAAGCTGTCCGAGTTTCGGACAGCTTTTTTTACGATTACGCGAGTCGGGAACATGCAAAAAAATCCGCCGAGACTTTCCGTCTCGGCGGATGTCCGTAAGGACTGTTCAAACTTAATACTTGGTGTTTCTTGTCTTTACCGCGAAGATTTACTTGAGTCCGATCTTCTTCAGAATCTCTTTCGGCACCACGTTCTTATTTACCATGATATCCATGGTCTTGTACTCGACGAACGGACGCGAGAAGTAGTAAAAGCCGTTGAACGGACCGCGGTCGCCCCATGAGTTCTGCACTTTATAGAAAGGCGAACCGTTCTGATCCACGGCCGTGCCCACGATAACCATACCGTGGTCGTCGGTGGTCTCGTAGTTGTCGTATGCAGTCTGGCGCATCTCCTGCGTGATGGTCTTCTCCTTGACGGGCTGGTCGAGGCTGTAAATCTGTGCCTCCTTCTCGGCCGACGACAGTTTGCCCCAGCGCTCGGCATCCGAACCTACCATGTTCTTCTCGGCCTCCTCGGGAATTATGCCGATAGCCTTAGCACCGCGGAATCCCTTCTCGCTCACGTCGGTACCCCATGCGACGGGATGGCCGTCGGCGATGGCGCCGTCGATGATCTGCATCATCTCGTTCAGAGGCACGTTGTAAACCTCACCCCAGAGCCAGTTGTCGGGAACCTCGATTATGAACGAAGAGTAAAACGGATGGTGGGTGTACGACGAGAACTCGATGTAGTCGCTCATCTTGACGGGCAGCGACTCGGCGAACGACATGGGAGTATACTCCTTGCCGTTGTAGGTGAACGTCTCGGGACGCTCGCCGAAATATGCGTCGAGGATGGCGTTCAAACCGTCCTGCCAAGCGGGAGTCAGTTTGCCGTTTTTATTCTTGATTATGGCGTCGACATAGGCCTTAAGCACCTCGTCAATCTCGCCGAACTCGGGCATTTCGGTACCGTAGTTGAGACCTTTGTAGACCTCGCGGGGTACGATGCCGTACTTTTCGATAGCATGCGTCACGTCATGCGCCGCGCCGCCGACGGCGAAGTTGAGCGATCCGTGCAGACGGACGTACTTCACGGCCTTCTCGAAATAGATGTTGCGTACGATCCACATCTCCGAGAGCTTGACCTCGGGACCGCCCGCACGCAGGATCTCCTCCTCGATGAACGACACGGTAGAGAAGCACCAGCAGGTACCGCTCTTGTACTGATTGGTGATGGGCACCGTCTTCACCGTCTTGGTGTCGGTGAACTTGTAGCCTTCGGGTTTGTTCGCCTCCTGCGCCGCAGCGGCAAGAGCCGCGCCCAGAAGCATAACCGCCAATAGAACAGATTTCTTCATAGTATAAAATTTTAAAGGTAATTTCATTATTTACCCGCCCTGCCGCGCGAAGTCTTTTTGGGAGTGTTGACCACTTTCACACACTCGTCGTAGGTCATCTCTTCGGGTTTGCGGCCGTGGGGCAAACGGTAGTTCTTGCCCTTGTAGGCTATGTAGGCGCCGTAGCGGCCGTTCTTTATCACCATATCCTTGTCCTCGTCGAAGGTGCGGAGCGGCGCCGACGACGCGGCGGCCTGCGTTTTGTGCTGCTCGATGAGCTGCACCGCGCGGTCGTAGCCTATGGTGTAGGGATCGTCGGTTTTGGCGAGCGAGGCGAACGAGTTGCCGTAGCGTACGTAGGCGCCGTAGCGGCCTATGCCGACCATCAGATCCTCGCCCTCGTATTTGCCCAGGTTGCGCGGCAGGGCGAACAGCTCCAACGCATCCTCCAGCGTGATGGATTCGATCAGCTGGCCCTTCTTCAGCGACGCGAAGCGGCTTTTGCCGCCGTCGGCCGCCTCGATCTCCACCATCGGGCCGTAGCGCCCTATGCGGGCCTTGACGGTCTGACCCGATGCGGGATCGACGCCGAGCACGCGTATCTGGCTGCTGCGGTCGGTCTGGGTCTCGATGGCCTTGTCGACCATGTCGTGGAACGGACCGTAAAAGCGGTTTATCATCTCGCTCCAAGTAATGTCGCCGTCGGCTATGCGGTCGAACTCCTTCTCGACGCTGGCCGTGAAGTTATAATCCATTATCTGCGCGAACTGCGATTCCAGATAGTCGTTCACCACCATGCCTATGTCGGTGGGAGCCAAACGGTTCTTCTCCTTGCCGTAGTTCTCGCTCAGATTCTTTTCGGTGATCTTGCCCGCCGCCGAGAGAGCGAGGGCCACGTAGGTGCGTTTCTGTCCGTCGCGGTTTTGTTTCACCACGTAACCGCGGTTGATGATGGTGGTGATGGTCGGCGCGTAAGTAGACGGACGGCCGATGCCCAACTCCTCCAGCCGCTTTACGAGCGACGCCTCGTTGTAACGGGCGGGAGCCGAAGTGAAACGCTCGGTAGCGGTGATCTGCGATGCGTTAACGCGTTCGCCGACCTCCATTTTGGGCAATACGCCCTCGGCGCTTTCGGCAGGCTCATCGTCGGTAGACTCCGAATAGAGGCGCAGGAATCCGTCGAAACGGATCACCTCGCCCGTTGCGACGAACTGGCGGTCGCTGCCGTCCATATCTATCGCCACGGTGGTGCGGTCGACCTCGGCGGCCACCATCTGCGATGCCACGGTACGTTTCCAGATCAGGTCGTAGAGGCGTTTTTCGGCGGCGGTGCCATCTATCTCCGTGCGGTCGATATACGACGGACGGATGGCCTCGTGCGCCTCCTGCGCGCCTTTGGTCTTGGTCTTATAGTTGTGAGCGGCCGAATATTTCTCGCCGAACATGCGGGTGATCTCCTGCTTACAGCTGCCGATGGCCTGCGACGAGAGGTTCACCGAGTCGGTACGCATGTAGGTTATGAGTCCCTGCTCGTAGAGATGCTGCGCCACCGACATGGTCTGCGCCACCGACATACCCAACTTACGCCCCGCCTCCTGCTGGAGAGTCGAGGTGGTGAAAGGCGCGGCGGGATAGCGTTTGGTAGGCTTCTCTTCGGCTTTGGCGACGGTGAAAGTCGCGCCTATGCAAGAACGCAGGAAGGCTTCGGCTTCGTCGCGCGTGTCGAAGCGTGTCGACAGCTCGGCCTTGAAAAGGGTCTTGTTCTCATCGCCGGCAGGATAGAATTGCGCCACTACGCGGAAATAGGGCGTGGAACGGAATGCTATGATTTCGCGCTCGCGCTCGACGATCAGACGCACGGCCACGCTCTGCACGCGTCCCGCCGAGAGCGACGGCTTGACCTTTTTCCACAGCACGGGCGAAAGTTCGAACCCGACCAGGCGGTCGAGCACGCGGCGCGCCTGCTGGGCGTTCACCAGATTCATGTCGATGGTGCGCGGGGTCTCTATCGCGCGAAGTATGGCCGGTTTGGTAATCTCGTGGAATACTATTCGCTTGGTCTTGTCGACGGGCAGGTCGAGCACTTCGGCGAGATGCCAAGCTATGGCCTCTCCCTCGCGGTCCTCATCGGATGCCAGCCAGACGGTGCCCACGCTCCTGGAGAGTTTCGACAACTCGTCCACCACTTTTCGCTTGTCGGAGAGCACCTCGTAATCGGGTGCGAATCCCGAGTCGATGTTTATTCCGAGACCCTTTTTCGAAAGGTCGCGGATGTGTCCGAAGCTCGACTTGACGACGAAGTCCTTGCCGAGAAATTTCTCGATCGTTTTGGCCTTGGCCGGAGACTCCACTATGACTAAATTTTCCTGCATGGCGTAATCGGGTATGTTGTTTCATCCAATACGACAAAACCTAAGCCGCAAAACTTAGGTTCGTCGCATTCGTTGGGGTTCCCTATTTCACTAACGTATAAGTCAGTTCCACCTGTATGGCTGCGGGGTTCACCGCTATGTCTCCGCCCTGCACCACAGATCGCGTGAAGGTGAACCGATCGTAGGCCCCGGGGCCGAGGTATATCTTACGGGGCAGAGTGAGCTTGTCGAAATCGACGCTGCCGTCCGCCTCGGTCTCCAGCTTCAGCAACTCGTTCACGAGCGACTGTACGTAGGAGGATATGTTCATTTCGTAGCATGCCAGACTGCGATTGGCGTAACCGTTGTAGGTGAGTGTCGTACTGCCGCTCTCGTTGGTGTACATGTAGTCGGCCACGGGAGTCAGCTTCTTATAATTGGTATACATGCCCAGTCGCGACATCGATGCGTTGAGCGTCTCGGCCATCGCTATGGGATCGATTTTGTTGTAATCGTAGTCCGACTTCTCGAAATAGATCCGCACGGCGGCTTGGTTTATGGCAGCCGATACGTAATCGTCGTCGCCGCCGTTGATCTGACGCAGCGAGAGCAGAAATTCGTCGGTGAACGTCAGCTCGGTTATGACGCCTCCGCAACCGTCGATATAGCCCAGCGTCACCTCGTCGCGCACGGTCTGCGACTCGTCGAAAGGATGCGTGGCGAATTCGGTGCCCGAATAGTCGTGCCGCGCGTTCTGCACGCGCATGTTTCCGTACGACGACGCGCGCGTGTCGTGGAAATAGTATGTCATGTCGATGGTGTCGGTCAGGATGCTCGTATCGGGGCCTTCGTTGCGGTTACGGCCGAACACCTCGAATCCCGTAGACGAGGGGCTGAACGAGAATACCGAGCCTTCGCCGTCGGGAACGTCGTCGGCCGCCTCGACGTAGAGACCCTTGAAATTATGGATGAACGCCGAATCCGACGCGTAGGCTTCTATGTTCTTCACAGCCATGCCGTCCCACGCGAGATTGTCGGGATCGGTGCAGAGCAGACGATTGATGAAATCGCGCGTGGGGGGAGTCTCGCGCATCCTCACCGACGTCGAAGTCGTGTAGACTCCCTTGGCGGGGTCGGGGAACTCGAACGTGAAGACAGGCTGCGCGTCGGCAGCTATGCGGCCCTCCGCACGCGGATCGAACGAGAGGTAAAACACGCTGTCTTCCGACTCCTCGTTCACCAAATCGGCCGTCAGAGCATATACGTTGTATTTAACGGGTTTGGTGGTGTCGCCGGCGAAAGTGTCGACGGCGAAACGGAATGTCGCCGAGTCGTATACGGGACGGAATCCGAAACCCGTGGTGTCGTTCACGGCCGACATGAACAGATACTGGCTCGCGAAACCGAGCTTGCGCACTCCGAAACGCGAATCCTTCTGCAAACCCAGATAGATGTTGTCGAGCTTGGCCGAAGCCACCGAGTCGGTCTTGTAGAGACGGGCCTCGAATACCTTGCACGGAGTATCCTCGCGGTCGGTCTCCTTGAGCATGCCGCCCGAATAGAGGCGATGGCGGACGATCATCTGCTGATTGCCCGGCGCAAGTTCCTCGCCCATTGTATAATCGGCTGTGGTCGTACATCCCGCGAAAGTGGCGAGCGCCGTCGCGAACGCCATCGCCGAGGCGGCGACCGAACGGTGTATTCTATTGCAATTCTTCATAGAAACGGTTATAATTATCGAAAAAGTCCTCTTCGTCGGGCCGTTGGTATTCGAGCATAGGCTTTCCGCTGCCGCGCGCGTACTCCACCAATGCGGGATCGGCATCGGCGGACGCGACGACTATACCGTCGGCATAATCAATAACGAAACGATAGAGGTTTTCGTATGAAGGCGTCGCCAGATCGGCGAGTTTTTCGTCTTTTACGCCTTCGTTGGCTATTTTCTGAGCGAAACCTTCGTTCAGAGGTTTTTCGAATCGGTCGGCGCACAACGACACCACCACTTTCACGTCGCGGAACAGCGGATCGTCGTGGAATACCTTCTTCAGGTATATGGGCGTGACGGCCGACATCCACCCCATGCAGTGCACGATCGTAGGCGACCAGTTGAGCTTACGCACCGTCTCCAGCACGCCGCGGGCGAAGAAAATCGCGCGTTCGTCGTTGTCGGCGAACTCCTCTCCGCCGGCATCGGTCAGCACGGCCTTGCGGGCGAAGTAGTCGTCGTTGTCGATGAAGTAGATCTGTATGCGGGCCGACGGGATCGAAGCCACCTTGATGATGAGCTGATGATCGTTGTCGTCGATGATGAGATTCATTCCCGACAGGCGGATCACCTCGTGCAGTTGGTTGCGCCGTTCGTTTATGCACCCGTAACGGGGCATGAACGTGCGGATCTCGTTGCCGCGTTCCTGCATTGCCTGCGCGAGACGCCTACTCAGACCCGAAAGTTCGCTCTCCGGCAAGTAAGGCATAATCTCCTGACAAACATAAAGTATCTTGCGTGAAGCCATAACTTTTTAGGGTTTTGTTTCGGTTTCGGACGGTGCGGGAGAGCCTCGGCGCGGAGATCGAATCCGTCTCGGGGCGTCCGCATCGTTCGGCCGTGCGGTTATATCACGGCAAATATACGAAAAAATCGTGACATTTTATGCGTCCGACGCTATAAACTCCATTACGTTCGCGATCGCAGGATATAAAAGCGGGAAATTGGCATCGAGATCGGTTCGGCGACCGAAAATCCGCAGTGCCGATCAGATATGAATTATTCGGTTATTATCTTGCCCGTCACCGTCCAAATGCCGTTTTCGTCGCCCGATCCTCCCAGCGACGACACCGCCATGACGGTCGAATCGTCGATTTGACACAGCGAGTTCCACAAGGCATTCGCCTGCGGGGCGAGCGTCGCGAACGGAGTCGTGGGATTTGAAAAATTACGAGCCTCCGAGTCGCCGACGTACACTTGCATGTTCGCATATCTTTCGTTGGTCCCGCGTCTGCCCTCCGACGATTGCACGGACAGCAGAGTCGTTCCGTTTTCGAGTCGTATCAGGTAAGGCGCTCCTGCGTAAACCGAATCGGGCAACAGACACTCCTCGGCCAGGGCATGGCTCCGTCGGGGGCTGTCGGCACCTGCCGCCCCGCTCGCCCAGTTGTCGTCCGTGCGGACGATGACGGGTTTGAACGTCCCCGCCATACCGTTGTCTTCGATGGCTACGGCGATGACTTTCCCGTCCTGAAGGCAAACGGGCACGGGCATGCCGTCTCTTTTGCCTTTCCTGAAGGATACGGTCTGCGGCGCACTCCACGACGAGCAGTCGTCGGACGACCGCAACAATGTTATCTCCTGCTCATCGCTGTCGACATAAGGCCCTTCGTTGGCGAAATAGAGGTGAATCTCGCCGTCGGGCAATTGCAGGGCTACGGGTTCCCAGCATCCGTCCCGAAAGTTTTTGCCCGCTTTGTAGAGGGTTTGCTCGGCTTCCCATGTCGCGCCTCCGTCTTTGGATACGGCGCCCATTATTTTGTACTCGTACAGATTTTCGGTCTTCGGCCGCGCGTTCCACGTGTAGAACAACCATCCGTTCCGCAATTGCAACAGTTCGGAGTTGGTGTAGTTGTACACCTCGTTTTCGCTTACCTTTACGGCGGGGAGCCAACTTTCGCCTTTGTCTGCGCTTTTTCGCATCCAGACGGCGGCCCCTCGGCTGTAAACCAGGCACAATTCTCCGTTCGAAAGTTTTTTGACACGTGCGTAGACTCCCGCGGTTACGAATTTGCGGGACGACATGTCCCATTCGATCCGAGTTTCGCCGCTTCCGCTTCGACCGAAAGCGAAGACGGAAATCAGGCAGAAGTATGCAAAAACGACCGATCTTTTCATGCGGATCCGCAAATCGCCTTAAATAATCAGCATCGCATCGCCGTAAGTGCCGAATCGGTATCCCTCCTCCTTGGCGACCTTGTAGGCGTTCAGCACGCGATCGTAACCGCCGAACGCAGCCACCATCATGAGCTGCGTCGAGTAAGGCAGGTGGAAATTCGACACCATCGCGTCGGCGACGGTGAAGTCATAGGGGTGAAATATGAATTTGTTGGTCCAGCCCTCCATGGGTTTTATCATGCCGCCCGTCGATACCGCCGTCTCCACGGTACGCATCACCGTGGTGCCTATCGCCACCACCTTGTGACCGTCGCGTTTGGCCGCATTGACCTGCTCGGCGGTCTGCTCGGTGACGAAGAACTGCTCGGAATCCATCTTATGTTTCGACAGATCCTCCACGTCGACGGTACGGAAGTTGCCCAAACCCGCATGCAGCGTGATGAAAGCCGAATCGATCCCTTTGATCTCCATTCGCTTGAGCAGATGCTTCGAGAAGTGCATGCCCGCCGTGGGGGCCGCCACGGCGCCTTCGCGCGAAGCGAATATGGTCTGATATCGTTCGGCGTCCTTGGGTTCCACGGTCTCGCGCACCCAACGCGGCAGAGGCGTTTCGCCGAGTTTGAAAAGAGCCTCCTTGAACTCCTCGTAGGAACCGTCGAAAAGGAATCGCAGCGTGCGTCCGCGCGAGGTGGTGTTGTCTATCACCTCGGCACCCATCATATCGTCGTCGCCGAAGTAGAGTTTATTGCCGATGCGGATCTTTCGGGCGGGGTCCACCAGCACATCCCACAAACGCAGTTCGCGGTTCAGTTCACGCAGCAGAAATATCTCGATTTCGGCGCCGGTCTTCTCCTTGTTGCCGTAGAGGCGGGCGGGAAACACCTTGGTGTCGTTGAACACGAAAAGATCCTTTTCGTCGAAATACTCTATTATATCCTTGAAAATGCGGTGTTCTATCGAGCCGTCGGTGCGTCTTACGACCATCAGACGCGCTTCGTCGCGGTTCTCGGCGGGGTATTTGGCCAGCATTTCGGGCGTGAACTCATACCCGTATTGAGACAACTTCATAATTTACCTATATAATTTCGAATGTGAACGTTACGAGCGTCGGCACGTGTCCTGCGCATGCCCGTCAATTGGTAATACGATTTTTTCACCGATTTGTTTCACGCTCGGCCAGTTTTTCGAGAAAATTTTCCAATTTCCAAGCATTTTCCGCCGTGAAACCTCCGCTTCGTGTACGGCGTAACGAGGTAAGGTAGGCTCCGCTGTTCAACTCCTCGCCTATCTCCTGCGCCAGCGAACGGATGTAGGTACCCTTGCTGCATCGCACGCGGATGCGCATGCGAGGCAGATCGTACTCCTCGATCTCGGCCTCGTAAATGTTTATCAGAGCTTTGCGCAGCTCCACCTCCTCGCCCGCGCGGGCGAACTCGTAGGCGCGGACGCCCTCCACCTTTTTGGCCGAGTAGATCGGCGGGGCTTGCAGACGCTCGCCCGTGAGACGACCGAGAGCCTCGACGGCCATGTCGCGCGTGATGTGGTCGGTGGGATAGCGGCGGTCGACGGGATGTTCCATGTCGAAGCTGGGAGTTGTGGCGCCCAGTTCCAGTTCGGCCGTATACTCTTTCTCCTCGGCCTGAAGGTCATTCACCATCTTGGTGGCCTTGCCGATACATACTATCAGTACGCCCGTGGCCAACGGGTCGAGAGTGCCCGCATGCCCCACCTTTATTTTTCGGTAGCCCGATCTGTTGAGGGCAAATTTTATCTTGCGCACCACATCGGTCGATGTCCAATTCAGAGGTTTGTCGATAACGGCTATGTAGCCTTCGGCGAAATCGATGTCGGCGAGCGATCGAGTGTCTGTCATTTTCAAATAAGGTTGCAGATTATGGAAACAATTCCCGCCGCAGCGCAGTAGACGGCGAACCATATCAACTTGCCGCGCTTGACGATGCCTATCATGAACTTGCATGCCGCGCAGCCCACTGCGAATGCCGAGAGGAATCCGCAAGCCATAGGCACGACGCCGACAGAATCGAACGCGATCTCGCCCTTGACCGCCGTCAGCAGCATTTCGCCGAGAATGGGAGCCAGTACCATGAGGAACGAGAACTGCGCCACCGCATTCTTGTTGTTGCCCAGCAGCAGTCCCGTGGCTATGGTCGATCCCGAACGCGAGAGCCCGGGCATGGCGGCCACGGCCTGTGCGATGCCGATGATGAAAGCGTCGCGATAGGATATGGTCTCCTTCAGACGCGGACGGGCGTAGTAGGCGAAAGCGAGCAGCGCCGATGTGAGCAGCAGCATCACGCCCACTATGGCTAGTATGCGGGGCGAATCGAGCATGGCATCGATCCGATCCCTGAACGCGAAGCCGACTATGCCGATGGGTATCATCGACACGACGATCTTCAGCACATAGGCCTGCTCGTCGTTGAAGCGGCGCGAGAAGAGCCCGAAAAGGAGTCGTTTCACCTCGGGCCAAAGCACGAAAATGGTACTCAGCACCGTGGCGGCGTGCAACGTGACGTCGAACGCGAGGTTTTCCTCTATCCGTACGCCTAACAGGGCTTTGGCTATTTGCAGGTGGCCGCTGCTCGACACTGGCAGAAATTCGGTAAGCCCTTGTACGGCTCCGAGAATGATGGCTTCAATCGCTGTCATGGGTATTTGCGGGTGTGTGTTTATTTGTTGAGATCGCGGTTCGCAGAACCGCGCGAGTTGCAGTCTCGCCCCGCGGGGGCTCGCAACGGCAGTCGCATCGTCGCATTCTCCGCAGGCTGCGGGCCGAGTCTAAAATCTCTTCATCAGGGCATATATCTCGAATCCGAATCCCCCCACCACCAATATGGGAGCGAGGGTTATGCGCCGCCACGAGAACATGGCGTAATTGAACACCTCGGGATCGTCGCTGCCGCCTCCGCACATGAGCGCCATACCCAATACTATCACGGCGAAACCCGCCAGCAGCAGTATGTAGTTTCTCATCGTGAGCGGCATCTCCGCGTCATTCTTGTCGGTTGCGGCGTCGAAACGCGCACGCAGGTTTTCGAGTATGTTTTTCATAACGTTTCTGTCTTTTCCGTCGGAACGTTTAATAAAGGAATATCTTGTTCGACTTCATGTTGACGAACTTGTTTACGGCGAAAGCGGTGAACAGCAGCGATATGACGAGTCCGCACACGATCATCGCCGCGGCCGTCGCACCTATCTTGGCCAGCTCGGCGGCCGACATCAGTTCGGGCATGGTCCCGCTCAACGCCGCAGCGGCGGCACCGAAAAGGAGTCCCGCCACGACTCCCGCCCATATCCCCTGCTTGGCAGCGGTGGCGAGGAAAGGCCGCATGATGTAGCCTTTCGTGGCACCGACGAGTTTGAGGGTATTTATAAGGTATCGGCGCGAGAATATCGCCAACCGTATGGTGTTGTTGAGCAGTATGAGCGAGATTACGAGCAACGCACCGCCGAACGCCGCGAGCACGATCGTTATCTTCGATATGGTGGCGTGCAGCCGCTCTATCATCGAGGCGGGATAGGCCACGTAGACCACGCCCCGCAACGCCGAAAACTTGTCGACCAGCGCGTCGGTGGCGGCACGGTCGGCCGCATCCACGGCCACTTCGAAACTGCTGCGCAGCGGATTGTCGTCGAGTATTTCATCTATCTCGGCAGCGAACATGCGGCGAAATTCGGCATCGTCGATCTTATCCTGCCGATCGATATATTCGACGTGCGTCACGCCTTCCATGTCGGCGAGCGCGTCGGCTATATCGCCACGGCGCGCCGCGTCGACCGAATTGTCGAGTTCCACGGAGAGGGTGATGCTGTCGCGCAGCGTGCGGGTGGCATCCAAAGCCGCGGCAAGCATGTAACCCACCGACCCGAGCAGAAAAAGCACCAGCGATATGCTTACGGTCGACACCACGTACGATCGCCGTACCTTACGCTTCAATCTTTTGTCGTCTCTCATTGCGTATGCGGTAAATCAAGGTTAAAACGAATGCCGCGAGCGTAGCGATCGAGAAGAACAGCGTGATCCCCTCGACCAAGGCCCAGTGCGGCGCGCGGTAACGCCATTCCACCGTGTGGCGGCCCGCAGGCAGTTCCAGCGCGCGCAGTATGTAGTCGGCACGCAGCGGACGCGCGGGGCGGCCGTCGATCTCGACGGTCCATCCGTAGGCGTCGTATATCTCCGAAAAGACCGCGAGAGCATCCCCGTCGGCCTCGTATTCGTAGCGCAAATAGTCGGGGCGATACTCCTTCAGGGCTATTTCGGCATCGGCGAAATTGTAATTATCGGGCAGGAACTCGTCACTCAGCACCGCCTCGCGCTTGTTGTCGATGCGTCCCGTTAGCTCTATCTCCTCCTCGGGCGACGAGGCGCGCACCACACTGCCCACCGTCCATGCCGCGCCGTTGGCCGACTCGCGCACCTCCACGTCCTCCGCCTCAGCCGAGGGGCCTATTACGTAACGTACGTTGAGAAGGTCGAGAGCCTTCTCGTCGCCGCGCGACAGATAGCGGTCGATCATATCCTGATAACGGGCCGTTTTGGCTCCGTGGTAACCGCCCACCGAGCGGTGGAAATACGATGTGGTTGCG
>CAUDHE010000056.1 GCA_958449275.1 uncultured Alistipes sp. | reverse complement strand
CGTCCTGGCCCTTGTTTTTTTCGGACACCACGGATGCCACCGCCTTCGCTATCGTCTCGGGATCGGCCATGCGACCCTTACCTACCAAACCGCTGGCCAATTCGCCCGACTCGGGCTCGACGACATGCACCCCGTCGGCGCGCAAACGCTCCAGATTGCGCTGCGTGGCGGCATGGGCATACATGTCGAGATCCATCGCGGGAGCGACGGCCACGGGACAACGTGCCGACAGATAGGTGGTAAGCAGCAGATTGTCGGCCACGCCCGTCGCCATTTTGGCTATGGTATTGGCCGTCGCGGGGGCTATCAGCAGACAGTCGGCCCACTCGCCCAACGACACATGCGAGTTCCACTCGCCGTTCTCGGGATTAAAAAACTCCACCAATATGGGGTGTTTCGACAGAGTGGCCATCGTGAGCGGCGTGATGAACTGTTTGGCCAACGGCGTCATTATAACACGCACCTCGGCGCCCGCGCCCACCAATAAACGGCAAAGCACAGCCGACTTATACGCAGCTATGCTACCCGTTATTCCCAAAACGATATGTTTACCGTTCAACATACGAGGAATGTTTTTTCTTAACCGTTATTCGACATTGCTCGGCAATGTCGGCAGTTCGCCGCCCTACTGTTCGGCCTGCGCGCCCTTACGGTAATACACCTCGTCGTCCATGAACTCCTCGGTGGCGATAATCACCGGTTTGGGCAGACGCTCGTAATAACGCGATATCTCGATCTGCTCGCGGTTCTCGAAGGTCTCCTCCATCGTATCGGTGGGCGACGAGAAATCGGCCAACTTACGATTGAGCTCGGCCTTAAGCTCCGACGAGATCTGGTTGGCTCGGCGGGCTATGATGTTGATGCTCTCGTAGATATTGCCCGTATCCTTGTCCAGATCGACCAATTTGCGAGTAATGGTGTTGTTGGGAATGTTCTTCTTGATCTCCATCTTAATATGCGTAATTTTGTCGTTGTTACTCTTCCTTGCGGTTCTTCTCGATGTAGCGCTTCGCCACGTCGGCCGCATGATCCACATCCTTGCGATATTTCGACTCGGGATACTCCATGATGAACGAGTAGTAGGCGTCGAGAGTGGACATGAAACGATCCATCTGCTTCGATGCCACCGAGTTGTCGGCCAGCTTGAACGACGACATGACGATGTAGTACATCACATCCTCGCGGCGATGCGAATCGGGATACTGCTTCAGGGCGTTGCGGAAAGCTATTATGGCCGAGTTGTAACGCTCTATCTTATAATAGGTATAGGCATTGACATAAGACTTCTCGTGCAGTCGCCACGTAAGGTCGTTTATCATATCCTGAAACAGCGGAAACTGCTCGCTGTCGGGATAGTGCGACATGAACTCCGACACAGCTATGATGGCCTGCGACGTAGTCGACTGATCGCGTTCGGGCGTGGGACACATGTTGTAAAGGCTTATGGCGTACATGGCCTCGGCATCCTCCATGAACACGCTGCGGCCGAAGCTGCGGCGGAACTCGTCGAAGAGCGTCGACGAGGTAGCATAGTCACCCTCCTTGAAGCGGCAACGTGCCAGATAGAACGCCACGGTATCCTCCTTGAGCGTGCCCTTGTAGTAGTACTCGCATGATTCGAACAACGAAGCGGCCTTGGTCCACTTCTCGGCGTCGTAATAGACCTTGGCGCGTTCGAATATGAGTTCCGAGTCGCCGGTATTTATCACCCTCTGTATTCCCGAGCAGCCCAAAAAGGCCGCAATCACGACGGCCAGAGCCACCACGTAAGATAACTTTTGTTTCATACCGAATTATTTACTGCTGCAACGCAGGTAGTAATCGTGCAAAATTACACATATTTTTTGTTTTAACGACAAGCCGAGGCGAATTATTATGTTTTTCGACTTCAATATCGCACTTTATGCGGCGCGACGTCGCACACGGAACGCCCGTCGGACGGACGACGCGAACAAAAAATCCCCTCGGCGGGAGGGGATTCGGAATTTTATTATCGCTTCTCCGGCGGTTCGCCGACGGCGGCAGGAGTGCGCGAGCCTCGGCGAGCAGCAGTCCGCCGCGTGGTGGCGCCGGCGAACTGCCGACATTGCCAAGCAATGTCGATTTTCAAAAAACATTACTTCACGTCGTTCCAGTCGTCGGTACGGAACGGAACGGCAGGAATGCCGAAGATGTTCTTCAGATTGCAGGGGACATAGTTGCGGAACGCGTAACGCACCGCCGCAGGCTCCTTCACCTCGTCGCTCCATACCGTCACGCTGTTGCCCGAAATCGAAGCCTTCGCCTTGCGGAACACACGGTCTGCTCCCGCGATCTCGAAACCTTCGATCGCCTCGCCGTACCACGGACTCAATCCCATATCGGCATTAGCCAATTTCACCGTCACCTTTCCGTCCTTGATCTCGTAAGAGTCCGGCTGCGGAGCCTTTGGCTCGAAGCCGTCGTGACCGTAGGTCTGCTTAAGAGCCAACGCCGCCAGACGCTGTCCCACTTCGAACTTGCGGGAGGGATGGATGCAGTACTCGGCGCCGATGTCGGTGGTGCCCGCCATGCCGCAATTTGGGATTATGCCCAATGCGCGCACCTGAGCCTCGACGAAGAGAGGATAGGCCGTATCGTTCGACCCGCCGTAAACATAGGGTGCTATCTGAGCATAATAGAAAGGCATCGAATCGGTCTCGTCGCCCCAATCTTCGCGCCACTGCTTGACCATACGCGCCATCATCGTGTCGTAGTGGTCGATATCGCCCAAATTCGATTCGCCCTGATACCACAGGAATCCGCGCGCGGTGAAGTTGCGTACGGGGGCTATCATGGCGCAATAGAGTTCGCTGGGCTTGATGCTGTGCACGGTCTGTTTATGTTCGTATTGTTCGGGCGTCACGCAATCCTTCAGTGCGTCGAGCGGCATCCACGACTCCACTCGCGTACCGCCCCAGTTGGTGGTTATCACCCCCACGGGAACACCCTCGGCGCGTGTAAGGGCGTAGGCGAAGAAATACGATACGGCCGACATATCGGCGACACTCCGCGGAGAGGCGCAAAACCACTCTCCGCCTTCGCAATCCTCGCGGTCCTCGCCGTAAGAGCGGGCGCGGGGGACGGTGAACATGCGAACGGCATCGGCCTCCTCGGCACCCGACAGTATGTAGTCCAACGACTTCTCGACGGGCTGGTTGGGAAATCCCTTAACGGGCATCTCCATATTGCTCTGCCCCGAGCAAACCCACACCTCGCCGATAAGAATATTGTCCAGCGTAAGGCTCTCGCCGTCGCTGACGGTTATGCTTTGCGGTTCGAACGACGCTTCGGGTGTAGCCGCCTTAACGGCCCAACGTCCCTCGGCATCGCTGCGGGTCAGAATCTTGGCGTCGCTCCACGACACCTCGACGGTCACTTTCTTATTCGGCTCGGCCTTACCCCACAGGTTGACCTCGCTCTGCTGCTGCAACACCATGTTGCTGCCCAGCACTTTCGGCAAAACGATCGTTGCCGATGCGCCTCCGAAGAGGCACACGGCAACGATCGTAGATAACAATCTTTTCATCGCAGCGTATGATTACATCTCCAACTTGCGCGCACCGTCCGAAATCACCACATCGTAGACCTTCGGTTCGTGACCGTATGCGGCGTTGAATTTCTCCTTGGCGGTGGCTATGAACTTGTCGTACAGATCGGCTTTCACCAAGTTGATGGTGCAGCCGCCGAAGCCGCCGCCCATGATGCGCGAACCCGTAACGCCGCACTCCTTGGCGATCGTAGCCAGCAGATCCAGCTCCTCGCAGCTCACTTCGTAATCCTTCGACATTCCCCAATGGGTCTCATACATACGCTCGCCCACGGTCTCCAGATCACCCGCCTCCAAAGCGGCGCAAACATCGAGCACGCGACGCTCCTCGCCTATGACATAACGGGCGCGCATGTAATCCTCCTCCGAGATTTGGTCCTTAACGGCGTCCAACTGCTCCATCGTCGCGCCGCGCAGGGTCTCCAGGCCGAGCACCTTCGATACGCGCTCGCACGACTCACGACGCTTATTGTAAGGCGAACCCACCAACTCGTGCTTCACAACCGAATCGAGCAGCACCAGACGATAACCGAATTTCTCGGGATCGAACTGGAAATATGCGAACTCCATCGAGCGGCAGTCGAGACGCATCAGATTGCCTTTCTTGCCGAACACCGAGGCGAACTGGTCCATAATGCCGCAGTTCACGCCGCAATAGTTGTGTTCGGTAGACTGGCCTATGCGGGCGAGTTCGAATTTGTCGATCTTGTCATCGTTATATATGTGGTTCAACGCGAATGCGAAAGTCGACTCCAAAGCCGCCGACGACGACATTCCCGCACCGAGGGGCACATCGCCCGAGAATGCGGTGTCGAAGCCCTCGACCTTGCCGCCGCGCTTCAAGATCTCGCGCGCCACGCCGAAGATATAGCGCGCCCACGACTGCGCGGGTTTGTCCTCCTCGCTAAGACCGAACTCGGTGTAATCCTGCAAATCGACCGAATAGGCGCGGATCTTGTCCGTTCCGTTGGGTTTGATTTCGGCCACCATGCCCTTGTCGATGGCTCCCGGGAAGACGAAGCCTCCGTTGTAGTCGGTGTGCTCGCCGATAAGATTGATACGTCCGGGTGAAGTGTACAACTCGCCCGCGCTGCCGAAGCGCTCGGCGAATTTCTCGCGAATTAACTGAATGTTCATAGCGTTATAGTTTAAGGTTTTCAATAATTTACAATTTAACATTTATCGCGCGGCCGCTCCTGACCGTGAAGTTCTGCTCGCGTCCTCCGTGCTCTGCCACCGTCACGCGCAACTTGTCGCCCGACAGACGCTTCACGCGAATGTCGAAATCGCTGCCGAAAGCGCGCACGTGACTCAGGTTGGCATAGTCCCAATCCGAAGGAATTTCGGGCTTCAGCTCGAAGCTGCGCATCCCCGTGGGGCGTATACCGAACATGCCCTCGGTGATGATGCGGCAATAGAGTCCGCTCTCGGCCGAGAGGTGGCGCTGGCTGCCCTCGGGCCACGCCTCGATGGGATAAGGAACATGATCGCCCAGCAGACGGCGATTCGAATAATATGACAATTGTTCGGTCATGAAGTCGGGATACCCCGCCGCATAGCCGCCGCGCAGAGCATACAGCGTCGAACGATCCCAGAACGTCTCGCTGCCCTGCGCCGTCAGCAGACCGTCTTTAGTGTAAAGGTCCGAACGGAACAGAGCGTCGATGGTAGCGGCAGCGCGGTCGTAAATGCCCACGATGAGAGGCATGCAGATCCACGAACGCAGAATGTCGTTGCCCTCGTAATAACGATATGTCTCGTAGCCCTTCACGTTGGCGCCGAAGTGCGATTCGATGGCCGCGCGCATGGCCTTGGCGCGGCGACGGTAGTCGGCCGTAGTCGACGTGCTCTTGCCGAGCGACTCGCCCAGCCAAGCGGCCGACAGCAAGGCGTCGTAGTAGAGCGTCGAGGTGCAGAGATTGGCATCGCCCGCAGGAAAACGGCCCTCCAACTCGTCGCGATCGGACTTCACTACGCCCTTGTCGTTGATCTGACGCTTGCAATACTCCAGACACCACTCGATCAGGGGCCACAACTCTTCGGCCTCGGCCCGATCGCCGCGCGTAAGCGCATAGCGTGCCGCACCGTAAGCGATCATGGCTCCGTCGCCGCGGTCGCCCGCACCGTTCCAAATGTCGTCGCCCTCGGCGATGATCGAACTCGGAATAGGCTTGTAGTCGTCGTTCATAAAGCGCGCGAAGTGACGATAGGCATTTATCGCCGACTCGTTGCCCACCTCGTAGCCGACAAAGGGGAAGAAAGGATTGACATACTCGGCCTGATCGTTGGCCCAAATGGCCGCGTAATAGCTCTCGCCGCCCGGGGCGTGCATGTATCCGCCCTTCGTCTTGCAGATGCTCTCGCTCGCACGTATCTTGGCATAACGGAATTCCGCATCGATCACGTCGTCGGGAGTGTCGAGCACCAGATTATCGTCCATATGTCGCACGAACGCCATACGGTCGGCATACTCGGCATCGACATCGACCGCCACGGGCGACGAAGCCTTTTCGTATGCCTGAACGGTCAGCGAGAAATCAACGCTCGCTCCGGGCTTCAGCTCGTAAACGCCGCCGCCCTGCACGTCGGTGCGTATCACGTAACTGCCCTTGACGCCCCGAGCGGGGTCGGTCGTATATGATTGCGACAGTTCGGGAATCTGCAACGCATACGAGGTTTCGCCCGTATTGCGGACCGTATAACGCTCGCAAAGCACGGGACGCTCCATCGACGGAAATATCGTGCGGGTAAGCTCCAGCGCAGAGGTTCGGCCCGAACGGTCGGTCGCCTTGTAATCCGACACCACGGTCATGGCGCCGTCGATATCCACCGAACGGCTTCGCAACACGACGGGACGGTTATCGACGCGCAACATCGACGCCACATCCACGTCGTTCTTGAACATGAGGCTGGCGTGCGTGTTGTTCGGAACGGTACGCAGCATGGGGAACACCAGCGAACGGTTCACGCCGAACACTCCGTCCTTATCCACGTCCCAGTAGAGAACCACGGCCATGAACTTGCCGCTCATCTCGATGTGGTCGGCATGGGGCGCCGTGGCGTCGTTCACCTCCATGCGTATGGTCCTGCCGTCGGGCATGATCGCCCAACGATTCTGCGCCGTCGCCGCGCCGCAAAGCGACAGAGCGAGCAACGCGGCCGAGAATAGTTTCATGACGCGCATTACTTGGTGTAGAACTTATATATACATACCTGCGAGTAGGTCTCGTCGGGATTCAGCACGATCGACGGGAAGTTGTCGTGATTGGGCGCGTCGGGAAATTTCTGCGTCTCCAAAGCCACCGACTCGCGGAAGCGGAGAGGTTCGCCGTACTTGCCGTTATAAGTCCCGTCGAAGAAGTTGCCGCTGTAGAACTGAATGCCGATCTGATCGGTAGCAACATCCATGCAACGGCCGGTCGAAGGATCGTACAGAGTGGCTACGGTCTCCACCTGACCGTTGTTCTCGCGCGCGAGAACCCAGTTCATGTCGTAACCGCGGCCGTTCTTCAATTGCTCGTCGTCGGCATCGATACGCTCGCCGATCACATGAGGCTCGCGGAAATCGAACGGAGTGCCCTCCACGGGACGGATCTCGCCCGTGGGGATCAGACGCTCGTCGGTGGGGGTTATGGCATCGGCCTTGATGGTCAGCACATTGTCGGTAACGGTACCGCCGCCCTCGCCCTTGAGATTGAAGAACGAATGGTGCGACATATTCACCACCGTCGGGGCGTCGGTCTTGGCCAAATAGAGCACCTGAAACTCGTTGTCGGGCGTGAGAGTGTAGGTCATGGTAATGTCCAGATTACCCGGGAAACCGTCCTCGCCGTCGGCCGCCAAATAGTGCAGAACTATAGAGTTGGGCTTTACGTCCACCACATCCCACACAACCATATCCACACCGCGGTTGCCGCCGTGCAGAGTCTGTCCGTTGCTGTTCTGCGGAGCGCTGTACTCCTTGCCGTTCAGAGTGAAACGGCCGCTGTCGATGCGGTTGGCCACGCGGCCCACCACGGCGCCGAGAAAACGCTCGCCAGTATTGTTGACGTAACGGTCGAGTTTCTCGTAGCCCAGCACTATGTCGGCCTGCTTGCCGTCGCGATCGGGTGTCCACAGCGACACCACGCGGGCACCGAAATTGGTCACCTGCATGGTCAGGTCGCCGTTGGCAATCGTGTAGAGCGACACGGGTTTGCCGTCGATCACGGCTTTGAAATTCTCCTCCTTCATCAGATCGAGCCCGTCGGCATCCGACTTTTTGCCGCAGCATCCCGCTGCGAGAGCCATTGCGGCAAGGGCGAAAACAATTCGTTTCATAGATTATGCTTGTCTTTCTTTTTTTTCATTACTCGGCATCCTTGGCAGGCAGTTCCATGCGGAATATCGCACGGATACGATCCATATCGTACTTGCTGCCGCGGTCGTAATAATAAATTCCGTTCTGCTCCTGCTCGACGTCGGTGAGCTGCGTGTAGCAATAGCCCCACATCTTGTCGTTCATCTCCAGCAAAACGCGCACCTGCCCCTCGAGACGCTTGTAGAAGTCCTCCTTGGTGGCTGCCGCGTCGCCGTATCCCCATGCGCCGTCCTTGGCGGGATTGGCCTCCATGCACTTTATGCCGCCGAACTCGTCGAGGATGTAAGGTATGTCGCCCTCATAGGTGGGGAACGTGTAGGGATCGTTCAGCACGGGACGGTTGAAACCGACATTGCCGCGCAGACGGGCCTGCACTTCGGGACCGCGCACGAACATCTTGCCGCCGTTGTAAATAATGTCGCGCAGACGCTCGGGATCCTGCTCGTAGTGGTGCTCGGTCCAGATATCGGTCTTGATATGTATTCCGCCGCTGACCGTATTGACAGGACGCGAAGGATCGAGCTGCTTGGTGAGCGTGTAGATATCCGTTACGAAGCGCGGGTATTGCGTCTCGTCGGGCCAAAACTCCTCGTTGAACGGCGTCCACGTCACCAGCGACGGATGGTTCATGTCGCGAACCACCAGATTGCGCCACTCGGCGATGAAATTGCGGGCGGCCTCCGTGTCGTTGGCGTCCAAGCCCCAGCTCGGAGCCTCGCCCCACGTCAGATAGCCCAGTTTGTCGGCCCAATAGTAGAAACGCTCTTCGAAAACCTTCTGGTGCAGACGCGCTCCGTTGAAGCCCGCAGCCATCGAAAGTTCGATATCGCGCTTCAGGGCCTCGTCCGAAGGAGCCGTCCAGATACCGTCGGGATAGAAACCCTGATCGAGCACCAAACGCTGATAGTAAGGCTCGTTGTTAAGATAGATCTTATTTCCCTCGGTGTGGATCTTGCGCATACCGAAATACGACTCGGCACGGTCTACCGTCTTACCCGAAGCATCCTTCAGTTCGAACACCACATCGTAGAGGAACGGCGATTCGGGGCTCCACAGCTTGGCTTTTTTGATCGGCAACGTGACCACCGAACCCGACGCTACGGGCGCCGTGTTGCGCGCAACGACCTTGCCTCCGTCGAGAACGCTTACCGTAAGCGCGTTGCCCGAGGCATTGCGACGCATGGTGAACTCCATCGATACCTCGCCGCGATCGATGTCGGTGAAGTACTTGACTCTCGCTATTCCGCTCGGAGCCACAGCCTCCATCCACACCGTCTGCCAGATACCCGTCGTACGCGTGTACATGCACTCGAAAGGACCGTGACGCAACGACTGCTTGCCGGCCGACTGCATGCGGCCGCGCAGATCGCTCTTGGCGCTCACGACCAGCGAATGCGTTCCGCCCGTCTTGACGAACTTGGTGATATCCACCGTAAACGAGTCCGACCCGCCGAAGTGGCGGTCGACGAACTTGCCGTCGATGTATATCTCCGACTCGTAATACACGGCACCGAAGTTCAACAACACATCCTTACCCTCCCATGCCGCGGGTATAGAGATCTCGCGCTGGTACCAAATGCAGGGAATGAATTCCTTGTGCTCCACGCCCGAGAGTTTGCTCTCGGGAGCGAACGGCACCGTGATCTTGCCGTCGAATCCGCGGCTGTCCTTCAATCCGCGCTCCCAACCCGTCTTCACGGGATCGAGAGTATAACTCCACACGCCGTTGAGATTGACCCAATCCGCACGTTCGAACTGCGGACGGGGATATTCGGCACGCGGTTGCGCCTGCGCGCCTGCCCAGCACATAAGGGCCGCAACGGCCGCCATAAATCTGATCTTCATCTATAAGCTATCTTTAAATCGGTTAATAAATACATAAATTCGCGACCGCACGTCTACTGCTCGTAGCCCTCGGCCTTCATGCGGAATATGTCGCTCACGCGTTTCATGTCGAACTTGCTGCGACGGTCGTAATAGTATACTCCGTTCTGCTCCTGCTCGACGTCGGTAAGCTGCGTGTAGCAGAATCCGCAAATCTTGTCGCTGTGATCCACTATGGCCTTCACCTGCGCCTCCAAACGCTTGTAGAAATCCTCGCGCGTGGGCGCGGCATCGCCGTAACCCCACGAGTTGCCGCCCTCGGGCTGCGTTTCGGCGCACTTTATACCGCCGAACTCGTCCGTCGTAGTGCAACTTGAGAACAGCACGGTCGAAACCGCGGCTCGGACCTTGCGGCTGGTAGAATTTCTCGCCGTCGAAGAGGATATTATGCAACTTCTCGCCGTTCTGTTCGTAGTTGTGGGCGGTGCAGAAATCGGAGATCACGTACAGACCGCCGCTCACGGTATTCACGGGACGCGAGGGATCCAAACGGCGAGTCTCGTCGTAGACGTCGGTCATGAATCGTCCCGCCTCGTTGGACGGAGTGCCCCACTCCTCGTTGAACGGAGTCCACACCACCAGCGCGGGGTGATTGCGGTCGCGCACCACTATGTTGCTCCACTCCGAGATGAAGTTGCGGGCGGCACCCACCAGATTGTAGTTCTTGTCCCACGACGCCATCTCGCCCCAAACCAGATAACCGAGCTTGTCGGCCCAATAGTGGAAACGCTCCTCGAAGACCTTCTGATGCAGACGCGCGCCGTTGAAACCGGCCTCTTTCGACATTTCGATATCGTGTCTGAGAGCCTCGTCGGAAGGAGCCGTCCACACACCGTCGGGATAGAAACCCTGATCGAGCACCAAACGCTGATAATAGGGTTTGTTGTTGAGATATATCTTGTTGCCGTCAATGTGTATCTTACGCATGCCGGCATACGAATCCACACGGTCCAACACCTCGCCCGAAGCGTTCTTCACCTCGTAGACCACATCGTAAAGGAACGGCGATTCGGGACTCCACAATTTGGGATTCTTGATCGCAACCGTCAGCGGAATACCCTGCGTGGCGGGAGATTCGGCGCGGGCGACGATCTTGTCGCCGTCTTTCACGGTCACCGACAGAACATTGCCGTTCGCCGAACCGTAAAAAGTCGGGATCACCGTGAGCTGCTTACGATCGATGTCGGCCAGCACCTGCACGCGCTCCAGTCCGAACTTGTCTACGGCCTCCATCCACACCGTCTGCCAGATGCCCGTGGTGCGGGTGTAGCTGCAACCGTGCGAATACTGAAGCATCGACTGCTTGCCGCCGGGCTGCTCGCCGTCGCGCAGTCGGCTCTCGGCATGAACCACCAGACTGTGCTCGCCGCCGTCGCCCACATAATCGGTTATGTCGAACGAGAACGAGTCCGAACCTCCGTAATGGCGGCCCACGAAACGGCCGTCGATATAGATCTCCGATTCATAGTAGACGGCGCCGAAGTTGAGCTTCACGCGCTTGCCGCTCCACTCGGCGGGGATACGCACCGTGTGCTGATACCACACGCTGTTGATGAAATCCTTATACCCCACGCCCGAGAGGTCGCTCTCGGGAGCGAACGGCACCGTGATCTTGCCGTCGAAACCCTTGCTTTCGTAAAAGTTGCGATCGCGGCCCGAATCCGACAGATCGAGCGCGAAACTCCACTCGCCGTTGAGATTCATCCAGTCCGCCCGTTCGAACTGCGGACGCGGGTACTCCGCACGCGGCACGGCAAAGGCGGCAGCCGCAAAGAGGACAGTCGCTATGAATGAGAATCCTAATTTCATATTCGTTCAAAAGTTACAGGTTAATATTCTTACAAATGTACGTCATTTTCGGCAAACGGCAAAATCGGAAGGGCGATTTTTAGGACAGCATCGAGACGACAACGCAATCGCACGGCGATGCAGCATCATTCGGGGCGGCTCGAGATTCGCGCTCACCTTAGCAACGGCCGAAGACACATTCGCACGAAAAAGGCCGCCCCACGGGACGGCCTCGCATATCGTACGAAACCCGGCACGCCGTATCAAAACGTCCACTTCGCAGCCAGAGTGGGAATGGCGTAAAAGCCCTTGGCCACGAAATTATTCGTCAGCTCGACCTCGCCGCCGACGCTCAGATGAACGTTGTCCCAGCCCTTTATTTTTCGGAGGTTCACCCAAAACTGAGGCTCCGAGAAGAATATGTACGAAGTATTCTGCCACGGGCGCGCCTCGCGCCAGAAATCGAAGAATCCGTTGAACGTACACCAACCTTTGGCGAAATCGATGCCCCACACGCCCGTTATCTGGAAATTGCTCTCCTTCTTGCAGCCCGATGCATCGACGGTATGGGGAATGTACTTATACATGAATGTCAACGCCCATGTTTTCGAGAAATCCTTCGAATGGCCCGAATAAGTGGGACCTATCAGCCACGCATTGTTGTACGAGCCCGCAGCCTTGCTCAAACCGCCGTCGTACTCCAAATGCGCCGACAACCAGTTCATTTTCGTATTCTTCCAGAAACACAACTCGCGCGAGATCTCCCAATAGGCACCCTTCACGCCGCTGTTGTAGTCCAGATCGATGAAGAAGAAGGTACTTCCGAACGAATCGGCGCGGAACATCTCCACGGTGGTGGTGATCGGAGCGCGGCCGTCCGAATCCGCCGTTTTGTCGAGATCGTCGTAAATATGGCGGCCGAAATCGTAATGGAACTGAAGATTCTGGGCCGAAACACCCGCGCCGAACAACGACAACAACGCAAAGAGCAGAAGTTTTTTCATAATGATTTGTTTTTGGGTTTATTGAATGTATAAAACGATTGCGAAGCCTACTCCTCCGTCACGCGGTTCACCTCGAAATCGACCGAAGTGTCGCCTTGCAGATCGCGGCCGAACTCGTAATCCTTGCCCGGCAGCACCGCATTGAGCGCAATACCTACTATGGCGGCCACGGCGAGTCCCGACAGCGAGGTGAAGCCCAGCGACACGGCGTCGCCCGCACCGTACTTGATGCCGATGGCCAAAACGAGGATGATGGCGGCGATAATCACATTGCGCGAGGCGGTGAAATCGACCTTATTTTCCACCACGTTGCGTATGCCCACAGCCGAGATCATTCCGTAAAGCACCAGCGAAACGCCGCCGATGGTGGCAGTGGGCATGGAGCTCACCAGCGCGGCGAACTTAGGCGAGAACGAGAACAGCACGGCGAAAACCGCAGCAATACGTATCACGCGGGGATCGAATACTTTGGTCAGATTCAGCACGCCCGTATTTTCTCCGTAGGTGGTGTTGGCGGGCGCACCGAACAGCGAAGCCAGCGACGTGGCCAGGCCGTCGCCCATAAGCGTGCGATGCAGCCCGGGGTCGGCGAGATAATTGCGCCCCACGGTCGACGAAATGGCGCACATGTCGCCTATGTGTTCCACCATCGTAGCCAGCGCGATGGGCATTATGGTTACGATCGACGACACGACCAGCCCCCAATCGGGCGAAGAGAAGATGGAAAACACGGTGTCGTCCATACTGAACGGCAGACCGACCCACGAGGCCTCGGCCACAGCCGAGAAATCGGCTCGGCCGAACACGGCAGCCACGGCATACGAACCCGTTACGCCCAACAGTATGGGGACGATCCGCACCATGCCGCGCCCCCAAATGTTGCTGACGACGATAATGACTATGGCCAGCAGAGCGATCCACCAATCGACGGTACAGTTGGCGATGGCCGAACCCGACAATATCAAACCTATGGAGATGATGATCGGTCCCGTCACTATGGGCGGAAAATAACTCATCACGCGCTTGGCGCCGAAAACGGCGAACAACCCCGCCAGAACGAAATAGAGCACACCCGCGAAAAATACGCCGAGGCAGGCGTAGGGCAACGCTTCTGCTGCCGACAGCCCCTGCGCCATACCCATCTCCTTCACCGCGGCGTAACCGCCGATGAAAGCGAACGACGATCCGAGGAAAGCCGGAACCTTGAATCGAGTGACGAGATGGAACAGCAGAGTGCCGAGCCCAGCGAAGAGCAGCGTGGCCGAAACGGAGAGTCCCGTAATGGCGGGCACGAGCACCGTGGCGCCGAACATGGCGAACATATGCTGGAGTCCCAGCGCAAGCATTTTGGGTTTACCGAGCGAACGGGCGTCGCAGACCGCTCCGTCGCGAAGAGAGGAATTTGCCATTATAAATCGAATTTTGAATGTCGTCCGCACACGCGCCGCAAACGAAAGACGCCGCAGTACCTTCGATCGTAAAAACCGTCGGTCCGATGCGGCGTCATATAGTCAATGCGGCATTCATCCTCGCAAAGATATTCCGTTTCGTCCTATAATCCAAACATACGGACGGCAAAATGCAGTTCGCAGAACTGCGCGGGCCGCAGCCCCGCCCCGCGGAGGCCCGCAAATATCCGCTTCGCTCGTTTGCGTTCCCCGCGGGCTGCGACCTTCGCAATCATGACGTATGTGCAAAAAAAATTCGGCCGAGAGACCCGACCGAACATTAGTTATCGATTCCGCGCGACGCGTCAGAACATATAGGCCACGCCGACATAGAAATTGCGGGTGTTGAGCTTGTATCCGGCATCGTTGCTCTTAGCTATATCGATCAGACCCCAGTCGTAGCCGAGGAATATCTGATAGTGGTCGTAGAGCTGCACACCGCCGCGAATGCCCAATCCGAAGTCGAAACGGTTCAGGCCGCCTTTCGAACCGAACGTATCGTACTTCTCGGTGGTGTTGCCGCTCTCCAGCTTGTTCTTACCGCCGATTCCCACGGCGAAGTAGGGACCGAACGTACCGAACAGGCTCACGTTGCCCGACTGTCCCACCGTATGACGATAACCTATGTGAAGGGGAATCTCCAGATAGTAGGGACGCACGATATTCTTCATCGCCTCGTCGTTGACCGAGGTATTGAACTCGGCGCCTTTGGAGCTTACCAGCAACGAACCATCGAAATAGAATCCGTCGAGAATGAACGCAGCGCCCATCTCCACCTTGAATCCCACATTGAAACCTACGCGCGAGTCGGCGTCGAGAGACATGCCCGAGGCGTGCATCGAATACGAACTTACATTCACGCCGCCCGTGACGCCGTAACGAATACCGTGCTCCTCCTGAGCAGACACGACGGCCGAGATCAACAGCGCGAACGATAATAATGGTAGAAATCTTTTCATGACATTAAGTGTTTAGTTAACATTCGTTCCACCATCTGCAAAAAGGATGCAAACACGACTCGCACCGAATCTTTTTATCGTCCCGAGGCCGTACGGGCACGCTCCGCACGATCGTACGGACAGGAATACCGCAATGCCGCAGGCATTACTATCTTCGACGTCTCGCGCAAAGCTCGCCCTGCAACCGCCGAAGATAAATTTCGGGCAATCAACAATCAATATAAATACTTCGGTCGCGGCAAAATCGCAAATAAATTTGCTTTTGCGTTCGGATTGTTCGTACCTTTGCATAATTAAACTCAATCGCTATGAAACGCATCGTATCGCCCTCGATACTCTCGGCCGACTTCGGCAATCTCGAACGCGACATCCGCATGATAGACCGCAGCGCGGCCGAATGGGTGCACGTAGACGTCATGGACGGCGTATTCGTGCCCAACATATCGTTCGGATTCCCCGTAATGAAACCCCTGCGGCGTACGACGCGCAAGGTGCTCGACGTACATCTGATGATAACAGCCCCCGAACGCTACGTACGACGTTTCGTCGAGGCGGGAGCCGATTGGGTAACTTTCCATTACGAAGCGACCGACGACATTCGGGGCTGCATCGCCGCCATCCGCGAAGCGGGTGCCAAAGCGGGAATATCGATCAAACCCGCCACTTCGCCCGAGGCCCTGCGCGACCTGCTTCCTCTGATCGACATGGTGCTGGTCATGAGCGTCGAACCCGGATTCGGCGGACAGTCGTTCATACCCGAATCGCTCGACAAGATACGCGTGCTGGAGCGCATGCGGCGCGAATCGGGACTCGATTTCCTCATCGAAGTCGACGGAGGCATATCGGCCGCCAACGCCGCCGAGGTATTCGCAGCGGGAGCCGACGCGCTGGTAGCGGGCAGCGCTGTATTCGGCGCCGCCGATCCCGAGGCCGAGATACGCAAGATGCTGGAAGCCCGCTAACCGACACTACAAACTCAGGACGATGATTTCATTAGACAACCTCACGGTAAGTTACGGAGGGTGGACCCTCTTCGACGACATATCGTTTCTCATAAACCCCAAGGACCGCATAGGTCTGGTCGGCAAGAACGGCGCGGGCAAGACCACCCTGCTGCGCATCATCACGGGTGAACAGCAGCCCTCTTCGGGTGTCGTGACCATGAACGGCGAATGCACGATAGGCTATCTGCCGCAACAGATGCGCGTGGCCGACACCACCACGCTGAAAGCCGAGACCGAGAAGGCTTTCGACGAGGTGTTGCGTCTCGAGGATGAGATAGAGTCTCTGACCACGCAGATCGCCGAACGCACCGACTATGAATCGGACGAATACGCATCGCTCATACACCGCCTCAACGATGCTCAGGACCGCTACCGAATCCTCGGCGGCGACACGCGCGAAGCCGACATCGAAAAGACGCTGCTCGGCCTCGGATTCCGCCGCTCGGACTTCGGACGAGCCACGAGCGAGTTCTCGGGCGGCTGGCGCATGCGAATCGAGCTGGCGAAGCTCTTGTTGCGACGCCCTTCGATATTTCTGCTCGACGAGCCTACCAACCATCTCGACATAGAGAGCATACAGTGGCTCGAAGATTACCTGAAAAGTTATAACGGGGCCGTGCTCGTCATCTCGCACGACCGCGCTTTCCTCGATAACATAACCCTGCGCACGGTGGAGCTCTCGCTCGGCAAAGTATACGATTATAAAGTGCCATATTCCAAGTTCGTCGAGCTGAGAGCCGAACGCCGCGCGCAACAAATGGCCGCTTACGAGAACCAGCAGCGAATGATCGAAAAGACGGAAGAATTCATCGAGAAATTTCGTTACAAGCCCACCAAGAGCAATCAGGTGCAGTCGCGCATAAAGCAGCTCGAACGCATCGAACGCATCGAGGTGGAGGAAGAGGATCTCGCCACGCTCAACATCAAGTTCCCGCCCGCACCGCGTTCGGGGCAGATAGTGGCCGAAATAAAGGATGCAGGCAAGGCATTCGGCGAAAAACGAATATTCGCCGA
>CAUDHE010000055.1 GCA_958449275.1 uncultured Alistipes sp. | reverse complement strand
CATCCTTTTGGACATGATGATGCCCGTTCTGGACGGCATGGAGACCTGCAAGGCCATACGCAACTCACCGTCGCTGAAGAACGTCATGGTGGTGTTCCTCTCGGCCGTGGGCGACGAGGAGGCACAGCTCGGCGGTTACGAGGCGGGAGCCGACGACTACATCAGCAAGCCCATAAAGATGAATATCCTGCGCAGCCGAGTGCAGGCCATCCTGAAGCGCATCGAACTGCCCGCCGAGTCCGACAGCATAGCTGTCGACACCGAGAACTACGTGGTGCGCCGCGGCAGCGAGACTTTCGTTCTTCCGCGCAAGGAGTTCGCCCTGCTGCAACTGCTCTGCTCGCAGCCCGGAAAGCTCTTCACACGCGAAGAGATCTACTCGCGTATATGGGGCGACAAGGTGGTTGTGGGCGACCGCACCATCGACGTGCACATCCGCAAGCTCCGCAGCAAGATAGGCGACGAACGAATAGTAACGGTAAAGGGAATGGGCTACAAATTCGAACCCGCCGCCGACAAAAACGACGACAAACAGCAAAACGCATGAAACGCACACTGACCACTCTGTTTCTCTGCATGGCGACAGCCACGGCGGCCGTCGCGCAGAAATTCGACAACCATTTCGAAAACAAGACCCTGCGTCTGGACTACATCTTCGCGGGCAATGCCGACAACCGCATGATAGCCCTCGACGAACTCGCCGAGTTCGACGGCTGGGCGGGACGCCGCGTGAATCTCGACGCCATACCCGTCAAGGGCAACGGCGAGGTACGCGTGACCGATCCCGAGAGCGGAGCCACGCTCTACCGCACCTCGTTTTCGAGTCTGTTTCAAGAGTGGCTCGTAACCGACGAGGCCCGCACGATCACCAAGAGTTTCGAAGCTACGTTCCTCGTCCCCTTTCCCAAACAAGAGGTCGACGTGGAGATCGAGTTGCGCGACAACGAAGGCAACAAACAAGCCTCGTTGCGCCACCGCGTGAATCCCGCCGACGAGCTTATACGCGACCTCACGTCACGAGTCGTCGTGCCGCACGAATATCTGCTCCGCAGCGGCGCCCCCGACACGTGCATCGACATAGCGATAATGGCCGAAGGCTACACCGCCGACGAAATGGACACCTTTCTTCGCGACGCCCGCACGGCTTGCGACGAGATATTCCGCTACGAGCCGTTCGCGTCGTTCAAAGACCGTTTCAACGTGGTGGCAGTGATGTCGCCCTCGAAGCAGAGCGACGTCAGCGTACCGCAGGAAAACGCATGGCGCGAAACGGCCGTCAACTCCAACTTCATGACTTTCTATTCACCGCGTTACCTCACCACCAACAGCGTGCACGCCATTCACGACCGACTCGCGGGCATCCCCTGCGAACACCTAATAATCCTCGCCAACACCGATACTTACGGCGGCGGAGGCATTTACAACTCCTACACCCTCACCACGGCTCACAACCCCATGTTCAAGCCCGTGGTGGTACATGAATTCGGACACTCGTTCGGCGCGCTTGCCGACGAATATTTCTACGAACAGGCCGACCACACGGAGAATACCTACAAACTCGATTTCGAGCCCTGGGAGCAGAACATAACTTCGCTGGTCGACTTCGAATCGAAATGGGCCGACATGCTCGACAAGAACACTCCTGTCCCCACCGAACCGACCGACAAGCGCAAGCGCGACTACACGGTAGGCGTATACGAAGGCGGAGGCTACATCACCAAGGGCATGTACCGCCCCGCCGTGGTGTGCCGCATGCGTGACAACGAAGCCACGCAATTCTGCCCCGTATGCCAACGTGCGATCGAACGGATAATACGCTACAACACCGAGGAGTAAGGAGACGAATGCAAACGGCCGTTTTTTTGCGGTTCAAAGAGCCGCGCGAGCCGCAGCCTCGCCCCGCGGAGGCTCGCCGTCGCCCTCTCGGCAGGCTGCGACCCGCTTGCCGACGAATCTCGACCGGGCTTAAACATCGCAAGCCGAAAAGCGGATAATTCCGCAATTTATTACTCAGCCGCGGCAAAATCGCAAATAAAATTTGCTTTTGCGCTCGGCTTTTTCGTACCTTTGCTATTGCAAACGGACAGCACATCCCGCTCGGCTTGCCGAAGCGGCGAAAGCGAATACACAATAACAACATATACATCATGATAGTATTAGTTCTCAATTGCGGCAGTTCGTCGATCAAATATCAGGTAATCGATATCGACGACAACAGCAACGCACTGTTGGCCAAAGGCCTGGTCGACCGCATAGGGCTTCCCGAAGGAAGTCTCACCCACAAGCCCTCGGGCAAGGAGAAATTCGAGTTGCGCATGCCCATACCCGACCACACGACGGGCATAAGCCTCGTACTGAAGGCTCTGACCGATGCCGAACACGGCGTAATCGCCCATCTGTCGGACGTGAAGGCCGTAGGACACCGCGTGGCCCACGGAGGCGAGTATTTTCCCGACAGCTGCGTGGTCGACGAACAAGCGAAGGAGCATATCCGCTCGCTGTTCGAGATAGCGCCGCTGCACAATCCCGCCAATCTGGAGGGCGTGCTCTCGATCGAAAAGGTGCTCCCGGGAGTTCCTCAGGTGACGGTGTTCGACACATCGTTCCACCAGACCATTCCCGCCATCAACTACCTCTACGCGCTGCCCTCGGAGTATTACGAAAAATACCGTGTGCGCAAGTACGGGTTCCACGGCACCAGCCACAAATACGTGGCCAAGGCGGGCGCCGAGCTTACGGGCATCGACCTCGGCGCGTCGAAGATCATCACCTGCCACATAGGCAACGGCGGCTCTGTGACAGCCATCCTCAACGGTAAATCGTACGACACTTCGATGGGCTTCTCGCCTCTCGACGGTTTGGTAATGGGAACCCGCTGCGGCATGGTCGACGCCAGCGCCATAACGTTCATCGGCGAGAACGAGAACATGAGCTACTCGGAACTCAACACCATGATGAACAAAAAATCGGGCGTACTGGGACTCACGGGCATATCGAGCGACATGCGCGACATCGACGCTGCTTACGACGCGGGCAACGCACGCGCCGTCACGGCACGCGACATGTACTACAACCGCGTAAAGAAGTTCGTGGGCGAATACGCCGCCGAAATGGGCGGAGTCGACCTGCTGATATTCACGGGCGGCGTGGGCGAAAATTCAAGCGAATTGCGCACCTACGTATGTTCCGACATGGAGTTCATGGGCATAAAGATCGACGAGACGGTGAACGCCGCCACGCACGGCGACAACGCGGTGCTGTCGACAGCCGATTCGAAAGTGAAAGTGGCCGTCATAGCCACCAACGAGGAACTGGTGATAGCCACCGACACCTATCGACTGACGAAAGATCTGCAATAAGCCGCCCGCACGGACGCAGAATATAAACAGCGAAAGAATAACTAAAAAAAACATAACCGATTATGATAAAGCATTTGGACGAGATAGTATCGTCGGCCGTGGCACGCGGCCGCAAACGTCTTGCAGTAGCCTACGGACAAGACACGCACACCATCGAGGCCGTTTACAACGCATGGAAAAACGGTTTGGTAGAACCTACCCTATTCGGCGACAAGGCCACCATAGAGAAGGCGTGCGAGGAGTTGAACATCGACGTCAACGTATTCAAAATCGTGGACGAGAGCAACGACGTGATATGCGTCAAGCTGGCGGTGCAGGCCGTTGTCAACGGTCAGGCCGACGTGCTGATGAAGGGTCTTGTGTCGACCGACAAATACATGCGCGGCATCCTCAACAAGGAGGCGGGACTGTTCCCGCCCAAGGGTACGCTGAGCCACGTGGCCGTGATAGAGATGCCGGGCCGCGACAAGCTGCTGTCGGTGTCGGACGTGGCGGTAATCCCCCAGCCCGATTTCAAACAGAAGACCATATTGATAGGCTATTTGGCCAAAACGGCCAACCTGCTGGGTGTCGAGAATCCCAAGATCGCCTGCATAGCCCCCTCGGAGCAGGTGCTTCCTTCGGTCGTGTCGTCGACCGAAGGCGCCATACTCGCCAAGATGGGCGACCGCGGCCAGCTGGGCAAGGTGACCGTAGACGGTCCGCTGTCGCTCGACGTGGCTCTTTACAAAGAGGTGGCCGAGCACAAGAAGGTGACGGGATCGAGCGTGGCGGGAGACCCCGACTGTCTGCTCTTCCCCAACATAGAGTCAGCCAACGTATTCTTCAAAGCCGTGTCGCACTTCGGCGGCGCCGAACTGGCGGCGATGGTCATGGGCACCAAGGTTCCATGCGTGCTGACATCGCGCGGCGACACCGCACTGACGAAGAAGTACTCGATCGCACTGGCCTGCCTGGCGGCGCGATAGTTTTCCGCAGCTCCGCGGCCGAACGAAGCCGCACACAACGAATGAAACAAAACACCGCTCGCCGATGGAAATGAATTTCACTCGCGTTACCGACAATCCCCCGCAGGAGCAGGATTCGACAGTCATAAATCCCGAGCCTCCGCGCGGATTCACGATTCTGGCCGTCAACACGGGATCGACCTCCACCAAGATGGCCGTTTACCGCGACCGCTCTCCGATCGTGGAACTTACGGTGGCGCACTCGGCCGAGGAGACAGCACGGTTCGCATCCGTCACCGACCAGTCGGGATGGCGCAAGCGGATCATCCTCTCGGCGCTCGACGAACACGGGATAGCACTCGATACCCTCTCGGCCGTGATAGGCCGAGGGGGTTTATTGCGTCCCATCGAGAGCGGAGTGTACGCCATCAATCGTACGATGATCGACGAATTGATGCGCTGCACGCCGCAGCATGCGTCGAACCTGAGCGCCATAATAGCGGCCGAGATAGCCGAGATGTGCGGCAAGGAGGCATACATAGCCGACCCCGTGGTGGTGGACGAACGTATAGAGACAGCCAAAATGTGCGGCATCCGCGAGATCCGTCGCCGTTCGATATTCCATGCGCTCAACCAAAAAGCCACCGCCCGCATACATGCCGAACGTCTCGGCCGACGATACGAGGATATGAATTTGATCATAGCCCACATGGGCGGAGGCATATCAGTTGCGGCACATCTGAAAGGACGTGCCGTCGACTGCAACAACGCTCTCGACGGCGAAGGCCCCGTAGCACCCGAACGTGCAGGCACCGTCCCCGCAGGAGCGCTCGTCGACCTTTGCTATTCGGGCCGCTACACCCATGAAGAGGCCCGGGCGCTCATCGCAGGCCGCGGAGGTCTGGTGTCGCTCGCGGGTACAAACTCGGTGAAGGAGCTCGAACTGCGCGAAAGCCGCGGCGACGAGGAGGCGCGCATGGCTCTGGATCTGCTATGTTACACCGTCGCCAAAGAGATAGGGCAGATGGCGGTCGCGCTGCGCGGCGAGGTGGATACGATAATTCTCACGGGCGGAATAGCTTACAGCCGACGCGTCACCGACGCCGTCGAAAACTATTGCCGTTTCATAGCCCCCGTAGCCGTATATGCGGGAGAAAACGAATTGCAGGCTCTCGCGATGAACGCCCTACGCGTACTGCGCGGCGAGACGCAACCCAAAAATTACGAATAAAACCATAATGAAAAAGATTCTGATACTCAACGGCCCCAACCTCAATCTGCAAGGTAGGCGCGACGTGAAGGTCTACGGCTCGACCACATTCGACGACTGTATCGCATCGCTGCGCGAGCGTTACGAAGGCCGTGCGGAATTCGACTATTTTCAGTCGAACATCGAAGGCGAACTCATAAACGCCGTCCACGCCTCGGCGGGCCGTTACGACGGCATAGTGCTCAACGCAGGCGGCTACACCCACACGTCGGTCGCCCTGCGCGACGCCGTTTCGGCCGTGGATACTCCCGTGGCGGAGGTGCACATATCGTCGATCCTCGCACGCGAGGAGTTCCGCCACACGTCGCTGCTGGCCCCCGTGGTCAAAGGTTCGATCATGGGATTCGGACTCGATTCGTACCGCCTCGGCGTAGAGGCGCTGCTGGACTAACGGACACACGAAGATGGCGGCGAAGGAGGATCTGAGCCGACGCGTGGCGTCGGGAGTGGCGTGGAGCATATCCGAAAAGGCCGGCTCCATGCTGACGCAGGCCGTGGTGAGCATCGTCGTGGCCAATATGCTCGTCCCCTTGGATCTGGGCATAATGGCGGTACTCACCGTGTTCACTGCACTGGCGCAGGTGGTGGTCGACAGCGGATTCTCGCAGACGCTGATACGCAAAACGCAACCCACCGACGGCGACTACAAGGCCGTTTTCCGTTTCAACGTAGCCACATCGCTCGTCCTTTACGTTCTTTTGACCGCCTTGTCGCCCATAGCGGCCCGCTATTACGGGTGGCCCGTTTTGGCACGCGTAGCCCCCGTACTTTTCCTGCTGTTACCCGTCAATGCGCTGTGCGTCATACAGAACACCATAATGGTGCGCGAATTTCGATTCGCGCGGCTATCGGCCATAACTTTCACGGCATCGCTCGCGAGCGGCATCGTCGCCGTCGCTATGGCGGTGAGCGGATGCGGTGTCTGGAGCCTCGTGGGACAGCGTGTGAGCATGATGGCGGTCAAGGCCGCATTGCTGTGGCTCAGCAGTCCGTGGCGGCCGCGCGCCGCATGCAAAGCCTCGCCGTTGCGCGAAATGGCTCCTTACAGCCTCCGTCTGATGGCGACCGACCTTATCACGGCATTGTACAATAACATAGCGCAATTGTTCATAGGCAAAATATACTCGGGCGACGCTTTGGGGTGTTTCAATCAGGCGCAAAAGTTGAAAGAGATGCCCGTGAACTCGGCCATGCAGTCGATACAGAGCGTGACATTTCCCGCATTGTCGCGCATAGGCGACCACGAAGCCAAATTCGCCGAGGGCTACCGCCGCGTGATAATGGTGACGGCATTCGTAATGTTCCCCGCTATGGCGGGACTCATCGCCACAGCCGACGACATATACATGCTTCTGCTCAAGCCCGACTGGCGGCCGGCCATACCCTACTTCCGAATACTGTGTCTGACAGGACTTTTCTATCCGCTGTCGACGATAGCCTACAACATACTGAAAGTAAAGAGCGATGGCGGCATAATACTGCGTCTGGAGATAGTGAAGCGCGCGATAACGACCATAATCCTCATAGTCACCATACCCAGAAGCGTCGAGGCTGTGGCTTGGGGGCTCGCGGCATCGGCCGCATGCGAAGCGGCAGTAAACATGCTCGCCGCACGACACTACACATCGCTCAGGATAATACGCACGATGCGGACGCTGCTGCCGATAACAGTCCTGACACTGTCGATGTATGTCGCAGTCGTCGCCGAAGCGCATCTTTTGGCGCATTGGCATGTGGCCGCACGTCTCGCGGCCGAGATCGCGCTCGGTGCCGCGGTATACGCCGCAGGTGCCCGCATCACGCGCATGGAGGCTTTCGGCGAAGTGAAAACCATCGTCGCACGATTGATACGCAGAGGCGAAACGACATAACGACTGCGGTTCGCGAACCGCGCCATACCTTTAATATATTATGAAAGAATACACGGCTGACACCAAGCGCTACGACACGATGCCCTACGCCCGCTGCGGCAAAAGCGGATTGCTGCTGCCCCGCCTGTCACTCGGATTATGGCACAATTTCGGTAGCGTGGACGATTACGACAATTACAGCCGAACGGCATTTACGGCATTCGACCACGGCGTGACGCACTTCGATTTGGCCAACAACTACGGTCCCGTCTACGGTTCGGCAGAATCGAACTTCGGCCGTATATTGCGCGAAGGACTGGGACGGTACCGCGACGAATTGGTAATCTCCACCAAAGCGGGATACGACATGTGGCCCGGACCGTACGGTAATTGGGGCAGCAGAAAATATCTGCTCGCTTCGCTCGACCAAAGTCTGAAGCGCATGGGACTGGAGTATGTCGACATATTCTACTCGCATCGCCCCGATCCCGAAACTCCGCTTGAGGAGACCATGGACGCATTGTCGGACGCCGTACGCCGAGGCAAGGCGCTATATGTCGGCATATCGAACTACGACGACGAACAGACCCGACGAGCTGCCGCGATTCTGCGACGCAACGGTACCCCCTGCCTTATCCACCAGGCCCGTTACTCGATGTTCGACCGCCGGGTCGAGCCTCGTCTGCTGCCCGCACTCGACGAAGAAGGGATCGGAATGATAGCATTTTCGCCGCTCGCGCAGGGATTGCTCACCGACAAATATCTGCACGGAATACCCGAAGGATCGCGCGCCGCAAAGGCGACGGGACGACTTCAGCCCTCGGCCATAACGCCCGAAATATTACGAACGATCGGAACTCTGAACCGCATCGCCGCAGAGCGAGGACAGACACTCGCGCAAATGGCACTGCAATGGATATTGAAGGACAGGCGCGTGACGAGCGTGCTCGTGGGAGCGAGTTCCGCAGCGCAGCTGAAGGACAGCCTCAAGGCACTGCAAGGTCGCGATTTCTCCAACGAAGAGCTCGCCTCAATAGAGGAAACATTACCGGATCGTATGAAATAACAACTCCGACACTGGCCGCATGAGTCGGCTGCGTCATCCGGCAAGCAAGCATAAATATTCCTGTGCACCACCCGAGAACAGCAATAAAATGCCTGATTCGGGAATAATGATATGCGTACGAGGGTATATATGCATGAATATGCGCATCCGAAATTCATATTCTGTCCGAGTTTTTACCCATACTGAGCAAAATCCGATAACTTTGTGACGCTAAATATTATTCTTCACAACCTATTATGATACGTAAGAGCCTTTTCATATTATCGATTCTGTTCACGGCTGCATGCGGAACGACTTATCGTCACGAAATCGACAAAGCCGAAACACTGATGACCGAACATCCCGACAGTTCGCTGAATATTCTCGAAAAAATTCGCATCGAGCATATACGCGGACACAAAAACAAGGCGAAATACGCGTTGCTGTATTCGCAGGCACTCGACAAAAACTACATAGATGTCGAAGACGACTCGATAATACGCATAGCACGCGACTACTACGCCCGACGCGGATCGAATACAGATCGCGCGAAAGCGTTTTACTATTACGGAACCGTAGCGAACAATGCAGGCGACACAAACGAAGCTATGAAAGCTTTCATCCCCGCACGAATATATGCCGAGAAGACCGATGATGAATATATAAAAGGATTGATATATTCGGCCATAGGTGCACTATACTATAGCCAAAATAGTATTGAGGAATCTATAAACAACTTTACAGCATCTGCTAAATCATTTGAGTCAATACATCATTATAATCAAATGTTATCATTAAAAAGTATAGGAGAATTATATAGAATTAGCAACAACCTAGATAGCGCTTTACTATATTTACATAGAGCTAAGAGTAAAGCAGAAGATTATAATGACACTCTACAATTGATAAATATCGAATTAAAAATCCAAAGTATAAATATTAAAATAAACGACAACCAAGAAATAATTGAGGAATCCAAAACAAAACTACTAAATACCTACAAAAGGTTAGGTTACAAAAATATACCCCAATTACACTATCCAATATTTGGACAAATATATTTAAAACAGTCTAAAATAGACTCGGCTAAACATTATTTCTTATCTTCACTAAAGCATATGTCAACAATAACTGACGATAACATTGGAATATATATTGCTCTTTCAGAATGTGAAAAAGAAATTGAAAATTATAAAGAGGCTTTAAGATATAGAGAAATATACAATCATTTATTTGATTCCATTAAATATATACAACAAATTAATCTGATAGAAAAATTAGAGCATAAATACAAAGCACAATATCTTGAGCGATCATACGCAATTCTTGAATCAAAGCATAAGCTGCAAAAATTATCAAATACGTTAATTCTAATACTGATAATCATTATCGGCGGTATACTCGTATTTTTATACCGATACATTGCAATACGTAAAAATCAGAAAATAGAGGAATACCGTCTGTATATCGAAGATGTTGATTCCAACTACGAGAATCTGGTATTGAAATATAAAAATCTGAAAGAACAAGCGGCATCCAAAGGCGATACTGCAAATAAATTACTGGAATTGCTCGGACGACGAATCGATTCCATGAAAACGTTATGCAACATATCCATAAAGAGCGTATTTCCTCATAAATTCAAAGAGAAATTCACGGAATATATCAATTTGGAAAATAAGGATAACAAGGCCATAGCCGAAGATATGATTACATTGGCAAACATAATGTATAACGATATCGTCACTCGTATGGGTGACAAATTCGGTCTCACCGATCATGAAAAAACATTCTGCGCATGCGTCATTCTGGATTTCACGAAAGAGGAGATTCGCGTATTGTTCAACCATACCAATGTTTCGAGTATATGCAATACGAGGTGTAAAATGAGAGACAAGTTCGGACTAAAAGGTTCGTCACTGGATTTACTCAAATATATAAAGGCATTGAGAGACAATCCCGATGCAACAGACGATAACTCATTAATAATAAACAGTTTGCAAACAAAAAAGTAACCAACTGACAATCTGAGTGTTGAAATTATTATATTTCACAGAATGCAAATGGATGATTTTCACCTATTTGCATTTTTATATATGAGATATAAACATTAGGAAAACCCACCGGCGTGGTCTACTTTTGTGAAAACAAACACTAATCAATTCAATTATTATGAAAAAACTTCTTTTATTATTGATTTCTTTATCTACAATTTTAAGTGGCTTATGTAGCCAAAATGAACCCTCAAAAGATAAAAACCGTCCAGTAAAAGATACGGAAGAAATACATATAGATAAATTAATTGGAGGAGGAATCGATCGTCCCCGTTCAGACATTAAGTTTATCGAGGCCTATCTTAACCGCACGGACTCTGAAATAGAGGTATACTTCAACTACATGTTCGGCGAGGTGACGATAACGATCGAGGACGCTTCGGGAAATACGGTAACCACGCAAGTTTGCGATACCGATGCCGAAGAAGTCATACGTTTCGACGCTCCTGCGACCGAGGGAGAATATACGATAAAAATAGCAGGCCAAGACCTTTCGGCAGAGGGTACGTTTGCTATATAATGGTTACTTACTTAGTCGAGAGTGCCCATAAATTTTCTTATGGGCACCTTCTTTTCGATCGGTAAATATCTCGGCATACCGTCTACGCTGTTGCCGAGTCCCGTCGAGATACGAAAGTAACGGAACCTTTTCGAGCGAATCCCGTTGTCCTATTATTGTGCATTCCTCTGACCCAAGTCGGATGGAACGATATGCTTTTTGTCCCACAAATAACACTGTTTCCTATGAAAGTAAAAGATTGCAACTTCAAAATCGGAGAGCTTTACATATTCAGTCCGAGCGAACATTGGGCAAAAAACGACCCGCTTCTATGGGGAATATTCGACAAACAGACTCCGGACGGACAGATTATGCTGGAAGCCTCCACGCGAGACTTCATAAACTTCATTTTGTGGAAACCGCTGCCGCAAGAATACATCTATTGCCGCTTGGCGACGCGCTCCGAATTGCGCGATTTCATATTCAATATCAGCGTTTGGCAGTCGCTGTAACGTCGGTAGACATAAAGACAAATCCATCGGGGAGCGATCGTACGGATCGCTCCTCTGTTTTTCATCCCTCGGCATACCGCATGACCGTTTTTGTACGCGGTTTGCATTGCTGCGAATTAAACATAAGTCATGAACGAAAAAGAGTTGTACGCCGAAGCCTTGCGCTACCATTCGCAAAACGGCGCAGGAAAGATAGAGATTCGCCCCACTAAACCAGTATCAACACAGAAAGAGCTGTCACTGGCCTACTCCCCGGGAGTAGCCGCACCCGCCTTGGCCATCGCAGCCGATCCCGAACGCAGCTACGACTATACGCGTCGCGGCAATCTGGTCGGTGTCATCACCAACGGCACCGCAGTGCTGGGACTGGGCAATATAGGCGCTCGTGCCGCCAAGCCCGTAATGGAAGGTAAATGTATGCTTTTCAAAACTATGGCCGGAATCGACGCATTCGATATCGAGATCGACACACAGGATCCCGATGCCTTCGTCGAGTGCGTGCAACGCATAGCACCTACATTCGGGGGTATCAACCTCGAAGACATAAAAGCCCCCGAGTGTTTCGAAATCGAACGGCGTTTGATCGAAACTCTCGACATTCCCGTAATGCACGACGACCAACACGGCACTGCCATAATAATAACGGCCGCACTGATAAACGCGGCTATCTGTACGGGCAAAAAAACCGAATCGCTGCGAATCGTAATCAATGGAGCCGGAGCAGCTGCCATAGCCTCGGCACGCATGCTCCGCCAATCGGGGGTCGCTGCCGAAAATATCGTTTTATGCGACAGTCGCGGCATCGTAACGACTTCAAGGGGCAATCTCACCACTGAAAAACGCGAATTCGCCACAAAACGGGCTTCGGGCACACTCGCTCAAGCCATAATCGGCGCGGATGTTTTCATCGGGGTATCCAAAGCCGGATTACTCTCCGCAGCGATGGTGCGCACAATGGCCGAACGGCCGATCATATTCGCCCTCGCCAATCCCGAACCCGAAATAACACGCGACGAGGCTCTGACAGCACGCCCCGATGCAATATACGCTTCGGGACGTTCGGATGTCCCCAATCAGGTAAACAATCTTTTGGGATTTCCCTACATATTCCGAGGCGCTCTCGACGTCCGCGCCCGACGAATCGACCATGCCATGAAATTAGCCGCCGCCGAAGCGTTGGCACGCCTCGCCCGACAACCCGTCCCCGAAGAGGTCCGCCGTTTGCTGGGACGTCCCGATGCGACTTTCGGCCCCGATTACCTGATCCCGTCGCCATTCGACCCGCGTCTGCGCGACACCATCCCCGCCGCCGTCGCCAAAGCCGCGACGGAATCGGGTGCCGCGCAAAAGATTCTCGCATGATATTCCGCCGACGAACGGTCACAACAAAAATCCGCGCAGACGACTCATCGTCTGCGCGGATTTCCAACGAGCGGTAAGCGGGACTCGAACCCGTGACCCTTGGCTTGGGAAGCCAATGCTCTACCAACTGAGCTACTACCGCAATTCCGTAATGCAAATATAGCGAACTTTTTCTATTCGTCAACCGTTCACGCATCAAAATCCGAAAACAAAAGCGCGACCGACTAGACGACAAACGGCATCAGTCCATCTTAAGCACGGCGAGGAACGCCGACTGCGGCACCTGCACCTGCCCTACCTGACGCATACGCTTCTTACCGGCCTTCTGCTTCTCCAGCAGTTTGCGTTTACGCGATATATCGCCGCCGTAACATTTGGCCGTCACATCCTTGCGCACCGCCTTCACCGTCTCGCGCGCAATGATCTTAGCCCCGATAGCCGCTTGGATAGCTATGTCGAACTGCTGACGCGGAATAAGCTCCTTGAGTTTCTCGCACATCTTCCGCCCGAAATCGTAAGCATGATCGGCATATATGAGCGACGACAACGCATCGACAGGTTCGCCGTTGAGCAGAATATCGAGCTTGGCGAGCTTGCTCGGCTCGTATCCCGTACGGTGATAATCGAACGAGGCGTAACCTTTCGATATGCTCTTCAGCTTGTCGTAGAAATCGAATACGATTTCCGACAGCGGCATGTCGAAATTGATCTCCACACGATCCTGCGTAATGAAATTCTGATTCTTCATCACTCCGCGCTTGTCGATACACAGCTTTATTACGGCTCCGAGGAAATCAGACTTCGTAATTATCTGAGCGAGGATATAAGGCTCCTCGATCTTCGCCACCTTTGTCACCTCGGGCAATCCCGACGGGTTATGCACCTCCGTCACCTCGCCCGAAGTTGTGGTAATACGGTACGACACATTGGGCACGGTGGTTATGACATCCATATCGAACTCGCGGTACAGACGCTCCTGGATTATCTCCATGTGCAACAGTCCGAGGAATCCGCATCGGAATCCGAATCCCAACGCAAGCGAGCTCTCGGGCTCGAACGTGAGCGAGGCATCGTTCAATTGCAATTTCTCCAGCGATGCGCGCAGATCCTCGTACTGATCGGCCTCCACGGGATACACGCCCGCGAACACCATCGGCTTCACATCTTCGAAACCCGCTATCGCCTCCTTGCAGGGTGTGACGGCCGATGTAATGGTATCGCCCACTTTTACATCCGTCGATGTCTTTATTCCCGAGCAAATGTAACCAACGTCGCCCGCCCGCACCTCCGTACGCGGCTGCATTTTGAGTTTCAACACCCCCACCTCGTCGGCATCGTAATCGCTCCCCGTATTGAAGAACTTCACGTGGTCGCCCTTGCGCAACGTGCCGTTGAAAACACGATAATAGGCTATCACACCACGGAAAGGATTGAACACCGAATCGAATATCAGGGCCTGCAAGGGTGCGTTCTCGTCCCCTTTCGGCGCGGGAATGCGGGCCACGATGGCCTCCAGCACATCCTCCACACCCTGCCCCGTCTTGCCCGAAGCGAGCAGAATATCTTCGTCCTTGCAACCGATCAGATCGATTACCTGATCCTTCACCTCGTCGATCATGGCCGACTCCACATCTATCTTGTTCAATACGGGAACGATCTCCAGATCGTGGCCGATAGCCAAATAGAGATTCGAAATAGTCTGAGCCTGAATACCCTGCGTGGCATCGACCACCAGCAAGGCCCCCTCGCACGAAGCTATGGCGCGCGACACCTCGTACGAGAAATCGACGTGCCCCGGGGTATCAATCAGGTTGAGCACATACGTCTGTCCGTCACGGGCCGTATACTCCATCTGAATGGCGTGACTCTTGATGGTTATGCCCTTTTCGCGTTCGAGGTCCATATCGTCCAGCACCTGCGCCTGCATCTCGCGTCGATTCAAGGTATTGGTATGTTCCAAAAGGCGGTCGGCCAAAGTCGATTTACCGTGGTCGATATGAGCTATTATACAAAAATTACGTATGTTCTTCATCGTTCCGTTTCGTGTAATGTGCGCAAATATACAAAAAATTCCCGACAAAAGCCGACGCGGGTTTTGCAGACTCATACGTATTCGGTTTAGAAATGTCTTGCGGCTCGCGGAGTCGGCAGTTCGCCGCTGCCCCACTGCGGCGGACTGTTGACGCATTCACGGAAATGCGACTCGCAGAGTCGCGCGGGCCGCAGCCTCGCCACAGCGGAGGTCTGCAATCGTTCTCTTTGCTCGCATGCGGTCTCCGGTAGGCTGCTGCGCCCACGAAAACGCAAGAAAAGCAAATACAGCACGTATCTTGCGTGTATGTTCCAATTAGTTCGTACTACTTCTTTAGGGCAAGCGATCCGATCGACATTTTCGATTTCAAGCCGTACGACAAGAACATGTATATTTTCCGATAGCCCGCGCACTTCACTCGCTGTCGCGGACGGCGATGGTGCGCGTCAGAGAATCGAAAGCGACGATTCCGCCCGTGAAAAGACGTTCGATGTGGCCGCTGCGCACCATTTCGTCGGCAGGCAGGAGTTGCAGATCGGGCGGCGCGATCAGCGCGATATCGTCGCAGAGAGCGACGGCTATGTCGAGTTCGTGAGTCGAAAAGAGCACGCACTTGTTCTCCTCGCGGGCGAGGCGGCGCAACAGTGTGCAGAGTTCGTAGCGGTTGGGCATGTCGAGAAACGCCGTCGGTTCGTCGAGCAGCATGACGGGCGTTTGCTGAGCCAGCGCGCGGGCGATCATTATGCGCTGGCACTCGCCGTCGGACATGCGGTCCATCGTTTTGTCGGCATAACTCTCCATCCCCACGAGCGCGAGCGATTGCTCGACGATTCGCACGTCGTCCTGCCGCATGCGTCCGATCCAATCGGTGTAGGGGGCACGTCCGAGAGCCACCACGTCGCGGCAACGAAGATCGGCGATGCGCACTTTGTCGGTGGTGACCAGAGCGACCGTGGCGGCGATCCGAGCCGGAGCGAGTGTCTCGACGTCGCGGCCGCCGATGAGTATGCGGCCTGCCGAAACTCGGCCCAAACCCGCTATGGCCCGCAGCAAGGTACTTTTACCCGTACCGTTGCGCCCGACGAGAGCCGTGAGACGCCCGCACGGCATTTCGGCCGTCACGTCGCGGATGAGCGTGCGGCTGCCGTAGGCGAGGGTCAGATTTTCGAGTCGTATCATGTGCAAGGCTATATCATGTTTTTGTTTCTGATAACCACCCATACCACTATGGGAATACCCATCAGAGCCGTGACGGTATTGACGGGCAAGGCCAGCTGTTTCGACACGATGTCGCATACGAGCAACGAGGCCGCTCCCGCCAGCGCGGCGGCAGGCAGAAGCGTACGGTGGTCGGCATTGCGGAAAAGAATGCGGGCTACGTGGGGAATGGCCAGTCCGATGAATCCTATCGGACCGCAGAAGGCGGTGACGGTGCCTGCCAACAATGTGGCGGCGAGCAGAATGAGCATTCGGGTGCGCTTTACGTCGAGTCCCATCGTTCGGGCATAGGACTCGCCCAAAAGCAGCAGATTGAGCGGCTTTATGACGGCGACGGCTATCGCCATGCCTGCGGCGACGGCGGGTATAGCCAGAAGAAGTTGCACGGAGGTGACGTCGCCGAGCGATCCCATTGTCCATACGACGAAACTTTTCAACGCCTCCTCGTTGCTGAGGTATTGCAGTATCTGCACCACGGCGCTTACGGCCGAGCCTATCATCATGCCCAGAATGAGGATCACCATTATGTCCTTTATGCGGCGACTCACGGTCGCCACGACCGCGAGCGTGACAGCCGATCCTATCCATGCCGCACCGGCGATACCCAAAGCCGAAACCCAAGGATGTCCGACGAGTCCCAGCAGGGGCGCGCCGAGAATGAAAACAGCCACGCCGAGACTCGCACCCGAACTTACGCCGAGGACGTAAGGTCCAGCCAGCGGATTGCGGAAAAGAGTCTGCATCAACAATCCGCTGACGGCCAGCGCCGTCCCCGCCAGCAGTGCCACGACGGCCTTCGTCAGACGGATGTCGAGCACGATCTTGGCCGTCACGGGATCGCAATCGCCGCCCGTAAGGGCTGCCCATACGTCGCGCAGCGCTATGTCGACCGATCCGACCGCAAGGTCGGCGACGAAGAGTGCGACGGTGAGAAT
>CAUDHE010000054.1 GCA_958449275.1 uncultured Alistipes sp. | reverse complement strand
TCACCGGCATAAGGATGGCACGTTTGGCTTTGCCGATGAACTGGAAAAAGTTACCCACCACGATCTGGAATCCCACTATCGGGTACATCATCATTATGATCTTCAGTCCGTGTGCCGCCATGTCGATGAGCGAGCGGGCATCGCCGCTGCCGTCCTCGCTGACGAACAGCCGTACTACGGCGTACGGGAACAGTTCGCTGACGGCGAATCCCGCCGACATTATCAGCGTGGCCCAGCCCACGGTCATCCACAGCACTTTCATTACGCGGTCGTATTTGCCCGCGCCGTAATTGTAGCCCACGATGGGCTGCATTCCCTGATTGAGTCCCATGACCACCATGACGAATATGAACGCCACGCGGTTGATTATTCCGTAGGCGCCTATGCTGAGGTCGCCGCCGTGATCGCCCAGCGCGTTGTTGATGAGTATGACGACCACGCACGCGCACGACTGTATGAAGAAGGGCGCCATTCCTATGCTTATGATATTCTTAACTATATCCCATTTGAATCGGAATATGCCCGATCTGAAATGAAGGAAGTTGGACGGGTTGGAGAAATGGGTGAGCTGAATGCACAGCGACGTTGCCTGCGCCAGTACCGTCGCCAGCGCCGAACCCTTTATACCCCAGCCGAACACGAATATGAACAGCCATGCCAGAACCACGTTCACGCCCACCGAGGTGAGCATTACGGTCATCGACTTGCGCGGATATCCCGACACGCGCAACTGGTGGTTGAGGCCGAAATATATGTGGGTTATGATGTTTCCCGAGAGAATCACCCGCATGAAATCGCGGGCGTAGCCGATGGTGGATTCGCTCGCGCCGAACAGATAGAGCAGATCATCGAGAAAATACAGACCCAGAAAGGTGAATATCAGGCCCATGGTAATGTTCAGCAGCAAGACGTTGCCCAAAATGTGTTCTGCTGCGAGTTTGTTGCCCTGACCGAGGCGTATGGATGTCATGGCGGCCGATCCCACACCCACCATGGCGCCGAATGCGGCGGCCAAGTTCATCAGCGGCATGGTGAGAGCCAGCCCCGATATGGCGAGCGGACCCACACCGTGACCGATGAATATGCTGTCGATCATGTTGTAGAGCGACGACGACACCATTGCGATGATCGACGGCAAAGCGTAACGCATCAACAATGTCGACAGCGGGTCGGTACCCAACGATAATGGAGAATCCTGTTCTTTCATCCCGTAAAGTTACGAAAAAAATTTCGAAATTGTGTGAACGGGTGGCCGTCCGAATTATAACGCGTCGAGTTATTTATACAATAATCCGCACTGTGTCAGCTTGTTCCGCAGGGCGGGCCGACGCGGTGCGAATTATAGTGTCGCGGGCGGGTGTTTCGTTTACAGACTCTCCAGCATACGCTTGAGTACCACCGTGGCCGAAATCTCGCGGTTGGCGGCTTCGGGGATCACGATCGAGCGCGGACTTTCGATCACGTCGTCGGTTACGATCATGTTGCGACGCACGGGGAGGCAGTGCATAAAATAGGCATTGTTCGTCACGGCCATCTGGCGGGCGCTGACCGTCCAGTTCATATCCTTGCTGAGGATCTTGCCGTAATCGTCGGGACGCGTGACGCCCGGGCAACTCCAGTTCTTGGCATAGATGAAGTCGGCACCCTCGAAGGCCTTCATTTGGTCGTACTCTACGCGCGCGTCACCCGCAAACATGGGATCGAGCTCGTAACCCTCGGGGTGGGTGATGACGAAATCGACGTCGGCGGCGTTCATCCACTCGGCGAACGAGTTGGGGACGGCCTGCGGCAGCGCCTTGGGATGCGGCGCCCAGGTCAGCACTACTTTGGGACGCTTGCGCTCCTTATATTCCTCTATGGTGATGAGATCGGCGAAACTCTGCAAGGGATGAACCGTGGCGCTCTCCATGAAAAAGACGGGACGGCCCGAGTAACGGATGAACTGGTCGAGTATCTTCTCGTTGTAATCGTCCTCGCGACTCTCGAAGCGGGCGAACGAACGGACGCCGATCAGGTCGCAATAGCTGCCCATGACGGGGATGGCCTCCAGCAGGTGCTCGCCTTTGTCGCCGTCCATTATCACGCCGCGTTCGGTTTCGAGTTTCCATGCGCCCTGGTTCACGTCCAGCACTATTACGTTCATACCCAGGTTCATCGCTGCTTTCTGGGTGCTGAGGCGCGTACGCAGACTGTTGTTGAAGAATATGAGCAGCGCGGTGCGGTTGCGGCCCAGCTCTTGGTATTTGAATCTGTCGGCCTTGATCTCGAAGGCCTCTTGCAATGCGGCGTCGAGATTGCCGATGTCCTTTACGCTTCTGAAAATTTTCATGACTTTATGTTTTTATCGTTTGAGTCGATAGAAGTTGCGCCACGTAACGGCCGCGAAAAACAAAAGCGCATACAGCCGTCACCATACACGCTTCACCCCCGCACGAGGGCTGCCTTCTCACACTTCAAGGCGTAGCTCCACCGCGACTCGAACGCGAATTTAAGGTTTAGGAAACATTTTTGCATTTAACGGCAACGCATTGTTCTAAGCAGCATTGACAATTGTCAACTATTAACAAATGCCAACAATTTGCCAACTTTTTTGACTTACCTAACACGAACATGTCAAAGATAAACCTTTTTTTTCAGACCTTAAAATATTCTCTCGCAAAATTGGGGCGATCAACATCCTTAAGTTTTTCAATCGCAAGTTTGTAAAAAACTTTAGGTAGTTCTGCGTCGGGGACAAGGGCCGATATCGTAGAAGCATGATCTGAGTATAACATATTTGCAGTTGCCCACAGCGCATATTTATTATAATACGGCGCATCGCACATTTTCCCATCAAAAGTCTCAACGACTTTAGAAAATGCAGGCATAGGCCATTTCGGGCCACGCGTCCCGTTCTGATTAACAAGCGCCGCGACAATTTCATCAGCTTCCGATTCTGAAAGATAATTATTCCAATTGGCGGCCTCCAGTTTATCCAACCATCGCTGAGCCAACTTCGGATGCGTAGAATTGAGTTGCGCAAACCCGTATAAAGACGCACAGCGCAGAACTCTCATTTTTGCTGAATCATTGGATGCTACCATTCTTTCAGCCAATTCCTCGTAACGTTTCGTTAAATTTTCCATCTGTCAGCATTTATTACATCCACCCTTGAATCGCGGGATAGGCTTATATACGCCCATGCCGACAGTCACACCCTGCGGAGTCTCCTCCACGGCCTTGGTCTCTTCTGCTTCGGGCTTTACTTCTTTTTGTTTATCTTTTTCCATAATAGGTCGTACATTTTTTGCATCAACATCAGAAAGACACTGAAAAAATTAGACAAATAAGCCATGATGATTGAAAGCGATACGGCCACGATGATTCCGCAGTCAGAATACAGCAATGCGGCGAGGGTTCCCCAAAAGCAGCAACATACGTGGCATTTGGCTATTTTCCCGATTACCTCGGCGATCGCCTCACATAATCCCAAGTGCTGCATTAGGGCCGCGCTTATCGCGGCACATATCGCTATCCACACCATAACCTGTAGTTTTACGCCACGGTGATTGTCAACGGAGTTTCGCTGATGAAATTTCGGCTGCACGAAGCGCAACCGACAGCGGCCACGGCATTAACACTCGCCCCCTGCGTAAGAGTCAGAACGGGTGCAGTGCCGACCTTTGAGATAGGAATCGTGAAATCCTGCGAAACGGGCTGCTGTTTGGTGCAATTACAGCCGCCGTGACACTGGACATAGGACACGATACCTTCGACATGTAGCGTTGCAACGTACTGCGTGGGGGCAACCTGCGCTACCGATTTGACGGAAAAGCGGGGATTGAATACTGGCACATTCTCCACGCAGGTAGGATAGCACAGACGTTGCGCAATCTGCACCTGCACAAAGTACGGCGACGCTACTGAGCCAAGCGCAAGAACTGGAGTAATCACAGCAGGCTGGATTTTGTTACAAGAATTTGACATAACGTAAAAGTATTTACTTGATTCCTATTAATTGTTAATTGTTGCCGCGCCGGAATCAGTTGGCTCGGCTATGGCGGGCGGAATAAGCTCTGCGTTGTTATTCACTACAAGGGCGTCGATTTGGGCCGACATAGCCAAGAGAATTTCCTGGTTAGCCATTGCCATCTGCACGGCGCAGAAGCTGCGGTTCTCTGCACCGCAAGTGGCACAATTTCTGTCGCATTTATCTTTGGCCATAGTTTATTTCGTTAAGAAGTTGTCGATTTGTGATTTGATGAACGGGTTGTCGCCGAGTTTCTTCAATGCGGCGGCTACCTTGTTTCCGGTTACGGCCACGTTTCGCTCACGGTATCTGTTGACGAAGTTATAGAGAGCCTGCTGCGCCTCCATAGCTTCCTGCTCGTTTTCAGCATATATCGGTACGGATATATTATAGACATTCATATCTGTTATGCGTTAGTCGGTGTGAGCGGTGGTAAGTTAGTTGCTACGGGCACGGCGTCAGATATTGGAACTGGGGCGCCGTTTCTGATTGCCTGAATGAAGTTGTAGGCCTGCACTATGTCCCCCTGATTCTCCTTGACGAATCCGAATATTCCGCCCGCCGTTTCTTTAATCTGCTGCATAAGGGTGGGCGCGGGTAGAGTAACATCAGGAATATTCATATCCCCCGCGAGGAACTTGTAAAGTTTCTCCGCCTCTTCTACATTCCCTTTTGCAATAGCGATGCACTGCATTTTGAGGTCGAACTTGCTTGTCGGAACGATGTTTGCCATTGCCTCGTAGTTTATTTTCGGTTTGCGTTTGAATAGCATGGGTGTGGATCGAAAGGAAGAGGCTGTGCCGTAATACGGAATCACAGCACAGTCTCATTCGGTTTTAGTCGCCGCAGGTGTTGCAACGGCAGGGCATCGCGGGCTGGTAGAGAGCCACGGGCTGCGGGCATACCTGACCGCTACGATTCCCTCCATTGAGAATGGCGGCTACCGCTTCGGCTTGCGAAAGGGCGTTTGCACCGGCTCCTGCGCCAGCGCCAGCGCGTACGTCGACATACTGGGTCAACGAGGGTGCATGATTGTTCTGCCAAGTTTCGCGAGATCCGCGCTCCTGGGCCAGAACTCCGGCTACGTATTCGATAGCCTTCGTGTTACCCGCCGCCGCATTCTCTGCTGCCTTGTAGCGCGCTTTCGACGCCTGATTGGTACCCCATGCGGCGAGAATAACGCCAAGCAATGCGGCACCGCCGAGACCTGCCGCAAGGCCGATGCCCGTTGCTGCCATCCCGTCGCGACGACGATAACCATGACCACAGTCGTCGTAATCGTATCCACGGCGGCCAGTGCGAGCGGTATCCCACATCGCCAGATCACCCGAGGTTAAAAACTGTCCTTCCATAAATTAATGAATTTTATTCGCCTCTTACCTCTTCGGCGATTGAGCCGATACATAAAATATCGTACTGCAAAATTCAGCAATAACTATTCAACCAGCAATGCGTTAATTTCGGGATCATTTTTAATTCGTTGCAAAGTTATTTCGAATATTTTTCCACTTTGCTTGCGACGAATTTTGAATGTACGGGCAATCTGCCTGACGCCCTGAGGTGTCATCTGAATCCGCTCGGAGATGTACGCTATATCGAAGCCTGCGATGTTATAAAGGAAATATATAAGAATATATCGTGCGTCCACGATTTCACGCGATTTGTTTTTTGATAAAAGAGCGTGACAGTCTAACTCGGTTTCGGCCGTAACGACGTCAAGAATATGAGAAAATAATTTTGTTTTACACATAATTATTTTTATTATCTTTGCAATCTCCTAACAAAGCAAGGTGCCAACACACCCAAGGCGTTATTGCCTCTGCCGTGGTGTGTTGGCACCTTTGTCGTTCGGGGATGTTAGGAGATAGCCGAACGAAGGCGGAGGCTTTTTTTACGCCGCCTCCAAAGCGTTTCGATTATATGAATTTGCGAGCTATCGTCAGCAGTTTCTTCCGAAATATCACGATTAACAAAATAGTCAACATTGCGTAAAATCCTTTTATTTGCGTTTGCTGCCACCACGTGAGTGGCCGCGGAACCTCGACCGTATTTGTGCGGTAAAAATTTCGGTAAACTATGCTGTCACGCCGAAGTTCGGGCATCTTGAAATTGACCCCGAAAAACATCGGCTTGTTTTCGAGCGAATGCGTCAACGAGCCGTCCGAATTGATCCGCGCATCCGACACCGCAACCGAGGTCTCCAGATGGCTCGTCGTGTCGCGAACCGTCTGCGTCTGCGACTCGTGCGGCACCTCCACGTAGATCACCGTGTCACGATATATGATTCGTTCTCGCACTTCCGTCCAAAGATCGTCGTGCGTATCGCTGGCCAGCTGCTTATTCGCGCAGCAGCCGCCCAAAAAGAGCAGGGTTGCAATAGCAAAAAATCCTTTCATTATGCGCGGAATTCGTAGACCTGATCAGTGATTCCGTGTTGCGGCAATACGTCAATATGAAGCCACGAAACACCCTTTTCGAGACGCACATTACATGGCAAGCGATGGCCGAACGCCTTGATCTTTTTGCGCGCCTCTTCGGCCGTCATGCCCGACACGGTAAAATCTCCCGCTTTGCCCAGGACGTGTGCCGACAGATACGCTGACGCTTTTGAGCGAACCAAATCGCACATATTGCATCTCATCCCGCGCTGGTGCGCGCCGTTGTTATGGTCGTTACAATACATCGGCCGCTGGAGAATATCCCGCCGAATCACCAGCAGCGTATGCAAGTAGTCAGTGTCGAGGAATTGCCACGACTTGCCTGCCCAGCGGGTGAGAACGTGATTGCATACCAGCTCGTCAATGGTGAAGTACCTGGCCACTTCCGTTATTATCGCTTCTCGTGTCATTATTATCTAAATTATTAAACATTTCTTCTACTTTCTCGGTCTCGACATCCATTTTATGTGCGATTTCACCGATCAATACGCGACGGAACAATCTCAAGAACGGCATGCGCGGATTTATGATAAGGGCCGAGCCGCTCATACTCCACACCTCAACGATTGAGATTAAAGAGCAGACAACTATCACCGATATATGGCTATTGATACCGGCCATACGCTCAATATGAATAAACGAGATGATAGCCGATGCATATAACAGCCATTTGGAGAGCATACCCGCGCGCCCAAGCTCTGAGAGGGTAAATCGTCCTGTTTTCACCTGCGCCGCGATCCCCCATACTGTATCTAGTGCAACGCAGACGGCGACCGAAATCACCGCAGTTTCATATCCGTCGAAAATATTAATGAGGAATATCGCGGCAGCGCATATCCACCCGTAAAGCGTCTGCAATGCCGCGCATAGCTTCCCGACCATCATCATCAACCTATGTCCTATATTATTTATCATTGTTACACTAATCTTCTCGCATCCTAAGCCAGCGCCGCTATAATGTGACCCAGAATCTGATCGTTCGACACCTCGACAGCCTCCCCGTCGCGCGTCAGCTGTGTTGTCGCGCCGCTGGGCAGCGACGCTGCGATATCCTCGAAGTCCGCGTCGGTGAATGCGGGCGGATTCGCATCGTAGGTTGCTTCCTCCGCAATCTTCTTCACCAGCTCGCGGTGGTCGGCGTCCACCTTGTCGAACTCGGCCTTGAACTCGTCGAAGCCCGCCTCTGCGCGCAGCTTCTCGGCCTGCTCGCGGTTGTCGTCGGTGGGATTCAGCGCCGCGGCATACTTCTGCATGCGCTCGTCAAAGCCCTCGGGCTTGAGTTTTTTCAGCCCCTCGTCGCACTCCCTGCGATAGCTTTCAAGTGCCTTTTCGTACTCTATAGAGGCGCGCACCACCTTCACGCGTGTTGCCTGTGCGAGGCTCTTGAGGGGAATGAGATTCAGTGCGCCGATCTTCTGCGACGCTTCATTTACTGTGATTTTCATATACTAATGGTTATGTTGAACAATTTCTTCACCTGCTCGATGCTCTGCTCAATACTCGTTGCCGAGCCGTTCATGTTGATCGAATACCCGCCGTTGTAGGCGTTGAACTCGCCGAGGCGCATGTCGTTGTCGTCACGTATCTCATAACTAACGTTATCGACGCTCTCTTGCTCGACGCCGCCCACGAACGAGCGGGTGAGATTCTCTCTAATTTTTACGATTTTCATTTTTGCAATCTTTTATAATGAGTACTTATATTTCGGGTCTTGTAGTGGCCACGATCTCCACATCCGACGATCCTGTAGACCACGTCGCCTGAATGTAATATGCGGGCGGTGTGTCGCCCGGCCCCAAAAGCGGCGCCGTAATGTCTACCGTTCCCGTTCGGGTCACGGCTCCGCCTCCGTCTACGGTAAACTCTATCAGTCGTTCCACACCGACGGATACGTGCGCCCCGTTTCTGATCTCCGTCACTGTTATCCTCACGTCTCGGAACGTGTATTCCGACGGGTATCGGTTGTAGAATGTGACTCGATACGTAACGACCGATCCTCCGTATATCATATCGCCACGTACGACGGCTTCTAGATACGGCTGGTATGCCTTTATCTCGATCTGCGCGACTGATAACATCCCCGCTGACGTATATACTCCCACCATTACCTCCCCTGCGAGCATCGGGACGCTGGACATGAATGTCGCCGCGTTGTACGTTCCCTCGGGTATTGATGCCAACTCCAGCGATGTTTCATTGAGTCCCGCATTGTCCGAAATGGCATAGTAAGACTTCGAAGCATTCCATATCGCGACCCCGAGATACCATTCCGATACGTTTATGCCTCGAATCACGAAATCGCCTGCCGCGAGGTTGCCGTTCATCTGAATCGCACCGTGCGATATAGGTATCTGCACCCGTCCGTTCTCTTGCTTGTTTATTGTCATTGTCGTGACCTTGGGGAACGGATCGCCCGCTCGATGGTTGTATCCGTCGAAGTCGGTTATGCGGCACCAATCGGCGGATGGTCGCGGCGGCAGATAGGTCCATTGTGCCGCCCCCGATACGAGAGCTTCGATCAGTCCCGTGTTCAAACTTCCCGGGTTTACATATTCGGGAATCTCGAACCCGCATTTTCTGTTGCCCGCCGAGACGCTTTGCCACGTATCGTCTTCGGTGTCGACTCCTCCGCCGCGCACGGGCTTGTACTTTGCCCACGGGTTGATCTTTTCGTGCTCGTTGCAGCACACACGATCGCCGTAGCCGTATCCTGCTTGTGATCCGAGTCCGAGTACTCGGTAAACGTCGGCTTTCACGTCCACCCCGTATTTTATACCGTCGCGGACCTCGGTGTATATTCTGAATCCATCGTTTGGCATTGTTATGCGGCTTTTAATCGGTTCAATTCTTTTTTCAGACGTTTGTTTTCGCGCTCCAGAACCGCGACCCGTTCTTCGAGTCGTCGATGCGCGCGTGCGAGGCTTACGGATGCCATCAGTGCCGTTTTTCCGTAATCGAGTCCCAAGTGCACGCCGTCGGGAAGCATGTTCGTTAGTTCGGGCATAACTCCTCGCCAGTATTGCGCGACCGAACCCACGTCTACTATGCCGTCACGTCGCCAGGCGAACCGCCACAGCGGAGCATCGGCAATCTGCGTCACGGTAAAAGAGACGTCTTGTATGTGTCGCTTCAATCGGGTGTCCGATTCGCTGGCTTGTCCGCGTCCCGCAAGATACCCTTCGGTCCATAATCCCACGGTGGAATGAATCGGGCCCGAGGCGTCGATACTTCCTACGCCCGTCATGTTGCCGCTCACGTTTGCCGTTCCGTCGAATGGTTGTCCCCATATGGTACGGACAGCATTTAAACGGGTTGCTGACCCCGCATTATAACTTCCTATATTCAACTCCGTAACAATTGTGCGCCACGGACCCGATATTCTGTTGTTGTCGATTGTTTTGCGATACTGCAAATTGCTGTTGTCGGTATAACTCGTATAAAGTTCAAGTCCCGATGTTGATCCCTCACCTTGAAAGTGAATAAGCATGTCGCTGTATCCGCTGCGGTTGTGTTTGTATACGCCCGAATTATAATTTGCGTAATCGGCAGCGCCTGCGTTATAGTCCGTCAGAAAGACATACCCCGACGGAACCATGCCTTGGTAATGAAAGAACGACGATGCCTGAATCCCGTCCAGCGTGTCGGCATCGAGTCCGCTGCCCGCCCCGTCATTGCCCGCGTCCCAGATAGTATAGTCCGTTCCGCTTCTCCTGTGCAAGAGGCTTGAATTGTCGGATCGGACTATGCCTTGCTCGTTGTCAGATCCGACGAACCATGTGGTGGCACTCAGTATCTTGTAACCCAGCAGGCCCGAGTCTTCCGTGCTGTTTATCTGATTTACGCGTAATATTCCCGTCATCGTGTCGCCTGCCTTTGATACCGCATTGATGCAGGCAAGCACATTTGCAGGGCTCATGGCTCTCAGCTCATAACCGCTCCATGCCGCGAGCCATGCGGTGGTGTAGATACCTGCCGCTCCGAAGTTCAGATATGTAGTGGTGCCGTTAGTGCGGTCCTTGATGTAGTTTTTCGCATCCACCTCCGATTTCGTGTAATAGCGGGAGTCGAGGGTCGTGGCGTAGTTGACAGAGTCGATGATGGTAGCCCATGCGCTGAACGCGGAGACATTGTCCCTCTGACTGCGGTAATAGATATTGGCATGACCGCTGTCAGAGCCACTCCATCCAAGGAGTAGCTCGCCCTGTCCGCTCGACGAGCCTCCCTGCACCGCTATAAGATTGCCATATACGGTCGGATATCCGTTGTTGTATACCTCATACATCCTCAGTCCTGCACCGTGCTTGGTATTGGTGACGGCAGTCAGACGGCCATTTGAATTGAGTACGGAAGCCATGGTCGCGAACGGAACGGTTATATTGTTGGTGGCGCCATTCTTTACCCAGGTCAGATAATTACCCGATGTGCCGAGGCTCTTGACAAACTCCGAGTCGGCCTCCGACTTGGTCAGGAACGTTGCCCCCTTGGTCACGGTAATCACCGTTCCGCTCTTGGAGATATCGGTTATCGCGTTTCCCGAGCCCGCAGTGGTAACGGAAACCGCAGCTCCGCTTTTGAGACTGTTTACATCGGCGTAAAGGTCATACCCGAGCTTTGCGCTGAGCACATAGCCCTCCTTGTCGGTCGAGTAATCCGACCATGAGTCGAGACGGTCGTAACTTTGACCGTCGCCACCTCCGGGGATCGATGCCGTGCGGCCTCGGCCCGTCAGGAACTCATCGGTGTATATGCCGTATTTGGCACGGATGGCGTATTTCGGCGTGTCTGCCGTACCGATGTTTACTTTCTCGAACAAGTCGTCGAACACATCCGCCGACAACTTGGTGTCCAGCGCCGTCTGCAATCCCGTTATTTTGGATATGGATAGTGCGGGGATATCGGATGCCGAAAGCGATGCGCCTGACGTCGCACGACCGTAGATATCCACTGTAATCTTTGCATATGTCCCCGCGGTCACGCCCGATACGGCCAGCGACAGCGTGCGATCGGCAGCCAGCGTGCCGCCGCCCGCAAGCCCTGCACCCGCTTTGATGCTGATGGCCTTGTCGGCCTTATTGGAAAGCAGATTCGCGAGCGTGTCGGCCTCGGTGTAGGTGTCGAGGAACGCCACCACTTCCTCCCACTTGTTGATTATCTTGTCCGAATCAGAGCCGAGGATCGCCGACAGGTCAGAAGCAGCTTTGTTCCACTTCGCGCGGTCAGAGGTCGAGACGTGAATAGACGTGTCGCCCGCGTGCGCCGCGAGTGCCGAGGCGAGAGCGTAACCTCTGCTTTCCACCCATTCTTGAGTCGCATAGCCTGAAAGGTCGGGTTTGAGCGAGTTTTGGGGAATGTTCACCCAATGCGTGCCGTCGTATTGCAGCAGATCACCCGCGGCGAGGCTCGCCGACAGCTGTACGTCGTTGAGATCGGACAGCGCCGAGGCGCCCCCTCCGCCGCCACCTGAGATCGACGCGGGACGACCACGACCCGTCAAGAAGTCATCGGTGTAGAGGCCGTATTTTGCACGGATGGCATACTTCGGTACGGCAGCCGTGCCGATGTTCACTTTCTCGAAAAGATCATCAAAAACGGATTTGTCGAGCTTGGCGGAAAGGTCCAACGAAGCCCCTCCGCCGACTACTGAAATAACTGACCCGACTGCATTCGTTTCTGTTCCCCGTGTGCGATTGCGGCGAGGTGTGGCAGCCCGATAAGAGGTAGATACATCGTATGATTTATGCGCCATATTCTATTCCTTCGTATTGGTCGGCCGCAAATTCGGCAATCTTGATCTCTGAAACATCTTCGACCAGCCGCTGTTGCTCGGACAAAATCAAATATTTTCCGTTAACCATTGCTTTGTCGGACAATACCTCCGACTTGTTAAGAATCCTAACGGTTCCAGTTAAAGTATTCATACGGGAAGCATAGTTGGAATATATTGTACCAATTAATAGCTTTTCCAAAGAATCAGATACTCCGCCCCTCGTGAATTTCGTAATAACATCGGCCGATGCGTCGAGAACAGCGCCCCGTGCGACTGGGATACGTGAAGTCGGCACACCAACATAAGTCGATATATCAAGATCTTCTTCCGCGGATTTGTTTATCCATGCGCTAAACACTATATCCTCAACGTTGATCTCTGCACCGCTATTTTTTACGACCTCGATTTTCGGATCTTTGTACAATAGCCAGCGTGCGATGTTTGCAACGGCATCACTTTTATATGAGCCGCCATCGGCATGATCATACGCTGCTACTCCTGCATATATAGACATTTCGAGTTCTCCTGCCACGGGCGGGAAAAATACGTGCTCTCCATCAATGTGCAATGTAAGAGACTTCGATAGGGTGCTTGAAAAAAATTGAATGTTTTTTTTATTGGTTTTCCAACCGCCGAAGCCCGTGCGATTGCCGTCTTTTAGGTTAGATTCATCATAAAATTCGAGCCACAGCCTATATTTTCGCTGCGGATTCGCTTCATACCAGATTCCTTTGTTTGTGTTGCTAAAAACCCCTCGATTATCGCATTTATATATTTTACCATCTACGCCGTAGAGAGTAAGCTCGCATGGTATTCCTCCGTAATTGGCCCAATCCTCAAATTTGTTCCAATTGCCTTCCTCGTTGTCTTCCCCTGCCTCTTCGAATGGATTTACGCGCGGATCATATAGGACGTCGACTGAAATTTTTAATCGATAATCATCCGAGGCCCGCGTTATGGGGATGCGCGGAGACTGCATTATAACAACGTCTCCGTTAATTGGGATGGTCAATGGGATAGGAGCTTCCCCATGCCATATATCAGTGGGATACCGCACGCCCCACATAACGCCCGACTCTTCGGTAGCATCTTCATTTGGCGAAATTCTGAATAACCGCGCCGAGCCACCGACGAACATCCGTTGTATTGGGGTCAATTCGCCGTATGGGCGGCCGTAAATTAAAGTGAATCCCGTATATTCGGTCTCCGGCATCGGAATGATAATTTGCCCGACACCCATAGCAGAGGTATCTGGTATAATTTTGTCGGTATCGAACGCCCCGTCGAATATCGTCGTGTCGGAGTACGGCGAGAACGTAAGAGTCACTTTGTTATACGTCGGCTCCACCCCTAATTGCGCATCGGCGGCTCGCCATTGTATCGATTCGGGCGTTTCAGAAAACAGCCCGTTGATATCTGATATTAAAATGCGTCCGTTTTTCTGCTTGATCCGCAGTGCGAACGGCCGCAGAATTTCGTCCAGCACTTCGCGCATTGACCAAGGCTCGTCGTCCTCGTCGAAAAAATTTTCGCAGGACAGATAGCAATCTGCCAAAAGATCGCCGTTCGGGTCCGCCGTGACGGTAGTCGATATGCGCCTCTCGACTGATGAATATAAAATGTTCATCGATTCGAGGCATATATCTATGATCTCGGCGATTGATTTCAACCCGCGTTCCTGCCATGTAATACGATCGAGGACCGCAAAGTCTGAGAATGTCAGCGTCGTGACATATCGGTCAAGATAAGAATAAGGCTCTTCGAAAAGCTCGGGGTCGAGCGTTCCGCTCCAATACAGAATGCCGTCGCGAAAAACATCCAATCTGATAGTGCCTACCTCAACGGTGTACATATCCGCAAACTCGCGGTCCGACATCGATATGAGGTTTACGGTTGCCGCCGAAGCGTGCACGGGTTCGAGTTTATCGACCTCTCCCCAATCGAGCTCTATCGCCTCGGCAGGCAATACAACCTCCTTCGGAACATATGCCATCTCTGCTTCTTGGTGAATTTCCATCCTGTACAGCACGTTGTCACGGCTGCGAAACTCCGAAAAATATCTTAGGTATTTCATTACTTCGTGCGTTTTTTATATTTGTCGTATTTTTCGAGGACTATGGCGAGATCGCGCCCGCGAACTTTCACCTCGCCCGTAACCTCAACTTGGGTAGTACGCGCCGATTCACCCGAGAGTGCCTCCGATATATTATTCCATCCCTGTTCGGTGATGATCCGCTCGCCGCTGTTCACTCGCGCCAGCAACTTGTCGCCTCGCTTGGAATTGCCGCCTACTATGCCGCCTTTTTCAAATTTCGGAATTGTGGCAAATGCCGCAATGGCAGCCGCAATGGCTCCGCCTATGGCAATGAGATTCCACGGCCACGGCAGTCCCTTTGCAGCACTTGAACCTGCGGCCGCTGCGGCCTCGCCCTGGTTGGCTGCTATCTTAGTTCCCGCATTCGTTACTTCCGAAGCCGTCTCGGCTGCGTCAGCCGACATCAAAGCCGTTTTCGATGCAATCTGTTTCTGAACATCCATACTCTCTTGCGCGGCCTGAACCTTTTGTGCTTTCGTGAAAAGCTCTTTCACGGCAGTAAGTTCCTCGATCACCTCAACGACTTTCATTATTCCGTCCGTAAGACTCGTAAGAGTCTCCCATAGAGCAACGATCTTTTCCCATCCCGACGCATCGCTGTCGCTCATGGTCTCCGATAACCGCTCGAAGGAATCTACGGCACCGATAATGGCATCGCCCGTTGTCGTGACGGCGTTGTACATGCCGCTGCGCAACTGCTTCTGCACGTCGTCGATATCCTTCTTGAACTCTGCTATCTTATAGGCATCGCTTAGAGACGTGACGTTTTGGAGGGCGGCGGCAAGTTCTTTGCTAAGATCGTCGGCAACACCGTAAATGCCCTTTAGGGAGTCTTTATCGCTCAAATTATCCAACACTCGGGCAAGAGTAGCCTCTATTTCGTCAGGTGATTGTGCGGATTCAAGTTGTTTGGTCAACTCCCCTTCTCGCGCAGCTATAGCACGGTCGATCAGCGGAGCATTGGTAGTTACGTACTCCAACAGAGCGTCGTAATATTTTTTTGCTGCTTCGTAATCTTTCTCCAGAATCTCGGGGCCTTTCAGCTTCCAATCTTCAGCACGATCGCGAGCAAGGCCTTTTTTCAGCGTCTCAATATTATCCGAAATCACACGCGCATTGTCTATCGATTTGTTTCTCTCGAAAGACTCTCCTGTTTTTTTCGCCATCTCTCCAACCTTTGCCGAAAGAAGGTCTTCGAACTCACTCAAATCTCCTGCTTTTTCCATTTCGGACTCCGCCTCGCGAAGCATTCTTTTGATCCGCTTCTTAAAGGCTTTTTCACCTTCAGATTCGTCGGACTTAGGAGTGGCGGGAGACTTAATAGAACTTTTCCCCAAAATTCTTGTAGCATCCTCTATCGCATCAGTTTGGGCTCGGATAAGCTTCGCATCTTCATCGCTTAGCTCCGCAGCCTTACGCCTTAAATTTTTAATCTGGAATAGATTAACAGTTCCCCGTCCCCAATATCCAGACTCCAATTTGTCGGCGTCTTGAGTGTATTCGGCGATTTTTTCTTTAATCTCCTCTCGGCGAGTTGCTATATTTTGAGCTTTTGCCTCCGCCTGAATAAGTTTTATCCTATTGCGAATCGCCTCGTTGATATTCCCCTGTATCGTTTCGTTGATCTGGCCTGCCTTATTGTATAAATCCGCATACTTGTACTGCGTGCCGAGAAGTTCGTTTATCTTTTCCAGTGCACCGACGCGTACATCTTTCTCGTTATGCGCAAGAAGCCCCGAATAGTATTCGAGATCACTTATTTGTTGCTTTTGTTCTGACGTCAGCTTATTTACAGCCTCATTCGTCCCTCTTATTAAACGACGAAATTCTTTGGCTTCTTTAACAGCGCTCCCGATCCATGTAACTAACGCCATAACGCCAGCTATAGCGGCCGTAAAAACATTAGCCATCGCCATCGCCTTAAGAGAGGCGCCGATAGCTGCAATGTTGGCGCGAACGGAATAAGAGAACGATTTCCACCCTTTCGCCACTGACGCCAAATGTTGCAATCGCACTTGAGTAGTCATCTTCGAGCGAGCGCGGGCAGCAGCATCTACGGCTTTTTGATATTTTTCGGTTCCTGCTATCTCGGCCCTGACTCGCTTTTGTGCATTCCTGTAAGCCGCAACTATTCTATTTGCCGACTCTTGCGATTTCCTCTGCGACGTGATGAACCATCCGATAAGAGAATTACCAAATTTAGATGCGCCTAATATTAATGCGATCCACATCAAATCGAACACCGCTTTAGTATGTTCGGCCAGCCACGACAACGCCGAGTTCACCGTATCGATTAACCCCTTGAATTTACCCTCAATATCAAGATTTTTAGTGAGCTGTGTAAAGGTGTTCGTAAGGTCGGTCAGCGACTTGTTGAGATTGTCGGTGTCGATGTTGGGGATCATTTCGTTCAGCGCATCGGCGAACTTCGGCAATACATCGGCCGCCATAACCTTGCCTGCTTTCATCATATTGTCGAGCTCGCTCACGCTAACTCCCGCTGCCTTGGCCATAGCCTGAATAGCCACGGGCATACGCTCGGCCATCTGCAAGCGCAGCTCTTCCGCCATGACCTTATTTTTCGACATCATTTGCGAAAGTGCCAGGAACACGCCCTGTTGGTCCTCGGTACTCATGCCGAACGCCACGGCCGCACGCGATACGCTTTCGAATATCTTGCGCTGGTCCTCCATCGACATATTGGATATGTCGGCCGCAGCCTTGAACTTCGTGAATCCCGAGGTCAGGCCGTTAATCTCCACGCCGTATTTCTTCGAAAGTCCGAGAAGAAAACGTTGATTGTCGGCAAAAGCCTCGGCACTTCCAGACACGTTTTTGAGTGCAATATTTACTCGCGACGCCTCTTTGGCCGTCTGTATCAATTTCGATACGAAATTCGATAAGCCGATGGTTCCCGCGCCCAATGCTGCCGTGAAAGACATAAGACCCATCTGCATCTTACGGAACTGGCTTATCGCCTGCGCTGATCCTTTCCTCAAGCCCTCCGTCACCAACTGGAGGACTATCGCATAGTTTAACCTGTTGTTTGCCATGATTAATTTATTTTACCTGCCATGAAGTCCAAAAATTCACGCTTTGCCTTTTCGCGTTCGGAAAGCGTCATTTCATGCCGCTCCCACGGAAATTCATACAATTTCTGTGGGGATTTCAGTTTTTTCGAGCCGACATGCGGCAATACCGACAAATACGTCCATAGGCGGCGTGATTCCTCCTCGCGCTGTATTTTCTCGTTCATAGCATGGATATACATCGGGATATCGCCAATAGTCATCTCATCCAGCACGAAGTGCGCATCGAGTCCGTGCACGATCAGATTTGCGGCAACTTCGCCTATGCGCGTCGATTCCGACGTGCCCGATCCCTGATCTGCACCACGGTCGGCAGTAGCGGTGACGAACTGCGCCACATACTCATTGTAGCGCGTAAGAGATTTTACGTATCCTCTTGAAATTCGTTTGTTCTCCATTACCGTCAGGAACTCGGTATAGGTGTAAGGGGTCTCGGAATACACGACCGATGCGCAGTAGAGAGCCTTGCGGATATCATCTTCGTCGTTGAAATCGATATCTTGAAACGGCCGCTGTGTCATTTGCTCCCAGCGGATCACAGCACGTATTGAAAGTTTTGTTTTTATCTCCATATTGAAAAATAGGGCAGCGATAAATTACCGCCGCCCTCCTGTATTTGTGGATATTAAAATTGGCCGTTAGGCATCGGCACTGTCCAAAGCGCCCTTTCCTGTCATCGATATGCTCGATGTGCATATCTCTGAGCCCTGTCCGGCGGTCATCGAAAGAGAAGTGATCACCGCCTCGCCCGATACGATCTTTTTATCGGGCGCATAATCGGGCGCCGATGAGTCGGTGGGAGGTGCCCATGTC
>CAUDHE010000053.1 GCA_958449275.1 uncultured Alistipes sp. | reverse complement strand
TTTCAACAGTCGTTTTCTCGCCTCGGCATAGCCCGTACAAGTTCGGCTCTGCTCTCGGCTTAACGAAAACGTTGCAAATATAGGGATTTATTCACCTCTAAAGCGTCGATTCGGGGGTGAATCGACAAAACAGGGGTGCCAACTGACTATCGACACCCCTTCCGAAAAACAACCTAATTTCCATTACTGCCTTGAATGGAATATGGGATTCCTTGTGAAGATTGGACTGAAGATGTTAGAATCCCATGCCGTTGTCGAAACCTCCGCCGAAGCCTTCGGGTCCTCCCGCAGGTCTCCGATCGTTGCCGAATCGTCCTTCGCCGTTTTGTCCCGTGCGGCTGCGATTCTGCTCGTTCTGCTTCTGTTTCAACCATTTCTTATACTGCGATGCGTCGAGTATCTTTTGCATTTGTCCGTCGACGGCCTCTTCGCGGGCCTTTTGTTTCTCGCGACGCTCCTGCATCAGTTTCATCGTCTCTTCGCGCTCCTTCTGCTGCTCGGTCGCGCTCTCGAGATTGATTTTGTAGATTTCGGCCTTTTGCTTGTCGGTGAGTTCGAGCGATTTCACCATACGGTCGGTCTGCATGGTGGCGATCTCCTCGGCCGATAGTTGCTTGCGTTGCGGGCGTTGTTGTCCGTCCTGATTCTGGGCGAGAGCTGCCGTGCTTATGAGCAGGGCTGCTGCGATTGCCAAAGTTTTTACTCGTTTCATCCTGTTTTCGTTTTTTATAGGGGTTTGTCGGGATTTGCCCCGAGGGTTATCCCCCTTTCGTTGATACAAAGATAGGGTCAAAATGACGAAACCGATGCCGAAGCATCGGTCGAACGTCATAATCGAGGGGGTGAATCGCCTAATTCGCGGGGTGAACCGACGTGAGCCACAGTTTGAATTCGGGCACGCGGGCTTTAGAAATGATGATTTTTTCGGGAATTTCGACCGTAAGATTGAGCGACAGACGACTGCCGAACCATACGGCGATATCCTTTACGGCTCTGCGAGCGACGATGAACTGGCGGTTGGCGCGAAAAAATTCGTCGTCGGGCAGGGTTGTCTGGAGCGTTTCGAGGGTGCGATCGACGACATAGCGTTCGCCCGAGTAGGTCGAGGCCGTCACTTTTTCGTTCGAGGTGTAGAAATAGGCTACGTCGTCTATATTAAGAGGTATGATCTTGTCTTTGTAGTGCACGAGGAATACCCGCTGGCTGTCGCGCTTCGATGTTTCGATCATCGTGTCGACCTTGCTTTTGTAGTCGGTGCGTTCGGCGCCGCTCAGGCGGGCGAATTTCTCGATGGCGTGACGCATGTCGTCGGCCTTGATGGGTTTGAGCAGGTAGTCGATGCTGTTTACCTTGAAAGCCTTCAGAGCGTATTCGTCGTACGCTGTGGTGAATACTATGGGCGAGGCTATGTCGACCGAGTCGAATATGCGGAACGACTCGCCGTCGGCCAGATGGATGTCCATGAATACCAGGTCGGGCACGAGGCGGCTGTCGTCGCGAAAATAGTCTACCGTCTCCTCGACGCTTTCCAATACCGCGATCACGTTGCAGGAGGGCTCTATCGAGCGGAGTATGGCTTTGAGGTTGGCGGCGGCGGCCGTTTCGTCCTCCACTATCAGAACATTCATTCGGTTATGGGCTTTTGCAGAGGCAGGCGTACCGTAAATTCGTCGTCGGTCTCTATTATTTGTATGTCTTGTCCCGCTATGAGCTGCCAGCGGCTGCGCAGGTTCTTGAGTCCTATGCCCATCCCGGGCTCGGGTTCGAGCTTGGGATTCTTGCGGTTGGACACCACGAGAGTGGCACCCTCGGTGCGTATTGATACGTGGAACGGCTGTTTGCGCGTGATGGTGTTGTGTTTCACTGCGTTGCCGATCAATGGTTGCAGCGACAGCGCGGGCAGCGTCCACTTCATGTAGCGGGGATCGATGTCGGTGTCGAAAAACAGTTTGTCGGCATAGCGCACTTTGAAGAGTTCTCCGTAGGCGTGTGCGAAAGCTATCTCCTCTTCGAGTGTCGATTTTGTGTTTTGCCCGTTTTGGATGATGTATCGGAACGTATACGACAGTTGGTCGATGTAGGCCAGCGCCTTCTGCTCGTCGTTGTCGCGCACCAGCATGGCCAGCGAGTTGAGCGAGTTGAAAAAGAAGTGGGGGTTGATCTGGCCCATCAGCATGTTGTATCGCGTTTGGAGATTCTCGTTGCGCAGATGCTCGTTTTCGAGCAGTATCTGCTGCTGACGGTAGAGCAGGGCGTATATTCGGCCGTAGAGCACCGCCACGGTCAGCACTACGGTGCATTTGAGCGTGACGATCAGGTCGAGGAACATGTTATCGTGGCGGAACATCATCATCACCTTGCCCGTCTGCCAGTTGATGACGGGGGCGAAGAAGTAGCAGGCGAAAGCTGCGGCCACGGCCAGCGCGCAGCGTTGCATGTAGTTGCGAGTAAGGAATTTCTGTTTGTGGATGCGCGCCGTCATTATGGTCATGAGCAGATACGAGAGCAGGAAATAATACACCATCTGCACAGCCATGTCCTGATCGCGCTTGGGGCGGTCGAAGATCATGGGGGCGTTGATCTCGTTGCCGTTCTGGCGCAGCACCTCGTCGAGAGTCGGATTCGAATTGCCCCGCGGCGGAAATATGGTGCAGAGCAGGATATCGCCGTCGTCGAGGTTATACCACTTCACCTTTCGGTTGTTTACGAAAATACTGTCGATGAGCACCGAATCGGGCCGTTCGGGCGACGGGGCGCTTTCGCTCAACAGATATCCGTAACCGTCGCGCGACAGATGGAGCACGCCTTCGCGTTCGGGGCGGCGGAACTCCGCATGTTCGTTCTTGCCGCGCTGATCGTTGTTTTCGCGCTGTTCGACCATCATCGACAGCAGATACGAAAAGTTGACCGTAAGCGTGATGACGATAGCTATCAGCAGGTTGAGTACACCTGTCGATCGTTTGTGCTTCAACTTTATCATATTCGCCAAGTTTTTCGGGTTAAAACGTCTGTTCATGGCGAGTAACGGATTGCGGTTTTCGGATTTTTCGGCAGCGGTATTTTTCATTCAGTCCATAGGGTTCGCATGCACTTCGGACTATTTGTACCACGAAGCGTAGAGGCGGTAATCGTGTGCGGTGCGTTTGATTATCTGTTCTCGTTGTTCTGGCGTGACGTCGCGAATCTTTTTCGCGGGAACGCCCGCATATAGCGAGTCGGGCTCCAGTTCCGCCCCCGAAAGTACGAGTGCGCCGGCTGCGATGATGCAGCCGCTGCGGACCACGGCATTGTCGAGTATGACGGACCCCATGCCGATCAGACAGTTGTCCTCGATGGTGGCTCCGTGGACGGTGGCGTTGTGACCTACCGACACGTCGTTGCCTATGTGAGTCTGCGACGGGTGGGGCGATTTGTCGTATAGAGTGTGGATCACGGCGCCGTCCTGTATGTTGGTGCGGTCGCCTATGGTGATCGAGTTCACGTCGCCGCGCAGTACGGCGTTGAACCATATCGAGCAGTCGCGGCCGATCTTCACGTCGCCGACTATTACGGCGGTTTCGGCTACGAAAGTGCCTTCGCCCACTTCGGGTGTATGGCCGCGTATTTCCTTGATGTATGCCATGTGTAAATATTTTAATTTATCTTCGGCGGCTGCGGGGGTCGCGCCTTTGGCGCGAGCCGCCGAATATAGTAATGCCTTGTGGCATTACTATATTAGTTGAATTTAATTCTTCGTTTTTCAACAGTCGTTTTCTCGCCTCGGCATAGCCCGAACAAGTTCGGCTCTGCTCTCGGCTTAACGAAAACGTTCCTTTTTACTCTCCGCTCTCCGCCTGCTTGGCTTTGCGCCACAGTACGTCCAATTCCTCGACCGACATGTCGGTGAATAATCGCCCGTCGCTCTCGGCTTCGCGTTCCATGCGTCCGAAGCGGGCGATGAACTTTTTATTGGCTCTTTCGAGCGAAAGTTCGGGATCGATGCCGTAAAGGCGACACATGTTCACCAGAGCGAAGAAGAGATCGCCCACCTCCTCGGCGGTGCGGTCGGCGTCGCGACGCTCCATTTCGGCCTCTACTTCGGCTATCTCCTCCTTGACTTTGGCCCATATGTCCTCTTTATGCTCCCAGTCGAATCCCGAATTGGCCGCCTTTTCGCTTACGCGGTAGGCCTTTACCATTGCCGGCAGCGAACGCGGTACGCCTCCGAGAATGCCGCTCCCGCGCTTTTTCTTGCGCAATTTGAGAGCCTCCCAGTTCTTGGTCACCTCGTCGGGGGTGTCGGCATGTATGTCGCTGTAGACGTGCGGGTGGCGGTATATGAGCTTGTCGCATTCGGCATCGGCCACGTCGGCCAAATCGAACGCGCCCTGCTCCTCGCCCAGTTTAGAGTAGAATATCACGTGCAGCAGCAGGTCGCCCAGTTCCTCCTTTATGCCGGCCATATCGTGGTCGGCGATGGCGTCGACCAGTTCGTATGTCTCTTCTATGGTGTTGTTTCGCAGCGACTCGAAAGTCTGCTCGCGGTCCCACGGGCACTTCACGCGCAGGGTGTCCATCACCTCCAGCAGTCGCGCGGCAGCCTTGAGTTTTTTCTGTTCGTTCATATCGAAATCGAATTATGTCACACAAAGTTATTATTTTCCCTCGGAAATGATAACTTTGCGGTAAATAATTTTTTGCGATATGAGATTCCGATCTGTTGTTTTCGCCGTTTCGGCCTTGATCTTTTCTGCGGCGGCCTTTGCTGCCGACATCGTTCCCGCGCCTCGGGAGTTTAAGAAAAGGGACGGAGTATTTACCATACTAACAACAACTAAGATTACACACTACCCTGAACTCCGTCCCTCGGCAATGTACCTTGCGGAATATGTTCCGCTGTCGGTTCTGGAATATAACGGCGAATCGGCGGGAAATATTGTGCTTAGAACGAATAAAAATCTCGCTGCCGAGGCGTATACGCTCGATATCGGAAACGACGGCGTGACGATAGAAGGCGGGTCGGCCGCCGGGGTTCAGAACGGAATAGAGACTTTGTTGCAGTTGTTGCCCGCAAAGGTCTATTCGCATGCTTTGACGCTGCCCGTGATGGTAGGAGCGTGTCGTGTGGCTGACGAACCTCGTTTCGCTTATCGGGGATTCATGCTCGACGTGTGCCGTACGTGGATGGAGATCGACGATGTGAAACGTTTCGTCGACAATTTGGCACATCATAAGATCAACAAACTGCATCTGCATCTGTCGGACGACGAGGCGTGGCGCATAGAGATAAAATCGCATCCCGAACTGGCCGAGGTCGGCGGGTTCCGCGGCGGCGACTCGCCCGTGGCCCCTCGTTACGGACTTTGGTGCGAGCGTTACGGCGGATATTACACTCAGGAGCAGATGCGCGATCTGGTAGAGTATGCCGCTGTGCGCAACATCGAAATAATACCCGAGATCGATTTACCCGGGCACAGCCTCGATCTGGCGAGCGTGCATCCCGAGGTGTTGTGCGGTTATACTCCGTCGCTCAAGGCGTCCGACGGTTACGATACGCGCAATGTGTTGTGCGTGGCCAAGGAGAGCAATTACGAGCTGCTCGACGACGTGATAGGGGAGTTGGCCGAGTTGTTTCCTTCGCGGTACATACATATCGGCGGTGACGAGGTCGACGCTTCGCAGTGGATGTCGTGCCCCGACTGCAAGGCGTTGATGGCGTCGCGCGGCATCGGGAGCGGGGCCGAATTGCAGGAGTATTTCATGAATCGCGTGGCGCATATTGTCGAGGAGCACGGCAAGTTGCCGTGCGTGTGGAACGAGGCGATAAATTCGGGCGGCCTTGACCGTCGGAGTCTCGTTTACGGTTGGGAGAATGTGGCGGCGTGTCGCAAGTCGGCCCGCGAGGGATACTCTACTGTGGTTTTGCCCGGAGCCTATTTCTATTTCGACATGCGCCAGACTCCGCGCGAGGCGGGACATGACTGGGCCGCGATATTCGATGCGAAAAAGGTGCTGTCGTTCGACTTCGCCGAGCAGGGTTTCACCGAGGCCGAGATGCGTAACGTGGCGGGATTGCAGGCTAATTTCTGGAGCGAGGTCTGTCTGTCGCAGCGCGATTCCGATTATGATTTTATTTATTATCAGACATATCCGCGCATCTGCGCGCTCAGCGAACTGGCTTGGTGCGGACGCGGCGGCGGTTGGGACGAGTTTTATTCGCGTCTTACGAGCAGCCATTACAGTCGCATGGCGGCGATGGGCATCGATTTCCGTCTGTTTCCTCCTGCGGTGAAATATGCCGACGGCGTGTTGACGGCGTCGACGGACGACCGTTCGCGCATATATTACAGCGTGGTCGGCGAGGATGGCGAGCATCCTTACGACGGACCGATACGCACCGACAAGCCGCAGCGTTATTCGTTCCGCAGCGTGTACGATCGTGCGCGCAGTCCCGAGACGGGTGTGGCGGGACGTTTCCGCATGTCGCAGCCGAAGGTGCGGATCACCTCGTCGATTCCTCAGAGCGAGCGTTTCCCCTATTCCAATGCCGAGGGGTACGGCCGCATAGCGCGCACGTCGCGTACGTCGCGTAACGGAGACTGGATTCTTTATACTTTCGAGAAACCCGTGACGTGCCGCCGATTGGAGATTCGCACGGGTAATCTGCAATTGCCGCGATACGTATTCAATTCGGGATACATGGAGGTGAGCGAAGACGGAGTGACCTTCCGCCGCGTGTGCGACCTGGAAAACGGCGGCGGAGCGATCGACGCTCCTTCGCGTCCCATAAAGGCCGTGCGGGTGGTGTGTACGACCGACGGTAATGGCGCGGCGTTCGTCACGGTGCAGTCACCGATGGTGTTTCCCAAGCTGTGATGCCTGCGCGCCGACGGCGGAGTATGCGGCTCGCAGAGTCGCAGTAATTCACGCGCGTCAGCCACTCCCGCGGCAAGACCGACCCCGAAATCGTTTCACCGCGGCGGCTTTTAACGGCACTGCGTTTGTTTTCCGCTTTCGCGTCTTGGCAATTCATGCAAGCATGATTGCTCTCGGCTTGGCGTCGGTTGGCTCCACCTTTTGGGTGACAAAAGGTGGAAATACTGCGGCTCCTTGAGCCGCGCAGTTCGCCGCCGCCCCACTGCGGAGGACTGCAACTCGCATGGCTCGTTTTGTCCTCTGCCGTCGGCGAACAGCATTATAAGTAATACGACTCGACAGAGTCGCGCGGGCCGCAGCCTCTGCCCCGCGGAGGCTCGAATGTCATTATGGAATGACGCGCACGGGTTTCGGATGATGGTGATGATGTTGCCGACTGACTAAGGTTCGCGAGTATTGCGCCACTCGATGAGTTCGGGAGTGAGTTCGTCTTCGCGGTCGATCCATTCGCCGCTGCGCAACAGACGTTCCTTATAGCGGTCCATGCGCTCGACGATGTCGAACGTAGGACGCTCGCGCAGTCTCCGTTCATCGCGAACGGACGGGCGTATCGTGCGGTCGAATATCGATTCGCGCGTAGGTCTGAGTACGGGAACCCATTTGAAATTGCGCAAACGCATATCCTGCGTGGGCGGAATCATGTTTATGGGGTAGAGTTTGAATGGCACGTCGTTGCGATAGGTCATGCCGACCAACTCCTTGTCTTCGATGTAGAACGATGCCGAGGCGCTTTCGAGATATATCATATTCGTCACGTCGGGCAGATCCTCGTCCTCGCGTTGGAAATATATGGTCTGAACGTTGCCGTTCACATCGTTGCGATAGATGTCGTTGTTGCGGAAATAGGCTATCATTACCTTGCCTGCCACCTGATTGTAATAGGTGGTGTCGATCTCCGACACCATGATAGGCGAGCCGATGAATTCGGCGCGTTCTATTTGACGGTTGCGGGTGAATACATCCACCTCGTCGGAGGTTATCTGGTTGGAGTTGTTCCACAGAACGGGATCTATATATAAATGTATGATCGAATCGGTGGACATGCTCACCATGGAATCGCAGGCCATCTGGGCGTCGGTACGATACAGACGGACGTTGCGATAGGCTTTTACCAGACGATAGATGCTGTCGACGTGCGTCGTGTCGGTCGGGATCAGGTCGTCGTTCATGGCCCGAGCCTCGGCGAGAGCCATGCTGTCTTCGTTTTCCTCCGCAGGGAGTGCGACGGGATGGTCGTCCGCATGCCCGTGCCGCAATAATTCGTTACGGACGCCCGCCAGACTGTCGAGCGAGTCGAGTGCCGAAACATCGCCGCCGCGACGAAGCATACGTTCGCGCAATGCGGCACGTCTTACGGAGTCTTTCGACGCCCGTGCCAGTTCCTTGGCCCGCGCTTTCTCCAGTTGCGCCGTCGCTTTAGCCTGACGTACCACGGCTATGGAGTCGAGACGCTTCTTGCGCTCGGCGGCTTTGACCCGCTTCACCGAATCCTTAGCCTTGCGGGCCTGCTCGCGGGCCGCGGCTTTCAACTCTTTGGCGCTCGGCGGCACCACGGAATCGCGTAGCACGCTGTCGGCGATTTCCTCATCGTCATAATAGTAGTCTTCTATATCTTCATTGCGGTCCTGCGCGACATTCAGTGCGGCCGTTGGGCGGACGGTAGCGGTTTCGTTGCGGACGATGTCCGAATGCTCGGCTTCGGTGGCCTCCGTCGTCAGCGAGTCGGCATGTTCGGCGCTTTCGAAGCGCGACACGGTAAACAGAAGCATAGAATCGGCGCGCAGAAAGACCGAATCGCCCTGATCGGTGTCGTAACCCACCACCGACGGATTGCGCGTAAGCACCGCGTTGCCCGCCTCGGACCAATATTCCGCGAAATCGCCGAAAGCCAGCATCTTGTTCTCGAAGTCGTCCATCTGGATGTTGCGACGTGCCACTACGTGCCCCGCAGAGCGGTAGTAGGATAGGGTATCGCCCCACAATTCGCGCTCGGAAGTGAGCACGTAGCCGTTGCGCGTGACCGTATAGAGATCCTGAGCCTTGTCGTAGAACCCTTCGTCGGCGCACAGATAGTCGCCGTCGGAGTTCCATATTTCACTGCCCGTGAAGAAGCGGGCCATGTCGGTTTCGGAGTTATAGATGACAGAATCGCTCTTCATGTCGTAATCGGCGCCGTGAAGCTCTACTTCGTCGACGCAGATCACCTCGTGCGTGTCGGCGTAATAATATCCGCGCAACGATTCCATGATGTCGTCGTCGTGCACCAGCACGCCGCCGCCTGTATATCGACCGATCTTCTCCTCGGTATTGAAGCTGAAATTATAGGTGTAGAGCAACGCATCGCCGTCGACGACCTTGACGATGGGGGCGTAGACCTCGGCCAGGCTGCTCTCGCCGTCGTACAGTGCGCTGTCGCCGTAGATGTATACGGAGTCCTGATTGATTATCACGCGGCCGAAGAATCCCCATCGGGTGTCGCTGTAACGCACCGAACTGTCGCACGAGATCACCGCGCCGTTGTGATGCGCGGCGAAATTGCCCATGAAATGGATTATGCTGTCGCCGCTCTCCTTACGAACCACATCGGCTTTGAAGTCGATCTTGCGGCGCGGCGGTTGCGCCCCGTCGTTCTGTCGCCGTACACTGTCTCGTGCGGCGCGGATCGCCTCGGCCGCAGCGGAGTCGCCAGTTGTCGCGGCATTGCGGATGCTCGACTCCTGCGCGAACAGAATGCCGCCGAACACCAACGCAACGGATATGATCGATATTACGCGACGCACTTGCAGTCCCTTTTATGCCTGAGCGTTACTTGACCCAGTTGTCGTACTGAAATTCGCCGTCGCGGAATTCGGGGTCGATGTAGACGTAGAGTCCGTCGATCTTCTTTCGCATCCACTCGTCGAACACCTTCTCCTGCTTGGCTTCCAAAGCCATCTCCTCGAGCGTAAGGTAGTCATCGACAAGCGACGCGGGGTGGGTGGGGATGATCTCGAGCAACTTGATGATTTTGCTCAGGTCGTCGCCCTTGAGGTCCTCCGACTGGTAAGCGGTCGAAACGTCGCCGACCTTCATCTGCGAAATGGCTATGTAGTCCTTAAGGCTCTTGCCCTCGCCGAAGTCTTCGCGACGGAACTTGGTGGCCGTATATTTCACATTTGAATAGCTCGGATTGCTCATCAGCACGTCGTGGTTCGACACCAGACCGCCGTTCATCTTGGTGAGGTCGTCCTCCGAGAACTTCATGGCAGCCTCCTCGAAGGTCATCGAGTCGGAGCGTATCAGCAGCGACACGCTGTCGAGGAACTTGGTCGGTTCGATCAGCTCGTCGGTAGTATACGTGGGTTTGATGAGTATGTGACGGCAGTGGTACATGCCGTTTTTGGGTTCGTCGATAAGTTCGATGATGTGGAAGCCGTATTCGGTCTCCACCACCTCCGACAACTGACCGGGTTTCAGTATCGCCAATGCGTCGCCGAAAGGTTTGGTCCACTGCGACAGAGGCCCCGGGGGATATTCGCCGCCGTTCATGGCCGATCCGGGGTCGACCGAATAGAGGCGCGCCAGCACCGGCAAGGTCGACTTGCCCGAAATGATGCGTTCGCGCATCTCCAGCAGACGCTCCTTGGCGCGCTGCTTGGCTTCGGCCTGCGACGAGGGGTATTTCACGATCTGCGCGTAAACGTATTGTTCGGGAACCAGCGGCAGATCGTTTTTCGACAACTCGTTGTAGAAACGTTCCACCTCGCCGGGGGTTACGGTGACGCCGCTAACAACTTCGCCCTGCATCGAACGCGCATACTCCTGCTCGGTGACGCGCTGACGCAGAATTTCGCGGAAGTTGAAGAGAGCCATGTGCTGTTTGGCTTCGAGTTCGGCGATGGAGCCCTCCTCGGCGATCATCATCTGCAACTGCTCCTCGACGCCCGAATTGACGTCGCCGTTAAGCGTTATGGAGTCGATGAGAGCTTGGCTGTAGAGCAATTTCTGCTTCATGAGCATCTCCAGACCCTCGTTCATCGGATCGCGGTCGGACGTGAAACCCTGCGCACGCCGATGCTCGACGAGTTGATTGGCGTAATCCTCCACTTCGGAGTAGAGAATCGCCGATCCGCCCACCACGGCTACCACGCGATCGAGCATGACCTGCCGTTTCTGCGCCGTAAGCGCACCCGCCGTCAGCAGAATACCTGCTGTCAGCACCGCAACCAAAGATTTATTTCTAAGCATAATATATATTTACCTGTATTTTCGTTCCTTGTGCCGTTCGTCGCTCGGATGCTCACTCGTTGGTCTCGTCGTCGGTCCGAGTCTCTGCGGCCTCCTTGTAAATGCGGGCATGCCCGCTCTCCATCGCCTCCGACACTATCTGCTCCTCGTGCGCCTTGATTATCTCGCTGCGGCGTTGCGTGAGCAGTATGCGGCGTATGTTGTCCGCCACCATCTCCAGCGGGGCCACGTTCCCCTTGCGACACACCGAAGTGAAATCGAAATAATAACGCGCGTCGTTGGCTTTCATCTCCTGTATGCCCGCCTTGTCGAGCAGCGACGTGTAATCCTGCGAGCGGGTCGTGGGCAGATTGGACAGAAAATCCGCGAAACTCACCCATTCGGCCCGATTGTCGATGAGCAGAAAATCGTTCTTCTCGCAAACTTCCGAGAATGTTTTGGCAGCCGTCTGCGACGATGCGGCCGCCCGCATCTGCTCCATGAGCTTCTTGCTCTGGCGATACGAGTCGTCGAAACGAAGTATGCGACCCCGAACCAGCGTACGGTCGAGAATGAAATCCGACTTATGCGTATTGTAATAATCGGCTATGTCCTTGTCCGTGAAGTCGGTGTTCATCTGCTCGTCGACATGGTGCTGATCGACTTTGCGCATGAGCAGCGACTGGCGATAGTCTTCGACCAGTTTGTCGATATCCTTCTCCGAGCCCGAGAACAGACGGTCGGCCTCCTCCAGCTTCAATTGTCGCACGAACCATTTATCGACGTAAAGTTTCACGAACGATATGCTGTCGGCGCCCGAAACATTGGCCGGAATCGCCTCGGCGATGTCGCTGTACTTAAGCTCTTTGCGGCCGACGCGGGCGATGGTGGCATCGCTTGCCAGATAGTCGGGCAACTCTCGGCAGGCGACTGCCGACACGGCTGCGGCAAGGAGCGATATTTTTACGAATCGACGCATAATAATTTCGACAAAGATAGTTAATTTACGTCAAATTAACGTAGAACCCGTCGAGATTATTACTCGGCCGCACGATAATTATCGCTTTCGATACGTCGGAGAAGTCGGAACATGCGCACCACGGCCATAACGCACACCGTAGCGCACACGGTATAGATTATGGTATATGCGGCGCCTCCGCCGACGGCTTCCCGCACGGAGATGTCGTCCATTCCCATCGTGCGCAGGAAGCATGCCGTGATGTTGTTCATGGCGTGGAGCAGTATAACCAGCACCAGCGAGCGGTAACGCAGGTAGTAGAACCCGAGCACGAGTCCGCACAGCACGGCATTGACCGCGACCGACGGAATGATGTGAACGATTCCGAAGACCAGTGCCGACCATATCCATGCCGCCACACCGCCGTAAGCGCTGCGCAATATGCCCGCTATGTAACCGCGGAAAACGGTCTCCTCGAAGACGGGCGCCAGGATCGCTGCCGAGACCAGCAGCCAGCCTCCGCCGCCGAGCATGGACTGACTGCCCGGGAGGCGCATCGTAAGAGGTTCGGCCGCTATGGTCATGCACCACAGCAGGATGTAGCCGCACAGAAGCCGAAACGGAGAAGCCCACCCGGGAGCGCGGAGCGACAGTCGCAGATTCCATCCGCGCAGACCTTTATAATACCACAGAAGCGGCAGGCACACCGCCATCGATATTAAATACGTGATCGCCACATACCGTCCCTGTATGTACTCCGCCGCCTCGGCGGCATCGCCTTCGCGGGCGACGTTCATGTCGGCCCCCTCGATGCCGAGCAGCCGGCAGACGACCGCGGCCGCGCCCTGCGACAGTACGAAAACAAACAGTACGGCCGCAATGTCCCACCAGGCGGGGACCTTTGAAGCGAGGACTTTGGCGCCGTCGGAAACCGTCGGTACACTGTCGGCTTTTTCGTTCTCTTTCTTAATATCTTCCGTCATAATATATCGGTTGCGGCCGTCGGAGCCGATTGACAAAGTTAATCATTTTTCGGCATACGTTGTTTTATTTGATTTAATTTCATTAATTTTGTCCGATTATATCCTGCTTGCGGGCGCGTGCCGCGCCATGAACCCGAGCGGGACGAATCGCATTAAATATTTAACATTCACCGAAGTCGAAAAATATGTCGAAAGTAATAGCTTTAGCAAATCAGAAAGGCGGCGTGGGCAAAACCACCACGGCCATCAATCTCGCGGCATCGCTCGCCCTGCTCGGCAAAAAGGTGTTGCTGCTCGACGCCGATCCGCAGGCGAACGCTACGTCGGGGCTTGGATTCGACATCGATCTCGACGGTATTTACGAATGTATCGTGGGCGAAAAGCGTGCCGAGGAGGTGATATTGCGCAGTTCGGACGTGAAAAATCTGTCGCTGCTGCCGTCGAGCATCGACCTCGTGGCCGCCGACACCGAGCTGCCGAAGATGGAGAACGCCCACAGGGTGATAAAGGGCATAGTCGACAGCGTGCGCGACGATTATGATTACGTGTTCATCGATTGCTCGCCGTCGTTGGGTTACACCACCGTGAACATACTTACGGCTGCCGATTCGGTATTGATCCCCGTGCAGTGCGAATATCTCGCGCTGGAAGGGTTGAGCAAGCTGCTCAATACGATCAAGATAGTGAAAAGCGGCCTGAATCCGTCTCTCGAGATCGAGGGTTTCGTGCTGACGATGTACATGCGCAACCGACTCAACAACCAAGTGGCCGCCGAAGTGCGCGAACACTTCGGACCGCTGGCTTTCGACACGGTCATACAGCGCAACATACGTCTCGGCGAGGCGCCGTCGCACGGAAAACCCGTAATGCTTTACGACGCGGCCGCGACGGGATCGGTCAACTACCTGACATTGGCCAAGGAGTTGCTTAAGCGCAATCGCGCCAAAAAAGGATAAAATACAGTAACGACGATATGAAACAGAAAGGTTTAGGACGCGGGTTGGACGCCATATTCGGCACCGAGAACATCGAGGTTAAGGCCACGCCCATGAGCCGTATGGCCGAAATAGCCGTCTCGCAGATATACCCCAATCCCACGCAGCCGCGTACGAAATTCGACGACGACGCGTTGGCCGAACTTGCCGAATCGATCCGTCAATTGGGCGTCATTCAGCCCGTTACGGTGAAGAAGGATGGTGACGGACGCTATATGATAATAAGCGGTGAGCGCCGTTGGCGGGCATCGCGGATGGTGGGGCTCGAAACGTTGCCCGCTTACATACGCGAGGCCGACGACGAGAGTCTGCACGCGATGGCTTTGGTGGAGAACATACAGCGTCAGGATCTGAATGCCATAGAGATAGCGCTCGGAATGCAGCGCCTGATCGACGAATGCGGACTTACGCAGGAGCAGATGGCCGACCGAGTGGGCAAGAAGCGCTCGACCGTGTCGAATTACATGCGTCTGCTGAATCTGCCCGGCGAAGCGCAGCTCGCTCTGAAGGAGGGGCTCATAACGATGGGACATGCCAAGGCAATAGCGGGCATGGCTCCCGAGGATCAGTTGCGCGCCTTGAAACGTTGCATAAAAAAGGCTCTGTCGGTGCGCCAGACCGAGGAGCTGGCACGAAAGATGGCCGACAAAACCGAGACGGCGCGGCAGACCGAGGAGGAGTATCCCGAATCGTACTCGCGGCTGGTGGAGTTGCTCGAGCCCTATTTCTCGCAGAACATCAACATCAAACGCGGAAAGAACGGCGGCGGCAAAATCGTGATCGACTTTTCGAACGACACCGATATCGATGCGTTGATAGAGCGTCTGCGCAATATGAAAAAGTAGAAATGTCCGGCAGCAAAAATACCGATGCGGACCGCTGTTCGCCGACAGCGGCAGGAGTGCGCGAGTCGAGGCGGGCCGCTGTCCTGCTTCGGGCTGCTATGGTGCTGTCGCTGCTTTTGGCGGCGGTTCCCGTTTCGGCGCAGATGCTCAAGCGCGGCAATAAGCAGGTGGTGTCGGGGGGCGTGTTGCGAAAAGACGACGCGGCGGTCGTCCGTCCCGATTCGATTGCGCGGAGCGGTGCCGATTCCGTAATCACTGAACTTGCGGATTCGACGGCCGAGGCGGCCGGCATAGACTCTGTTGCTCGAGCGACGGTAATCGATGCGGTGACGGAGAACGTCGAGAACGGTCCCGACGGAAAACGGCACCGTAAAATCCGTTTGGACAAGGACGGTAACGAGAAGATACGACAGCCTCTGTTCAGCGATTCGTCGTCGCTCGCCAAGGTCTGCTGGACTTCGGCGCTGCTGCCGGGCTACGGACAGATATACAACAAGCAGTATTGGAAGCTGCCCGTGCTGTATTCCACGCTCGGGGCTTCGATAGGCTTGGCGATACACGAAGGCAACAAATATCGTCCGCTCAAGCGGCAATACGATATCATGACGGACGAAAGCATGTCGCGTACCGAGGAGTTGAACGCCTTGCAGAGCCGCATGATACGCACCAATACCAAACGTCAGATATTTTGGGTGACTGCCGCCGCGTCGTACATCTATTTTTTGGGCGATGCGGCCGTGAATTACTCGACGAACGAGGTGTCGAGCGTGAAGAAGGCCACGACATTGTCCATCATCTGCCCGGGTGCGGGCCAGATCTACAACAAAAGCTATTGGAAAGTCCCCATCGTAATAGGCGGAATGGCCTCGATGGTTTACGTGATCGATTGGAACAACCGCGGGTTCCGGCGTTTCAAAAAGGCATACGCCCTGCGCGCCGACTTCGATGCCAATCCGGGCAACTATCCCGACGGAGTGTCGCACGATGAGTTCGGGGGGCGATACTCGGCTACGTATCTGAAAAACCTTCGCGACGCATATCGCCGCAATCGCGATCTGAGCATTATACTGACGGCCGCCGTGTACGCGTTTCAGGCCATAGACGCGCATGTGGATGCGCATCTGAAAGATTTCGACGTTTCGGACGATCTGACGGTAGATCTGCAACCGATGTTCGACTGCCAATATTCGCAGGTAAACGGCACGTATCCCGTGTTCGGATTCAATCTTAACATCAAATTCTGACCATGACCGCAACAGTGAACAAAACATTGCTCGCATTACTGCTGATCCTCGTCTCGATAACGACGGCAAATGCCCAAAAGACTCCCAAACCCAAGAAACCCAAACGTCTGAGTGTCAAACAACAGTTGGCGGTAGAACGCATGAGGGCCGATTCGCTCGCCGCCGTGGTCGACGAATACCGCGACCGCGAGGAGTATTTGCTCAGCATCGGACGCAACACGCAGAAGACGAGCGACAAACCGCGCCGAAACGAAACGGCGTACATCGACTATACGCCCGAACGGGCCGATTCGCTGGCGGAAAGGCTGTATCTGCAACATGCGAACGACGCATTTCAGCATTTCTTCGACAACTACGTCTGCGAACCCGTCGACATGAACGACGACGGCGCGATGGATTCGCTGTATGCCGACCGCCTCAGAAAAATGGTGTCGCCCATACATTTGCCGTATAATCCGCTGGTGCGTACGTACATAAAACGATATACCGATTCGTCGGGACTCATGAGCCGCGTGCTCGCGCTCTCGAAATACTATTTCCCGATGATAGACGAGGAGTTGCTCAAGGCAGGCTTGCCCATCGAGTTGCACGCCATGGCAATAATCGAATCGGCCCTGCAAATAAAGGCGTATTCGCGCGCGGGTGCCGCGGGATTGTGGCAATTCATTCCCACCACGGCGAAAGCATACGGGCTGGAGATAAATTCGATGGTCGACGAACGCTACGACGCCGTGAAGTCGACCAAGGCGGCATGCCGTTATATGAAGAATCTGTACGATATGTACGATGACTGGAGTCTGGCGATAGCCGCGTACAACTGCGGGCCGGGAAATGTCAACAAGGCCATAGCGCGCACGGGCGGCAATCCGAAGTCTTTTTGGGACGTTTACGACCATCTGCCCCGTGAAACGCGCGGTTACGTGCCCGCATTCATCGCAGCATCGTATGCCTATGCCTACCATCGTGCGCACGACATAGAGTGCGCCGAGCCGCCGATGCCGATAGCCGTGGATACGGTACATGTCGACAGAATGTTGCATCTGGATCAGGTGGCGGCGACGATCGATGTGGATTCCGCTGCGCTGCGACTGCTCAACCCGCAATACAAACTCGACATAATACCTGCCACGACGAAGAGCTACACGCTCGTATTGCCGGCCAATCGCGTGTCGCAATATGTCATGAATCGGGATTCGATATTCGCCAAGGACTCTGTATACTTGAAAGAGTATCTCGATCCTGCCAACGTCGACAAGGCCAAAGCCGTGACGGGTACGACTTATTACACGATCAAGAAGGGCGACACGCTGGGAGCCATCGCCCGTCGTTATCATGTCACCACCGCGCAGATAATGCGTTGGAACAACATGACCAATCCCGATAAACTCAGCATAGGGCAGCGGCTGAAAATCGAAAAACGGTAGGCGCATGCAAGCGGAGAGAATTTTCGGCAATGACGACACCATCGTGGCTCCGGCTACCCCCGCAGGCGGCGCACTCTGTATCGTACGCATAAGCGGTCCGCAGGCCGTGCCGCTGTGCGACAGCGTGTTCCGAGGTCGGCGACCGCTCGCGCGAGCGGCTGCGGCGACCGTACATTACGGCAACATAGTCGACGGCGACGAAGTGATAGACGATGTGTTGATAGCGGTATTTCGCGCGCCGCATTCATACACGGGCGAGGATTCGGTGGAGATCTCCGCGCACGGATCGTCGTATATCGTCGGACGCATACTTTCGCTCCTCACGTCTCGAGGTGCACGACATGCCGAGGCGGGCGAGTTTACGCAGCGGGCATTCATGAACGGCCGTATGGATCTCTCGCAGGCCGAAGCGGTGGCCGACATAATAGCCTCGGATTCTCGCGCATCGCATGCCATAGCCGCCACTCAGATGCGTGGCGGTTACTCGGACGAATTGCGCGCGTTGCGCGAAGAACTTCTGCACATAACCTCTCTGCTGGAATTGGAACTCGATTTTTCGGAGGAGGATGTCGAATTTGCCGATCGCTCCAAACTCGCCGACTTGTTGCGTCGCATACGCGACAAGGTGTCTGCATTGGCCGATTCGTTCGAAGCGGGCAATGCTATGAAAGAGGGCGTGACGGTCGCAATAGCGGGACGTCCGAATGTGGGCAAGAGTACGTTGCTCAACCGATTGCTCGGCGAGGAGCGGGCGATGGTGTCGGACATAGCGGGTACGACGCGCGATACCGTAGAAGCCGAGATAAACATCGGTGGGGTAATTTATCGCTTCGTCGACACGGCGGGAATAAGGAATACCGACGATAAATTGGAGTTGATGGGTATCCGTCGCACCGAGCAGGCGTTGCGAAAGGCCCGCATTGTATTGTGGCTCAGCGATGACGGCCGTTTTGCCGATGAAATCGACATGTTCGGTTCGCAAGCGTCCGACAACAGACGCATATATCGGGTAATAACCAAATCCGACTTAATCGGCTGTGGGGATATTCGGGGCGCGGCAGATACCGATGATGTCGTATCGGCATCCGAATATTCTGTTCCGATCCGCATATCGGCCAAGACGGGCGAGGGGATGGATCGTTTGATCGCGGCGTTGAAATCGACCGTCGACATCGATGCCGCATACAACGGCAAGGTAATAGTATCGAACCGGCGCCATTACGATGCGTTGCGCCACGCTTGCGATGCTTTGGACGACGCTCTTTCGGCGATGGATTCCCGACTGCCGACCGATCTTCTGAGCGAGGACATACGTCAAGTCATGCACCAACTCGGCGCCATTACCGGCGAAATCACCTCCGACGATGTTCTAAAATCTATCTTCTCGAATTTCTGCATCGGAAAGTAACTCAACAAAACAAAGACGAAGAAATATTAAAATAATATTCATTAATTCAGTTATTTACCGATAAACAACCGATTTTACTTCGACTTCATTTTATCGTTCAAGGTGTAAAATTTGCCGCTTATTTACAACGCACAGCAATTGAGGTGTAAAAAAGTGTAAAGAAATTTTTCTATCTTTGCATCAAACCTAAAACCTCGACCGCATGGAGATCAAGATTCGGCAGAAACCGCAGCGCTCGACGGGCAAGACCTCGTTGGTGTTGGAATATTATTACGGGTACACCCGCGACGATGAAGGGCGCATCAAGCATCGCCGTAAATTCGAGACCCTCGAATACTACCTCTACACCGACCCGAAAAACAAGTTGGAGCGCGACCACAACAAGGTCAATCTCGAAATGGCCGAGAAGGTCAAAGCCAAACGGCTGCTCGCCGAACAGAACGAGCAATACGGCTTTGCGGTGAAATATAAAATCCGCACCAACCTCGTCG
>CAUDHE010000052.1 GCA_958449275.1 uncultured Alistipes sp. | reverse complement strand
TGGTGGCCAGGATGAACACGGCATGCTTGGGCGGCTCCTCCAGCGTCTTCAGAAAGGCGTTGAATGCCTGCTGCGACAGCATGTGCACCTCGTCGATGATGAATAGCGAATATTTGCCCACCTGCGGCATTATGCGCACCTGTTCGATAAGGCTGCGGATGTCGTCCACCGAGTTGTTCGACGCGGCGTCCAGCTCGTGGATGTTGAGCGAGCGCCCTTCGTTGAAAGCCTTGCACGATTCGCATTCGTTGCAGGCTTCGGCACCCTCGGGATGCAGGCAGTTTATCGCTTTGGCGAAGATGCGCGCGCAAGTGGTCTTGCCCACTCCGCGAGGCCCGCAGAACAGGTAGGCATGAGCCAACTGGCCTCGCTCGATCGCATTCTTCAACGTCGATGTGATGCTCTGCTGGCCCACGACCGACGCGAATGTGGCGGGGCGGTATTTTCTTGCCGAAACGATGAATTCACTCATAGCAGTGCAAAGGTAATAAATTTCGGGATTATATGGCAAATGTCTCCGAAATTAGTTGGCATGTTTGCCTTCGTTTTCTCGCCTCGGCATAGCTCGAACAAGTTCGGCTCTGCCCTCGGCACGGATTACGGCTCCACCACGGTGACTTCGATGCCCCGGCGGCGCAGCGCTTCGAGTATGTGCTGCGGGATTCCCGCATCGGTTATCACCTGATCCACCTCGTCGATGTCGCATATTCGGCTGAATCCGCGACGTCCGAATTTGGTGCTGTCGGTGAGCACTATGGTCTTTTGCGCCGAACGCATCATGGCGCGGTTGAGATTGGCCTCCAGCAGATTGGTGGTGGAAAGTCCGTATTCGAGATCGAATCCGTCCACTCCGATGAACAGTTTGCTGCCCGTGAAGTTCTCCAGCATGCGTTCGGTGTCGCATCCCACGGCCGAGAGCGAACTGCCGCGCACGATGCCGCCCAGCTGTATCACCTCGATCCCGGGATCTTTCGACAGGACCGAAGCCACGTTCAGAGCCGACGTTATGACGGTTAGGTGCCCCCCCCCTTCGCTGTGTATCTCCCGCGAGAGGAAGTGCACGGTGGTGCCCGAAGCTATTATTATCGAGTCGTTCGGTTCGATGAGTCGGGCGGCGGTTCTGCCTATGACGGTCTTCTCGACTATGTTCTGTTTCTCCTTGACGTTTACGTCGCGGTCGTTGATGTAGGGGTTGATCTTGATGGCCTTGCCGTGGGCGCGGTAGAGCACGTTCTTTTCTTCGAGCAGCGTGAGGTCCTTGCGTATCGTAACCTCCGATACGTTGAGCATCATCGAGAGTTCGGTGACGCTGACCGATCCTTTCGCGTCGAGTTCTTTGACTATTAGTTCGTGACGTTCGTTTATTGTCATAAGTTTGAAGTTTGGGTTCGTAACCTGAATGGCGCGTTTCCGATAAGCCGGACGCAGAGGCGAAACGGGTTCGAACTGCGCCGAGGCGGGAAAACGGTTATAAAACGAACGTAAAGATATGAAAAAACGGCGGATCGCAAATACGGAATCGGTACGAAATATGATTTTTTATTGTGAAAATTTGTTATTCTTTTGAAATAGTCATACTTTTGTTTCGAAATGAAAAATACGGGTTTTGCCGCAAAATATTTTCGCGCGAAACCGATCGATCGGAAAGACAATTTCAGGGTAGTGACACAGGCGATCGTAGCGAGGATTTCGTGTGCAGCGATTAATTTAATATATAAGGTAATATGAACAGAGTAGAGCAGTTGTCGCGTCTCGACGAGGCGGATAAGGTATGGGATGTCGTGGTCATAGGCGGCGGAGCCACGGGTTTGGGTTGTGCCGTGGATGCCGCGTCGCGTGGTTATGAAACGGTATTGTTCGAGCGGGAGGATTTCGCCAAATGTACGTCGAGTCGTTCGACGAAACTCGTTCACGGCGGCGTGCGTTATCTGCAAAAGTTGGAGGTCGATCTGGTGCGCGAGGCTCTGCACGAACGCGGCATCATGAAACGCAATGCGCCCCATTTGGTGAAGGATCAGGCTTTTGTCATTTCCAATTACAGTTATTGGGACAATTTCCTTTACTTCTGCGGATTGCTCTTCTACGACATTCTTTCGTTCGGGTTCGGTTACGGACGCTCGCGTTTCATATCGGCCAAAAAGGTGACGGAGTACATCCCCACGTCGGTGAAAAAGGGCCTGAAGGGCGGCGTGGTTTATCACGACGGTCAGTTCGACGATTCGCGCATGGCGATCAATCTGGCGCAGACGGCGATAGAGCAGGGCGCGGCGGCGGTCAACTACACTGCCGTGGAACGCGTGCTGCACGGCGATAACGGCAAGGCTTGCGGAGTGGTCGTGCGCGACCTTATGAACGGAAAGGAATACACCGTGAAGGCGCGCTGCGTAATCAATGCCGCGGGAATATTCGTCGACGAGGTGATGCGCATGGACGAACCCGAAATGCCGAAGATGGTGGTTCCCAGCCAGGGTGTGCACATCGTTTTGGACATGAAGTTCCTGCAAAGCGACTATGCCATAATGGTTCCCAAGACATCCGACGGCCGTGTGCTCTTCGCGGTACCTTGGCACGACAAGGTTGTGGTGGGTACGACCGACATACAGCGTCCCGAGCCCGAGAGCGAACCCAAACCGCTGGAGGAGGAGATCGATTTCATTCTCGGTACGGCTGGCTTATACATGAATCCCGCGCCTACGCGCAAGGATATAGTGTCGGTATTCGCGGGACAGCGTCCCTTGGCTGCGCCCAAAAAGGAGGGTAAGAACTCGAAAGAGGTGTCGCGCAGCCATAAGATCATAGTGTCGGACCACGATCTGATAACCATCACGGGCGGAAAGTGGACCTCGTACCGCCGCATGGCCGAGGATACCGTAGATCGTGCCATCAAGCTCGGCAAGCTGGAGAAACGCAAGTGCCGTACCCGTACGCTGAAGATTCACGGTTACCGTCCGAATCCCGATCTGTCGGATCACATGTATGTTTACGGAAGCGATGCTCCAGCCATAGCGAAACTCATCGAACGGAATCCCGCTTTGGGCGAACGTCTGAGCGAGAAGTACGGCTACACCGCCGCCGAGGTAGTGTGGGCTGTTCGCGAGGAGATGGCGCAGACGGTCGAGGATGTGTTGGCACGGCGTGTGCGTATGTTGTTCGTGGACGCTCGCGAGGCTCGCGACGCAGCCCGCCGAGTGGCGGAAATCATGGCCGCCGAATGCGGTCACGATGCTGAGTGGATCGAGGCGCAAGTCGAGGCGTTTGCAAAAATTTCGAATAATTATATCGTTTTATAGCGGAAGTAAACGAATTTTTATTATCTTTACAAACGCGTAACGAAAAACAACGTTTTCTATAAGCCGAGGGCAGAGCCGAACTTGTTCGAGCTATGCCGAGGCGAGAAAACGAAGGCAAACAAGCCAACGTTTTCTATAAGTCGAGGGCAGAGCCGAACTTATTCGGGCTTGCCGAGGCGAGAAAACATGAACGACTTATCGGACAATCCGAATGTTTGAATTTTTTAACCCGCCCGCGGCTCGTCCGCGATTGGCGCTCGAAAAGATCGACGGTGAATATCGACGTATGCGGCTCAGGGTCTTCCTGGGAGCTTTCTTCGGTTACGCGGCCTACTATTTGGTCCGCAAAAATCTGTCGCTCGCGGCGCCCGGGATGATGGCCGAGGGACTTTTGGACAAGGAGAGCGCTGGGTTCGCAATGGCGGGAATCCCCATCGCTTACGCATTCAGCAAGTTTCTGATGGGCAGCCTTTCGGACAGATCCGATGCGCGCAAGTTCTTGGTCGTGGGATTGATCGTATCCTCGATCGTCATGATGTGCGTGGGACTGGTGCCTTTCTCGTCGTCGATAGCCGTCAATGCCGGCATCCTGTTCGCTTTTATGCTGGCGGTAGGGTGGTTGTCGGGCATGGGGTGGCCTCCGTGCGGACGGATCATGGCGCACTGGTTTTCGCAGAACGAACGCAGCTTCAAAATGTCGGTGTGGAACACCTCGCATAATGTCGGAGGCGGATCGTTGGCGTTGCTCGTGTCGGCCGGTGCGGCAATTTTCGTCGCCATGGGCATAGCCGAGAGTTGGCGCGCCGCGTTCATATTCCCGTCGCTGGTGGCGTTGTTGTTCGCCGCTTTCTGCTGGTGGAGTATTCGGGATACGCCCGAGTCGTGCGGATTGCCGCCCGTGGAGGAGTATCGCAACGACTATTCGAGCCGCAAGGCCGCCGAGGGCGAGGAGACGAAAATCCCGTTCCGCAGGCTGTTCGTCGATTACGTGTTCGGCAACGGATTGTTGTGGATGATAGCTTTGGCCAACGTGTTCGTGTATTTCGTGCGGTACGGCATAAGCGACTGGTCGCCTACCTATCTGCACGATATGGACATAATGTCGCAGAACGACAGCCGTTTCGCTTTCTCGCTGTTCGAGTATGCGGGTATACCCGGAACGATCATCTGCGGATGGATGTCGTCGCGGTTCTTCAACGGCCGCTGCGCTCCCGTGAACGTTATTTATATGATATTGGTGCTGATCGGAGTGGTCGTGTACTGGCAGTCGTCGGCCGTGGCGTCGCTTTTGGGCGGCGACTTTGCGACCGTTCACCGCATGGGGGTGTATTTCGCACTCGCGCTTACGGGATTCGCGGTTTACGGTCCCATAGCGTTGATCGGCATTCAGGCGTTGAGTTTCGTACCCAAGAACGCTGCGGGTACGGCCGCGGGATTCGTGGGGTTGTTCGGCTATCTGCTGGGCGATGCGGTGTTGTCGAAAATAGTGGTCGGACAGGTGGCCGGTTCGGGGCTCGGGTGGAACGCGGCTTTTTGGATGTTCGCCGCGGCATGCGCGATAGCAGCGGCCATTTGCGCCGTTACATGGAAAAAGGAGCTTGTGCTCATGCGCGAACGCATGGGGCAGGCACAACGATAAAGTGGGAGGTACGTATGGTGCGTGCGGGGTTTGTGGATTTTCCTCGTATGCGGAGCAAACAGACGTATCGAGCACTGAATAGGTCGGTTTTTTTGTGATTCCCTTCGTTTTCGGGCGGAGGGAACTTTTTTATGCCGTCATGTTTTCATTTTCTTATGTCGACATTGCGGGAAATTTTCATCGGGTCGCATTTTTTTTGTAAAATATTCGTTTATAATGGTATTTTTTCACTACATTTGCAAAGCGAATCGAGAATAAGGGGACACGGAGTCCCCTTATTTCGTAATCATAACCGACGAAATAACATGATAGACTGTGCAAAAATAATCGAGACGGCCGACCGCGAACTGGAAGGTACCGACATGTTTACGGTGAGCTGCAAATGCTCGCCCGCGAATGAAGTGGAACTGCTCATCGACAGCGACACGTCGGTTACGATCGAGGCGTGCGCCGAGTTGAGCCGTGCGATCGAGTCGCAATTCGACCGCGACGAGGAGGATTTTTCGCTCACTGTGGCTTCGGCCGGCATCGGCTCCGAGCTGACGAACATCCGTCAGTACCGCAAACTTATCGGATCGCCCGTCGAGGTGCTGTTGCTGAGCGGCGTTAAGATACTCGCCCGCTTGGACGAAGTCGACGATCGGGGCGTCACCGTGTCGTACGAGGAGAAGCAGGCCGTGGAGGGCAAGAAGCGCAAAGTGACGGTGACCGTAACGCGCACCTATGGTTTCGACGAGATAAAGTACACCAAAGAGTATCTCGATTTCAAATAGAGCAAAGACAAAAATAAGATAATAAAGAGCAATACAAAATGGAAAACTTAAATCTTATCAGCAACTTCGCTGAGTTCAAGGAGCTTAAAAACATCGACAAGTCGACCATGATCGGCGTTCTGGAGGATGTGTTCCGTCACGCGTTGCAGAAACAGTTCGAGAGCGACGAGAATTTCGACGTCATCATCAACCCCGAGAAAGGCGACCTTGAGATCTGGCGTAACCGCGAGGTGGTGGAGGACGGAGCCGTCGAGAATCCCAACACGCAGATCGGCGTGTCGGAGGTGAAGGCCATCGACCCCACCTACGAAGTGGGCGACGAGTACACCGACCAGATCAAGATGAACCAGTTCGGCCGTCGTGCCGTGCTGTCGTTGCGTCAGAATCTGGCGTCGCGTCTGCTCGATCTGGAGAAAGCCAACCTCTACGAGAAGTATTCGGAGAAGGTGGGCGAGATAATCACCGGCGAGGTTTATCAGGTGTGGAAACGCGAAGTGCTGATTCTCGACGACGAGGAGAACGAATTGATCCTCCCCAAGAGCGAGCAGATTCCCAGCGACTTCTATCGCAAGGGCGACACTATCAAAGCCATCGTCAAGAGCGTGGAGATGAACAACAACCAGCCGCGCATCATACTGTCGCGTACGGCCAACCGATTCCTCGAGCGCCTTTTCGAGCAGGAGGTTCCCGAGATTTTCGACGGTCTGATAACCATCAAGAGCATAGTGCGCATCCCGGGCGAGCGAGCCAAGGTGGCCGTGGAGTCGTACGACGACCGTATCGACCCCGTAGGCGCATGCGTCGGCATGAAGGGTTCGCGAATCTACACCATCGTGAAAGAGCTTCGTAACGAGAACATCGACGTGGTGAACTACACCTCGAATCCGCAGCTCATGATCCAGCGTTCGCTCAACCCCGCCAAGATTTCGAGCATCACCATCGACGAGGAGCGCAAGACCGCTTCGGTATATCTCAAGCCCGATCAGGTGTCGCTTGCAATCGGTAAGGGCGGTTTGAACATTCGCCTTTCGAAGATGCTCACGGGTTACGATATCGACGTCTATCGCGAGATCGAGGAGGAGGATGTGGCTCTCACCGAGTTCGCCGACGAGATCGAGCCTTGGATCATCGATGCCCTGAAGAGCGCGGGTTGCGATACGGCCAAGAGCGTCCTCGAAATATCGGTGGATGAGATCGCCACTCGTGCCGATCTCGAGACGGAGCAGGCCCAGAAGGTGGTGGAGATCCTTAAGGCCGAGTTCGAGTAGAGAGTTTAACGAGATTTAAGATTACGGAGGACAAAATATGACCAATAACAGAAAAATAAGGCTCATTCAGGTGGCTAAGGAGTTCAAGGTGGGACTTAACACCATCATGGACTATCTGCTGAAGAAGGGCGTGAACATCGACGGATCGCCCAATTCGCCCGTGAGCCCCGAGGTGTACAATATACTCGAAAGGGAGTTCGGAGCGAATCGCACCATTACGGGAAACGAGCGCGATAACATACGTGAGCGCATTTCGCTCAAGCAGGTGAGCATTTCGCTCGACGAGGCCAAGAAAGCCGAAAAGAGCGTCGACGATCAGGAGGTGATAATCAAGAGCAACGTGATAAACGTCAAGGACGAGATTCCCCGTCCCAAAATCTTGGGCAAGATAGATCTTAATCCCAAGAAAAAGACCGAACCGCAAAAGGAGGAGGCTCCGCAGAGCCGTCCCGAGCCTGTCGTACAGCCCGCGGTTCCGCAGGCTCCCCGGCCCGAGCCGAAGGCGGAGAAACCCGAACCGACTGTTGCGGCGAAGCCGCAACCCGCTCCCGAAAAAACTGAGGCCGCGACTCCGCAACCTGTAGCGGCTCCCGCTCCCGCGGTTGAAGTTCCTGCCGAGAAGGAGCCTGCCAAGGCTCCCGCCGAGGCCGAAAAGCCCAAGAAGGAGGATAATATATTCCGTCCCAACCATATGCAGCTCGCAGGTCCGCAGATCCTCGGCACGATGGATGTGTCGGGAATGGTCCCTGGCGGCAAGCACAAGCGCAAGCGCCTTGACAAGGAGAAGGTGGATGTCAACAAGGCCAACAAAGGCGGCGGGCAGCAGCAGAACCGTTCGGGACAGGGCGGCGCCGGCAAGGGTGCGCCCAACGCATCGAACCAGCCCAAGGCGGGCGAGGGACGTCGCAGCAAGAACAAGCAGAAGCATCAGCCGAAACCCGTGGTTCGTCCCGAGGTAAGCGACGAGGAGGTAGCAAAGCAGATTAAGGATACGCTGGCCCGTCTCACCTCGAAAGGCGCCAAGAACAAGGGCGCGAAATACCGCAAGGAGAGGCGCGAGGAGATTCGCGAAAAGATGAGCGAGGAGCTGGAGCGCGAACAGCAGGAACGTTCGGTGTTGAAAGTCACCGAATTCGTTACCGTGAGCGAGCTGGCGACCATGATGAACGTATCGCCCATGGAGGTCATATCGGCCTGCATGAATTTGGGACTCATGGTGTCGATCAATCAGCGACTCGACGCCGAAGCTTTGGTCGTGGTGGCCGAGGAGTTCGGTTTCAAGACCGAGTTCGTTTCGGTCGATATCCAGGAGGCCATCGAGACCGAGAGCGACAGCGAGGAGGATCTGCTGCCGCGTCCGCCCATCGTGACTGTAATGGGTCACGTCGATCACGGTAAGACGTCGCTTTTGGACAACATCCGCAAGACCAACGTCATCGAGGGCGAAGCGGGAGGTATCACGCAGCACATCGGTGCCTACTCGGTGAATCTCAACGGTCAGAAGATAACGTTCCTCGACACTCCGGGTCACGAGGCTTTCACCGCCATGCGTGCCCGCGGAGCCAAGATCACCGACGTGGCCATTATCATCGTGGCGGCCGACGACAATGTCATGCCGCAGACCATAGAGGCCATCAACCACGCGCAGGCCGCAGGCGTGCCGATGGTGTTCGCCATAAACAAGATTGACAAGCCCGGAGCCAACCCCGAACATATCAAGGAGCAGCTGGCCCAGATGAACTACCTCGTGGAGGAGTGGGGCGGCAAGTACCAGAGTCAGGATATCTCGGCCAAGAAGGGGCTCAATCTCGATAAACTGCTCGAAAAAGTGCTGCTGGAGGCCGAGATGCTCGATCTCAAGGCCAATCCCCACAAGAAGGCGCAGGGTGCGGTAATCGAGTCGACGCTCGACAAGGGCCGCGGATACGTGGCTACCATCATGGTGCAGAGCGGTACGCTTCGCGTGGGCGACGTGCTGCTGTCGGGAACCTATACCGGCCGCGTGAAGGCAATGTTCGACGAGAACGGAAAGAAAGTCGCCGAGGCGGGTCCCTCTACGCCCGTGCAGGTGCTGGGTCTGAATGGTGCTCCGCAGGCGGGCGATAATTTCAACGTGATGGACGACGACCGTTCGGCGCGCGAGATCGCCAACAAGCGCGAGCAGTTGCAGCGCATGCAGGGCATCATGACCCAGAAGCACATCACTCTCGACGAGATCGGACGACGCATAGCCATCGGTTCGTTCAAGGAGCTGAATATCATTGTCAAAGGTGACGTAGACGGCTCGGTGGAGGCCATGTCGGGTTCGCTCATCAAGCTCTCGAAAGAGACCGTGCAGGTGAATGTGATCCACGCCGCCGTGGGACAGATCTCGGAGTCGGACGTATTGCTGGCTGCCGCATCGAACGCCATTATAGTCGGGTTCCAGGTCCGTCCGTCGGCCGCGGCTCGCAAGACCGCCGAGAAGGAGGAGATCGAAATCCGCCTCTACTCTATCATCTACGATGCCATCAACGACATCAAGGACGCTATCGAGGGTATGCTCGAACCCGTCATGAAGGAGGTGATCGTATGCTCGATCGAGGTGCTGGAGATATTCAAGATATCGAAGGTGGGCACCGTGGCGGGCTGCGTGGTGCGCGAAGGCAAGTTGCAGCGCAATACCCCCATACGCGTGATCCGCGACGGTATCGTGATCTACACGGGCAAACTCGGATCGCTCAAGCGTTTCAAGGACGACGTGAAGGAGGTTACCGTAGGTCAGGATTGCGGTCTGAACATCGAGTCGTACAACGACATCCGCGTGGGCGACATCATCGAGGGATACGAGCAGGTGGAGGTAAAGCGTAAGTAGCGTTTTGCCCCGCTGCCCGAAAGCAAGCAAGGAATGAATTAAAACATACGCAATAACTACAAACCAAAAACTTGTGATGAATACTCAAATCAAATTCACCACGGCGGAAGAGGCCGTAAAAGTAATCAAGTCGGGCGATACGGTGCATCTGAGTTCGGTAGCTTCGGCTCCGCAGTGCCTTATCAAGGCCATGTGCGCTCGCGGCGAGGCCGGCGAGTTGAAGAACGTGCATGTCCACCACCTTCATACCGAGGGTCCCGCTCCTTATGCCGATCCTAAGTTCGAGGGTGTGTTCCAACTCGATTCGTTCTTCGTGGGCTCCAATGTCCGCAAGGTGACACAGAGCGGATATGCCGACTATATTCCCGTGTTCCTCAGCGAGACACAGAAGCTCTATCGCTGCGGCGCAGTGCCGTGCAACGTGGCCATGATCCAGGTCTGCCCGCCCGATAAGCACGGATACGTTTCGCTGGGTACTTCGGTCGATGCCACTCTGGCGGCCGTGGAGTGTGCCGACCATGTGATTGCGGTAGTGAATCCCAATGTGCCCCGTGCATTCGGTCAGGCGATGATCCCCATGTCGAAGATCGATACTTTCGTAGAGGATAACACCCCGCTCATCGAGGCTATCCCGGGGCCGATCTCGGAGATCGACGCCGCCATCGGCCGCAACTGCGCCGCGCTGATCGAGGACGGCGCCACGTTGCAGATGGGTATCGGTGCCATTCCCAACGCCGTGCTGTCGCAACTGGGCAACCATAAGAATCTGGGTATCCACACCGAAATGTTCGCCGACGGCGTACTGCCGCTGGTGGAGAAGGGCGTGATAAACGGTGAGGCCAAGACCACCGATCCTGGCAAGATCGTTTCGACGTTCCTTATGGGTTCTAAAAGCGTCTACGACTTCATCGATGACAACCCCGGCGTGCTGATGATGGACGTGGGCTACACCAACGATCCCTACATCATATCGAAAAACGACCGCATGACGGCCATCAACTCGGCTTTGCAGATTGACCTGACGGGTCAGGTGTGCGCCGATTCGCTGGGCACCAGATTCTGGTCGGGTGCGGGCGGTCAGATCGACTTCGTATACGGCGCTTCGCTTGCCAATGAGGGTAAGGCCATCATCGCCATGCCTTCCATGACCAACAAGGGCGTGTCGAAAATATGTCCCACGCTGTTGGACGGTGCCGGTGTCGTAACGACTCGTTTCCATGCTCACTGGATCGTCACCGAGTACGGTGCCGTGGATCTTTACGGCAAGAGCATGCAGGAGCGTGCGCGTCTGCTCATCTCGATCGCGCATCCTTCGGCCCGCGAGGAGTTGGACCGCGCCGCGTTCGAGCGCTGGGGTTCGCACCACCATTATATAAAGGGGTATATGGGGTAAGACGATTTTCGCAGTTTGCCGTCGGCGACGGAATGCACGAGCATCCGCATTTATAGGGCGGCATCGCTACGCGATATCGAAATATCGACCCGAAACGATAACGGGACCGCCATCCGAGGCGGTCCCGTTTCCGTCTATTCCGCGAGTATCTGCTCCACGGGTTGTTCCCGCACTTTGTCGAGCGGGTGCGTCTGATACCGTACTTTCCCGAAGTCGATGCCGTTCAGGTCGATACAACGTATGGAGTTGTTGTAGGCCGTTTTGTAATAGACCTTGCGGTTGGTCAGATCTATGGCCGAAGTCCATTGCGTCGCGCTCGGTATGTCGGGACTTTTGCCCTCGGGGTGCTCTATGCCTATCGGTATGTCGAACCCGTTGAGCAGGTGGAAGCACTGCAACACCGTGTCGAACGCCGTGGCGCGCGTGGGTGCCGTCGCCCTGTAGAAAGCCGCACGAACGAAGCGCGAGGGCGGGGTAGCGTCGCCCGGGATGCCGAGAAATCCCGAGTTGCCGCCCAGCGGTCGCAGTTCTATTCCGCCGAGTCGCTGCACGGGCGCATCGCCCGGGTGGAGATTCACATAGTTGTTGAGATTGGTCAGATGCCATTCGAATCCGGGGGCGTTGGTCAGTACTCCCACCTCGTTTTCGTAGAAATGAGGTACTCCGTCCACTATCTCCAGTACGACCTGACGTCCCGACGGCTCGCCGATACGCCAGTGCACTACCGACATCTCCGTCAGCCCCACGACCCGCACCGACGATATTCCCGCCTTGAGTTCGTCGATGGTGGCGAATTGCGACAATATCCATGTCACCACCTGCAAGTCGCCCAAGGTGCGATCGTTTTGCGACGGATCGTAACTCTCGTAACCGCCGTACCGCGGAAAGAAAAACAGACCCGCCGACAATCCCGCCTCGTTGATCGCTTCGGCGATGAATTCGGAACGCGCTACCGACATTCCGACCAGTCCGTACTTGGCCGTGAAGCGCATCCCGTCCTCGCCCGTCGGGGTGAACGATCTGAGATGTTCGCCCCGCGGAATTATGACGTACTCGCTGTGCAGATCGCCGAGTGCCCATTCTATCGTGCGCGACTGCACGTAACTGCCGTCGGCCGCCGTAAGCGAAATGCCCGTACAGGCCACGGCTTGGAATGTGCCGCAACATCCTACCAGCATACTTGCCAAAACACCGCTCTTATTCATATTTCCGAAATTTATAAAGTTCGTGTGTTGCGCAGTAATTTCCGTGCCATACGGTAAAACGCGCCTCGATCGGCGGATTTTTCCGCCCGAATGGTTAATTTTGCGGACAAAACCCGTACCCGAATGTTGCATCGTTTCGAACTTCCCACCGACGGGATTCCGTTGCCCCGACTCTTTACATGGCCTTTCGCCTACACGCCGCATCCGCTGAGCCGCATGGCTGCCGAGCAGACGCAGCGTTACATATCCTCGCGCGACGACTGGCGCGAGGAGCTCGGCCGCGGCAAGATGTTCGGTGTGCTTGCGGTCCGCGATGCCGACGGATGCTTGGGGTTTCTGGCCGCATTTTCGGGTAATCTGGACGGCACCAACCGCCACGACTACTTCGTTCCGCCCGTTTACGACATGTTGCGGCCCGACGACTTTTTCCGTCGCGAGGAGGCTGCCATATCGCTCATCAACCGTCGGGTGGACGAACTCGTGCGGAGCGACGGCTGCATTGCGGCGCGAGACCGTCTCGAAAAGGCCGAGTGTGCTGCCCGATGCGAGATCGATGCCATGAAACGCGGCATGAAGCTCTCGAAACAATCTCGGGCGACACGCCGTGCCGAGGGGGCGGACGAGGCGGTTCTCATACTCGAAAGCCAACGCGAAAACGCCGATTTTCAACGTCTCAAGCGTCATCACAAGACGCTTGTCGAGCAGGCGCGTTCGCAACTGGCCGAGTACGACTGCGCGATCGAAGCTCTCCGCAACGAACGCCGTCGTCGCTCCGCCGAGCTTCAGATGCGTATTTTCGGTAATTTCCGTATGCTCAACGCTCGCGGCGAGGAGCGCGATCTTTGCGCTCTTTTCGCCTCTACGCCTCGGCGCATCCCGCCTGCGGGAGCGGGGGAGTGCGCCGCACCCAAACTTCTGCAATACGCTTATTTGCACGGGCTGCAACCTCTGGCGATGGCGGAGTTCTGGTGGGGAGCGTCGCCCAAAGGCGAGGTGCGCCGTCACGGCAACTACTATCCCGCCTGCAACGGCAAATGCAAACCTATCCTGCTGCACATGCTCGAAGGACTTGAGGTGGAGCCTAATCCGCTGCTCGGCATCGTGACGCCCGAGCCGCGGATCGTGTGGGAGGACGACCATGTCGTCGCGATCGACAAGCCGGGCGGAATGCTCTCCGTGACGGGAAAATCGGGCGTGCGGTCGGTCGAGGAGTGGGCGCGCGAGCGCTATCCCGACATTACGGGGCCTGTCGTCGTGCATAGGCTCGACCAATCCACCTCGGGGTTGCTGTTGCTGGCCAAAAACAAGGAGGCGCACAAGGCTTTGCAGGCGCAGTTCATAAACCGTAGCGTTAAGAAAAGCTATGTCGCTTTGCTGGACGGTATCGTCGAGCGGCGCAGCGGGACCGTATCCTTGCCTTTGAAACTCGATTACGACCATCGTCCGCGGCAGATGGCGGCCCCCGACGGCCGCAGCGCGGTAACCCGTTACGAAGTGACAGGCTGCGAAGGAGCCGTGACGCGGGTGCGGTTCTATCCCCTCACGGGACGCACGCACCAGTTGCGCGTACATGCGGCGCACGCCGAGGGACTCAATGCGCCGATCGTTGGCGACGACATATACGGCACGGGCGGTGAGAGGTTGTGTCTGCATGCCGAGGCCTTGGAGTTCGACCATCCCGTCGACGGACGGCGGATACGGCTGCATTCTCCCGCCGAGTTCTGACCGAGGTGAGGCTTGCGCTCGTGCGACGCATTATATTCCTAAAAATATCCCTCTCGCCGAACAATTATTTCGTTTTTTGGTTAACTTTGCCCACAGATAAATACAAAGGGGTGCCCTATGCGGGCTGAGATCATACCCTCGAACCTGATGCAGTCAGCACTGCCGTAGGAATTGTGTGTCGTTTCTCTCGCAAGCGGTTTCCCGTTGCATTTATCCGCGTAACTTTTAAAATCGAACTTTATGACCGTATACGTAAACGGCAATGCAGTCGAAACCGACGCTGCCGACATTGCCGCTCTGCACGGCGAACTGGGATTGCCCGATATGGTGGCGATCGCTCTCGGCAACAGCGTGGTTCCGCGTGCCGAGTGGGCCGGCCGACTATTGGCGGAAGGCGACAGACTGGTCGTAATCAAAATGGCTTGCGGAGGATGACACCGATCGGATTGCAGTTCATAACCCATTTCACCGAGCGTTACGCTTATATCGACTCGGCGCGCATGGCCTTGGAGGGCGGCTGCCGATGGGTGCAGTTGCGCATGAAGGATGCCGACGAACGGCTTTTCGTCGCCACGGCCCGCGAGGTACGTGCCTTGTGCGACCGCTTCGGCGCGACGTTCGTCATCGACGACCATGCGGAGCTGGCAGGCGTTACGGGTGCCGACGGCGTGCACCTCGGCAAGGACGACATGCCCGTGGCCGAGGCGCGGCGGATGCTCGGTCCCGATATCGTGATAGGCGGCACGGCAAACACCTTCGCCGACGTGGCGGCGCTCGCCGAGGCGGGTGCCGACTACATAGGCTGCGGGCCGTTCCGCTTCACCGCCACGAAACGAAAACTCAGTCCCGTGCTCGGGGCGGAGGGTTATCGCGATATAGTGCGACGCATGCGCGAAAGCGGGATATCGCTGCCCATAGTGGCCATAGGGGGTATCGAGTTCGACGACATCGACTCCATCATGCGTACGGGCGTGACGGGCATAGCCTTGTCGGGTTCGGTGCTGCGCGCCGACGATCCCGTGGCGGAGATGCGGCGTGTGGTCGGAGCGATGGAACAGTATACGACGGACGAATAAATAATTGAAACAGATATGGAAAAACTCGTTATCGCAGGTCGCGAATTTTCGTCGCGACTGTTTCTCGGAACGGGAAAATTCGGCTCCAATGCTCTGATGGAGCGGGCTATCGAGGCCTCGGGCACCGAAATGGTCACAGTAGCCATGAAACGCATAGAACTCGGCGACGAGGACGACGACATGATGAGGCACATCGTACGCCCCGACATTCGACTGCTGCCCAACACCTCGGGCGTGCGCAACGCCGAGGAGGCCGTATTCGCCGCCATGATGGCGCGCGAAGCGTTCGGCACCGAATGGCTCAAACTGGAGATTCATCCCGATCCTCGCTACCTGCTGCCCGATTCGGTCGAGACGTTGAAAGCGACCGAAAAACTGGTCGGAATGGGTTTCGTCGTATTGCCCTATTGTCAGGCCGACCCCACGTTGTGCAAGCGACTCGAGGAGGTCGGTGCGGCTGCCGTCATGCCTCTCGGCGCGCCGATAGGCAGTAATAGAGGTCTGCGCACGCGCGACTTTCTGCGCATCATAATCGAGCAGTCGACAGTCCCTGTGGTGGTCGACGCGGGTATAGGTGCTCCGAGTCATGCCGCCGAGGCGATGGAGATGGGGGCCGCCGCATGTCTGGTCAATACGGCCATAGCCGTGGCTGGCGATCCGGTGGCGATGGCCGATGCGTTCCGCAGTGCGGTGGAGGCGGGCCGAAAGGCATACGAAGCGGGACTCGGAATGCCGTCGACGGATTTCCAGGCCGAGGCCAGTTCGCCGCTCACCGCTTTCCTCGACGAATAGAACCCGTAATGCCCTGCGGGGCATTGCCAATAAAATAATCACGCAAGATCATGAAACCAGAAATAAAATATTCACGTTCGCATAAAGTCTACATCCAAGGTAAGCTCCATCCCGAGATTCGCGTGGCTATGCGTCGCATCGAGCAGGTGCCGAGCGTCCGTGTAGACGAAAACGGCGAGAAACACTATACGCCCAATCCCGACGTATACGTTTACGATACCAGCGGTCCGTTCAGCGATCCCGACATAGCGGTCGATCTCCGTAAGGGTTTGCCGCGCCTGCGCGAGGAGTGGATCGCGGCCCGCGGCGATGTGGAGCGACTGCCCGAGATCAGTTCGGAGTACGGCCGCATGCGTCGCGACGATCGTTCGCTCGACGAGCTTCGGTTCGAACACATTGCCTTGCCTTACCGTGCCAAGCGGGGAGCAGCCGTAACGCAGATGGCATACGCCAGGCGCGGCATTATAACGCCCGAAATGGAGTACGTGGCCATTCGCGAGAACATGAACTGCGAGCAGGCGGGCATCGAGACCCGCATAACGCCCGAGTTCGTGCGTCGCGAGATCGCCGAGGGGCGTGCCGTGCTGCCGGCCAACATCAACCACCCCGAAGCCGAGCCTATGATAATCGGCCGTAACTTCCTCGTGAAGATAAATACCAACATAGGTAATTCTGCCACCACGTCGAGCATCGAGGAGGAGGTGGAGAAGGCGTTGTGGAGCTGTAAGTGGGGCGGCGACACGCTCATGGATCTCTCGACGGGTGCCAACATACACGAAACGCGGGAATGGATCATCCGCAACTGTCCCGTCCCCGTGGGTACGGTACCCGTGTATCAGGCGTTGGAGAAGGTAGGGGGCCGTGTGGAGGATCTTACGTGGGAACTATATCGCGACACGCTCATAGAGCAGTGCGAACAAGGGGTCGACTACTTCACCATTCATGCGGGAATACGCCGCAAGAACGTGCATTTGGCCGACAAGCGGCTGTGCGGCATAGTGAGCCGCGGGGGCAGCATCATGAGTAAATGGTGTCTGGTCCACGACCGCGAGAGTTTCCTCTACGAACATTTCGACGATATATGCGATATTTTGGCCGATTACGACGTGGCGGTGTCGCTCGGCGACGGTCTGCGTCCCGGGTCGATAGCCGATGCCAACGACGAGGCGCAGTTCGCCGAACTCGACACGCTCGGCGAGCTGGTGCAGCGTGCTTGGGCCAAAAACGTGCAGGCATTCATCGAAGGACCCGGGCACGTGCCCATGCACAAGATACGCGAGAACATGGAGCGTCAGATCGAGAAGTGCCACGACGCTCCGTTCTACACCCTCGGTCCCATCGTCACCGACATCGCGCCCGGGTACGACCATATAACCTCGGCCATAGGTGCGGCGCAGATAGGCTGGCTCGGTACGGCAATGTTGTGTTACGTCACACCCAAGGAGCATCTCGCGCTGCCCGACAAGGAGGACGTGCGTACGGGAGTGGTCACCTACAAGATTGCCGCCCACGCCGCCGATCTTGCCAAGGGGCACCCGGGAGCGCAGATGCGCGACGACGCTTTGAGCAAGGCCCGCTTCGAATTTCGATGGAAAGACCAGTTCGATCTGTCGTTCGATCCCGAACGCGCCATGCAGTATTTCCATGCGGGACGTCATACCGACGGCGAATACTGCACCATGTGCGGACCCAATTTCTGCGCCATGCGTCTGAGCCGCGACATACGCCGCGAGTTTGCCGACAAGGCGACGACCGACAAAATGTAACGTCATGACGTCGCTGCGCGAAATACTCGCCTCGCGCTGCATGTCGCGCGCGCGGATCGACCGCACGGCGGATGAAGCAGCCATCGATCCCGAACTCTTCGAGGAGTTGCAGGCATTGCTCGACGACGGCGAGACCGTAGTGGCGTGGCATGCCGCATGGGCTCTGGAGAAGATCGCGGCGCGTGCTCCCGAACTTTTTGCCGAACGACGTGCCGAGATCACGTCCCGTGCCATGGCCGAACGTCACTCGGGTATTCAGCGTCTGCTGTTGAGCATCGTGCGCCATCTGTCCGAAGAGGAGGAACCCGATGTCGATCTGCTCGATTTCTGTCTCGACGGCATGTTTTCTCCGAAGCTGAGCGTAGCTTCGCGTTCGCTGTGCGGCAAGATAGCCTACTCGCTATGCCGTCATCACGAGGAGTTGCGCGAGGAGCTGCGCGCATATATGGAGAGTGTCGACGACGAGTGTCTGCCTGCGGCCGTAGCTTCGGTGAGGCGAAACATATTAAAGAAACTGTAATGCCCGCAGGGTATTACTATCTTCGGCGGCTCGCATCGAAGATGCGCCCCCGCAGCCACCGAAGATAATCCGTACGCGAAAAATGAAAATGACATAATTTAAGGATAAAATGTTTTCCGAACAATTAGAGAAAATATCGTGGGAGGAGACTACCGAGGCAATCATGTCGAAGACCGATGCCGACGTGCGTCGCGCTCTCGCGGCACGGCATTGCACCGTCGACGACTTCATGGCGCTCGTGTCGCCTGCCGCCGCACCATATCTGGAGACTATGGCGCGTCTGAGCCGACGCTATACGGCGGAACGTTTCGGAAAGACGATGTCGATGTTCATACCTCTCTACCTCACCAATTCGTGCACCAATTCGTGCGTGTATTGCGGATTCCATATCTCGAACCCGATGAAGCGCACCATTCTCGCGCCCGACGAGATCGAGAACGAGTATCGCGCCATAAAGCGGCTCGGCCCTTTCGAAAATCTGCTTCTCGTCACGGGCGAAAACCCTGCGGCGGCGGGTGTGGATTACATAGCCCGCGCGCTCGATATGGCCAAACCCTACTTCAGTAACCTGAAGATAGAGGTCATGCCTCTGAGTGCCGACGATTATGGCAGACTCAAGGGGCACGGTCTGAACGGAGTGATATGTTTTCAGGAGACATACAATCGTGCGCGTTACAACGTCTACCATCCGCGCGGCATGAAGTCTAAATTCGAATGGCGCGTCGACGGATTCGACCGTATGGGACAAGCGGGCGTGCACTCCATCGGCATGGGAGTGTTGATCGGCCTGGAGGAGTGGCGCACCGACGTCACCATGATGGCGTATCATCTGCGTTATCTGCAAAAACACTATTGGAAAACACGCTACAGCGTCAATTTTCCGCGCATGCGTCCCGCCGAGAACGAAGGTTTCCGTCCCAACGTGATAATGAACGACCGCGAACTTGCGCAGGTTACGTTCGCCATGCGCATATTCGACCACGACGTCGACATATCCTACTCCACGCGTGAACCGGCTCCGATCCGCGACCGCATGGCCTCTCTTGGTGTCACCACCATGTCGGCAGCGAGCAAGACCGAGCCCGGCGGTTACGCCACCTATCCGCAGGCGTTGGAACAATTCCACGTGAGCGACGAACGCACCGCTGCCGAGGTGGCTCGAGCACTGAAAAATGCGGGGATCGAACCCGTATGGAAGGATTGGGATGCCTCGTTCGATCTGTGCGACACCCGTAAAATCACCCGATCATGACACGTTACGTACGTCAGACCATGCTACCCGAAATCGGTGACGAGGGGCAGCGTAAGTTACGCGAGGCCCGCGTGCTCGTTGTCGGCGCGGGCGGACTCGGCTCGCCCGTGCTGCTCTACCTCGCAGGGGCGGGAGTGGGGCGCATAGGCATAGTCGACGACGATGCGGTGAGCCTCACCAATCT
>CAUDHE010000051.1 GCA_958449275.1 uncultured Alistipes sp. | reverse complement strand
CAACATCGTTTACGGTCCTTCGATCAATCTCAACGAGGATCTGAAGTGGGAGGAGCAGCACGGTTGGAATATCGGTATCGACTACTCGTTCTTCGATGACCGTCTTTACGGTAAGTTCGACTGGTACAACCGCAAGGTGGTCGACATGCTCTACTCGGTGAAGGTTCCGCAGCCTCCCTATCCCAACACCGACATGATGAAGAACATCGGTTCGATGACCAACCGCGGTTGGGAGTTCGAGATCGGTGCCGACATCGTGCGCAGCAAGGATTGGAGCTACACTACCAATATCATCCTGAGCCATGACAATACGAAGATCACCACCCTTTACGGCGATTCGACCTTCTTCGAGGACAGCGGATTCCCCGCTCCGGGTTCGCCGGGTAACGCCAAGCGTGTGGAGGAGGGTACCACCATCGGTCAGTTCTACATTCTCAAGTGTGCGGGCATCGACACGGAGACGGGCGACTTCCTCGTCTACAACAAGGACGGCGAGATCATCCAGTCGAAGAACTCCACTTCGGCCGACAAGCAGTACACGGGCAACTTCGTTCCCAAGGTCATCGCGTCGTGGAACCACCGCGTGAAGTTCCGCAACTGGGATCTGGGTATCGACATCCGCAGCTGGATCGACTTCGACGTATACAACACTCTGGACATGTATTTCGGTCTGACCAATCAGGGCGGTATCAACCTGCTCAAGAGCGCCTACGGCAGAAACAAGGATATCAAGGTCGAGAAGAAACTCTGCGATTACTTCCTCGAGGACGGTACCTTCGTGAAGATCGACGCCATAAACCTCGGTTATACGCTGCCTCTGGCCGGCAAGACCAACAGCTTCATAAAGAGCCTGCGTCTGTATGCCAACATCAACAACCTGTGCACCATCACGGGTTACAAGGGAATGGATCCCGAGGTCAACATAAACGGTATCGGCGGCGGTATCGAGTGGTGGAGCACGAGCTTCTATCCCCGCACCCGCACTTACATATTCGGTGTTCAACTTACATTCTAAACTGAGACAATAACCATGAAAGCTATAAAAAACATATTACGCGCATCGTTGCTCTCGGCCGTAGCCATCGCTGCCACGACGGGATGTAACACCGACCCCGAATACTATTCGCAGGTCGTGCCCGAGACTTTCTTCACGTCGAAAGACGCCGTATGGCAGCGTTACTGCCGTCCCATCACTCACTGGAAATGGCACAAGGCTTCGGATCGTCACCGTTTCGACGTCATGGAGCTGGGTACCGACGAGATATGTATCCCCACCCGCAACGGCGACTGGTACAACGGCGGTACTCACCAGAACGAGCACTATCATGTGTTCCCTTCGTCGGAGGGCGTATTCTACAGCAACTTCTACGGAGTGGGCATGGGTGTCGCGCTGGCATGGGACGCGATAGAGGACATCACCACCCGCGTCGACCTCAATAAGGTGGGCATATCGCAGGACGAGCTCGATCTTATGGTAGCTCAGTTGAACATGTATGTGGCCGATCTCTATAAGGACGGTCTGGACATGTTCGGAGGCTATCCGCTGTACAATTACGGCGACAAGGATCTGAAGGCGCGCGCCTCGGACGTGGAGACTTTCGAATTTATCGAGAACATTCTCAAGACCAACATTCCCAAACTCCCCGTTAAGGAGACTTTAGGCGGCAAGGAGACCAGCTACGTGCACCGCGCATGGGGCGCCGCCATGTTGGCTCAGCTCTATTTCAACGCCGTTCCCTACACCGACGGCAAGAAAGCCCCGATGTGGGCGGAGTGCGCCAAGATTTGCGAGGATATCATAGGCGGTGTTTACGGTCCCTACGATTTGGGCAAGACGTGGAACGAGGTGTTCGCACGCGGTAACGAGAACTGCCCCGAGATCATCTACGGCATTCCGAGCGACGCGACATACGCAGGCTGCGACAGCGGTCAGTTCGCAACTTGGTTCTGCTACAATACCAATACCTATTTCGGCGGTACGGGTTACGACTCGTGGAACGGTGCGGCCGTTCAGCCTTCGTATCGTCCCGACGGTACCCCTTATACCGATGCCGACTGGAAATTGGGTCGCGTAATGCAGAAGTTCGAGGATACCGATCTCCGCAAGCAGCAGTACACCTACGAGGGTAACGGTCAATATTCGGGTATGTTCTTCATGGGACGTCAGGTCAACAAAAGCAGCCGTGCCAAAGATGGCTGGGTTGCTAAGGGCGGTCGCGAGTATAAGGATAAGATCGTATATTTGAACGACTGCATCGCACGCTTCGCTTTGGGTAATCCGGGTGTCGATACTCCGCGTGTGTACGATTGGACCGAGGACGGCAAACCGCTCGATGCCGACGGCAAGGTTATCGACCGTTCGAAGTTCGCCAACCTTCCCTCGTCTATGGAGTTCGCCGAGGAGGCGTCGGGTTACCGCCTCATGAAACTGTGTCCTCCCGTCGACCAGATCGACTACGAGAAGGCCGAGATGAGATGGCCCGCCATGACTCCGATCTGTCGTCTGGCCGAAATCTATTACATGTTGGCCGAGTGCTATTTCAATATGGATCGCAAGGACGACGCCGTTAAACTGATTAATAAAGTGCGTGCGCGCAACTTCGAGGACGGCAATGATCCGAATCCCGTTACCGTGGCCAATCTCGACAAGTATCGTTTGGCCGACGAGTGGATGATAGAGTTCCTCGGCGAGAGCCGCCGTCGTACCGACCTTATACGTTGGAATATGTACGTGACCGAGGACTGGTGGGATCACAAGGCGTCGAACGATAAGAACAGAAACCGTTTCCCGATTCCCGATTCTTCATTGTCGTCTAACAACCTGCTGGTACAGAACCCGGGTTATTAATATGAACGAACGGACGCCGTGTGGTTTGTGCGGTGTCTGTTCTGACCCGATCCTGCCCGACATCGCGTCGGGCAGGATTTTTTCGTATCCCGTGCGGTCGGCATGACTCGCCGACGGCCTCGGAAAGCCCCTCTGCACCGTGCCGAAATGCGAAACCGACGAATATTTCGAACATGAATATTCTATCGTAAGGAATTTTGTATTAATTTCACGCTTCGAAAACCCATTATTTCGAACATACACATGATTCGCACACGCCCTGCCACGTCCGCCGCACCGTCCGTTCTTCGGATGCGACGGTCTGTGCCCGCGACGGATCGCAAACGCTAACACCTCTCAAAAAAATTATGACAGCTCCGTACATCACTCCGCAAAAGGCATTCACCACAGCCAAGGAGTACATCGTGATGACTATCGGCATGTTCATCTACTCGTTCGGCTGGATAGGCTGCGTATTGCCCGCCAAAAGCACGGGCGGAGCGGCTTCGGGTCTGGCTATAGTAATCAGCACGGCATTCGAGAACGCTTACGGATGGGATTTGCGAATAGGTACCATAGTGCTGGCCATCAATGCCGTGCTGCTCATAGTGGCCGGATTCGTGCTCGGTTGGAACTTCGGGCTTAAAACCATTTGGTGCATACTCATGCTGTCGTTCTCCATGAACATGTGGCAGGGCATACTGCCCACGGACGATTTCCTGCATCTCGACCGTTTTCTTTCGATGGTGCTGGGTGGCGTGGTCACGGGCTTCGGCGTGGCTATGGCGTTGATGCAGGGAGGCTCGGCGGGAGGAACCGACATCGTGGCGATGATAATCAATAAATATCGATCTATCAGCTATGGCCGCATAATATTCGTCCTCGACTTCATGATAATAGCCTCGTCGCTGCTGGTCGGTTTTTCTATCGACGCGGCCATATACGGCTACATAATGACGCTCGTGTTCGGCTACACGGTCGACATGATCCTCGCAGGCAACAAGCAGTCGAGTCAGGTGTTCATCGTGTCGCGCCACTACCAAGACATTACCGCCGCGCTGAACAACGATCTCGGGCGCGGAGTCACCCTCATAGAATCGGAGGGAGGCTACACCCACAACCACTCGAAAATGGTGATGGTGGTATGCAACCGCCGCGAGACGTCGCAGATACTCAAATTCGTCCGCGAGATAGATCCTCAGGCGTTCATGACCGTTTGTTCGGTGATGAGCGTTTACGGCAGGGGATTTCAGCCTATAAAATTGTAATACCGCAACGATGGATATACGACTCGTTACCGACGACCGCAGGACCTATATGCCTCTGCTGCTCATGGCCGACGAGCAGGAGTCGATGATAGAACGCTATTTGTCGTGCGGCGAGATGTTCGCGGCGTGGGATCGGGGCGAAGTCTGCGCCGTGTGCATCGTCACCGACCGAGGCGACGGCACGGCCGAGATAAAGAATATTGCGGTCGTACCCGAGCGTCGCGGCGAGGGACTCGGCCGCACGATGGTGGAATTTCTGGAGCGACGTTACCGCGGCCGTTACGATACCCTTGTCGTCGGCACGGGCGACAGTCCCGCCACGATGCCCTTTTACCGAAAATGCGGTTTCGAATATTCGCATCGCATTCCCGATTTCTTCACCGACAATTACGATCATCCGATAGTCGAGTGCGGGACGGTGCTGCGCGATATGGTTTACCTGAAAAAACACTTACGCAATATGACGATCGACATCACCGAAACAACATCGTTCGATCCCGAGGTTTTGGATTCCGTAAACCGCCTGCTGGCGCAGCTTACCGACCGCCGCACGCTCGACGCCGATGATTTGCGCCGCATAATCGAGGACGATGCTGCGCATCTGTTTCTGCTGCGGGCCGACGGGGCGGTAGTCGGCATGTCGACCCTTGCCGTATATCGCGCTCCGTCGGGCGCCAAAGCGTGGATCGAGGATGTGGTGGTCGACGATGCGATGCGCGGCCGATCGCTCGGGCGTATGCTGCTCGATCATGTCGTCGATTATGCACGCCGCATGTCGCCCGTGACGCTCATGCTCACATCGCGCCCTTCGCGCTTGGCGGCCAACGCGTTGTACCGTTCCGTCGGGTTCGAACTCAAGCAAACCAATGTCTATAAAATCCGATTGTAAGATGGAAGCGAATACCGCCGTACCGCCTGTCGAGAGCCATCCGCTCGCACCTTTCCTGCCCGACGGCTGCCGTCTGCTCATGCTCGGCAGTTTTCCGCCCGAACGCAAACGCTGGTCGATGGAGTTCTTTTACCCCAATTTCAACAACGATATGTGGCGTATAATGGGGCTGCTTTTTTACGGCGACCGTGTCTGTTTCGAGCAAGAGGGCGTCAAACGTTTCGATCGCGACCGCATAGCCGCTTTTTGTACGGCGCGCGGTATCGGGTTGTTCGACACCGCGACGCAGGTGCGACGTTTGGCAGGCAACGCATCCGACAAATTTCTTGAGGTGGTGACCCCCACCGATCTTACTGCCATGTTGTCGTCGCTGCCCGATTGCGCCGCAGTCGTCACCACGGGTGAAAAGGCTACCGACACGCTTATCCGACATTTCGGATGCGAGAAGCCGCGGGTCGGCGAATACGTTCCGTTGCATGTCGGCCACCGTACGTTGCGTTTCTACCGCATGCCCTCCTCGTCGCGGGCATATCCGCTCGCGCTCGACCGCAAAGCCGCGTCATACGAACGCATGTTCCGCGAAATCGGCATGCTGCCTTGATCCGCTTTCGCGACTCGGCAAATTTCCGCAAGAGCCATAATAAATACGAAAATAGAACGTTTTAATGACGTAAAAACATTCGGACGATTTCCGATCCGTTGTTTTTGCGTATTTTTGCATGTAATGTTCGGCATGCTCGCCGCTAAACGATGAAACATATAATCCGATTCATATTGCCTCTCATGGCATTCGCCTCATGCAATCGGGGCGTGGTTTTCGATATCGAGGGAAAACTCGTCGACAATGCCGCAGGCGTGGTCTATCTCGTCGCCGAAAATATCTCCGTCGACACTCTCGCCACGGCTGCCGTAGCGGCCGACGATACGTTCCGTCTTCACGGACGGGTCGCCGAACCGACTACCGCATTCGTTTGCGACGATAACGGCAATGCCCTTGCCGTGCTGCTTATCGAGAAAAGCCGTCTGCATCTGACGCCCGTCGATAACGGATACGTAGCCGAAGGCGGTCCCGTTAACGACAAATACAACATCATCGTGCGCCGACTGTCGAATGTGGCGCGCCGGGCAGCGGAGATCGATCCCGAGGACGAGACTGCCGAGGAGCAGTACGAATCGCTGATGACGAAGTATCGCGACATACTCTCGACAGCCATATCGGACAATCTCGACAATATAATAGGTGTGGAACTGTTTCTCGGTCAGGAAGCGAAAGGCATGTCCGCCGAGGATATGCGGGTGCGGATGGCGCAATTCTCGCCCCGCATGCGTGAACTTTCGGCCATGCGCCGATTCCGTGAGTATGTAAACACATACGAGCGCACCGAGACGGGCCGTCCGTTCGTCGACATTCCGATAACGACCATAGCGGGCGAGGATACTTCGCTCGGCGAGATATGCGCCGCCAATCGTTGGGTATTGCTCGATTTCTGGGCCACATGGTGCGAACCGTGTCTCGAGGAGATACCGTATTTGCGTCGGGCGTATGCGAAATACGCTTTGCAGGGGTTCGAGATATGCAGCATCTCCATCGATCGCGATCCGCAGCGTTGGAAGTTGTTCGTGGCTCGGAACCAAATGCTGTGGACCAACGCCGCGGATCTTCCCGCCGAGGGAGAAAAATCGGCTGCGGAGATATACGGATTGCAATCGATACCGTGCAATTTCCTGATTTCGCCCGACGGAATCATAGTCGCGCGAAATCTGCGAGGCGAAGAATTGCTGCATGAACTCGAAATGCGGTTGGAAAACTGATTCGGAACGAAAAAAAACTTTTGCGGATAACGTGCAGTGTGTCAATGTAATTGCTGTTTTGGGTCATTTTTCTTGCAAAAAAAGTGTCGGAAATATTTGCACGGAATAAAAAAACGCCATATATTTGCACTCGCAATCAGGGAATGGCTCCGTAGCTCAACTGAATAGAGTACTTGACTACGGATCAAGCGGTTACAGGTTTGAATCCTGTCGGAGTCACTGATAAAGAGCGATCTATCGATGATAGGTCGCTCTTTTTTTTGTTTCGTCCCTTGCTGATGGATTGCAGGGCTGTGCGGCTGTATTTTACAATGTGCGTGGGGTGCGCAGCTGTTTGTTGCGTATTCGTGTTATTTCTGATGGCGGGCGATGACGGGCTCGGTGCGAGTCCGAAGCGTTCGGGGCTGAATATGGGGGGCGATTCATTTGTTTTCGGGTTATTGTCGAGGATGTATTTTTCTGAAATTGCGTTTTTCTATTTTATGTCGGTCGCGATCGATTCGGCGTATGCGTTCGAGGAGAGATGCGTATTGAATTTATTATATTATTAATTATGATGCCGATCGACGGCGGATTCTTCTTGTCGGAATGGGTTTTGAAAAGTGAATACAGACTTGTATTTGTTCTATATTACGCATGTTTGTCGAATCGGTGCGAGATTTACCCCCCCCCTCTGTCGAAACGAAAGCGATGTAACTTTTGTTGCATGAGTAATATCCTTTTAATCATTGTTTTATCTTGTATTTTGAAACGAAATGCGTATTCTCGTTTCGACCTGTTTTGGTGTCGCAGCGCGGATGAAGGCTTTAAAAAGTTCGGAAAAATTTGGAGGTTTTGACGGAAAAGTATATATTTGCGTAACCAAGACAATTACCAACCGAAGTAACCATTATAATAAAAAATTGCTAAATGCCTATGTAAGATTGCTTAATCGTACGGTCGGCAGTGGTCGTGTCGCACCGTATTAAATTAGGGTATAGCGTGCGGTTCGCTTTCTATCGGAGCGCCGTAAGTCGCAATCCACACCGATGGAAGCGGCCGAATGTCGGCAAACGGCATGCGACGCCTTAATGACGAATTAATGACCGAAACATAAAATCCTAAACAAACCAAACTTAAATCGGAATTATGAAATTGAACTTACACAATTCCCCCCCCCTGCGTAAAACGGCACAACGTTTCTTGTTGTTGGTCGTTATGGCGGGGATCGGCTGTCTTTCGGCTTTTGCTCAGCCCAAGACGGTCAGCGGTGTCGTGAAAGATGCCGACGGTACTCCGGTGATAGGCGCCAATGTGGTCGAGAAGGGTACGACCAACGGCGTGTTCACCGACGTGAGCGGACATTACAGTCTTGCTTTGCAAAGTAAAAATCCCGTTTTGCAGATCTCTTATGTCGGCTATATCGGTCAGGAGATCACGGTGGGAACCAAAACCACAGTCGACGTAGTGCTGGATGAGGACAAAGCGCAGCTCGAAGAGGTTGTGGTGATCGGTTACGGTACTGCCAAGAAAAAGGATCTGACCGGTGCCATCTCTACGGTCAACACCGAGAAGATGACCGCCGAGGCGCCCCGTTCGGTTTCCGACCTGCTTCGTTCGGCCGCTGCGGGTCTTCAGGTCAGCATGACGACCGATGCCGAGGCTGCGGGCAGCTACTCTATCCGCGGTACCACCACTTTGTCGGCCGGATCGTCGCCCCTCATCGTGTTGGACGGTGTGATTTACAACGGCTCGATTACCGACATCAATCCTCAGGACGTGGCCAGCGTCGATGTGTTGAAAGACGCTTCGTCGGCCGCCATTTACGGTGCCAAGTCGGCTAACGGCGTTATCTGTATCAATACCAAGAAGGGTCAGGGAGGTCGTCCGACCATCACTTTCAATGCCAACATCGGTTTCGTAAACCGTGCGCGTCCCGTGAACGTGCTCGACGGCGCAGGCTTCGTACAGTTCCGTCAGGACTACGAGGAGGGCCAGCTCACCAACGAGGAGCGTCTGCGCGTGCCCGAGAAATTCACCGATCCGCGCAAATTGCAGGGCATCGACCAGCTCACCTGGTACAACTACGATCAGGCTACGCCCGTGACCTCGCTTCCCGACGAGGAGACGCTCATGCGTACCTGGCTGAGCCGTTTGGAGTTCAAGACCATCGAGCAGGACAACTATCTGGCCGGTCTGGTAACCGATTGGGATGACATCGTATATCAGACGGGTCTCCAGCAGGACTATACCGCCAGCATCGCCAACCGTAACGACAACACGTCGTACTACTGGTCGGTGGGTTATGCCGACCGCGAGGGTGTGATCGTGGGCAACCGTTACACCAACCTGCGTACCCGACTCAATTTGGAGTCGAAAGTCTCGAAGTGGATGACCGTCGGTATGAACGCGTCGTTCGCCGAGCGTAAGGGCGGATATTTGCAGGCCGATCACGGCCAGCGCGAGAACAACTCGCCCTATACGCCGTTCACGATGGATCCCGACAGTCCCTACTATCGTTATCCTTCGGGCGACAACAATACGCTCAACCCTTTCTTCGCCAACACCTACATCGATCGCCGTCAGGTTACTCAGACGCTTAACGCCAGCATCTACACCAAAATCCAGCTTCCGTTGGGCATCGAGTATCAGATGAACTACACCCCCTATTTCCGTTGGTACGAGTATTACAACCACAACTCGTCGGAATCGCCCGATTACGCAGGTGTGGGCGGTGAGGCCACGCGTCAGCATCAGAAGACTTACAACTGGCAGTTGGATAACGTGCTGCGTTGGCAGAAAGAGTTCGGCAAACACAATATCAACATCACTCTGTTGCAGAATGCCGAGAAGAACCAGTATTGGTCGGATTCGATGACCGCCAAGGATTTCTCGCCGATGGATATTCTGGGTTGGCACCGCGTACAGGCGGGTACCGAGCAGTCGATCTCGTCGGATGACACATACGATACGGGCGATGCGCTCATGGCGCGTCTCTACTACTCGTTCAACGATACCTACATGCTGACCGCATCGGTTCGTCGCGACGGTTATTCGGCTTTCGGCGGCGGCAATCCCCGCGCTACCTTCCCCGCTGTGGCTTTGGGATGGGTGTTCACTAACGAGAAGTTCATGGAGAAGGCTTCGTCGTGGCTCAACTACGGTAAGTTGCGCGTGTCGTGGGGTCAGAACGGTAACCGCGACATCGGTCGTTACGCCGCTCTTTCGACGCTTACGTCGTCGCTGCATCCTTACATAGACTCTACCACGGGCGGCGTCTACACCACGTCGCAGATTTGGGTGGATCGTCTGGCCAACAAGAATCTGTCGTGGGAGACCACCGAGTCGTGGAACTTCGGTTTGGATTTCGGTCTGTTCAATAACGTACTGCGCGGATCGGCCGAGTTTTATGTGGCCAAGACCAAGGATATGCTCGTGTCGCGTTCAATCCCCTCGATTACGGGCTTCGACAGCGTTTACGACAACCTCGGACAGCTCAATAACCACGGTTTCGAGCTTACGCTCAACGCCACTCCCGTGCAGAATCGCGTATTCACGTGGGATTCTACGGTTACTTTCTCGCTCAACCGTCGCAAGATCGTGCATCTCTACGGCAATTATGTCGACGTGCTCGATGACAACGGCAACGTCATAGGCCGCCGCGAGGAGGACGACGTGAAGAACGGCTGGTACATAGGTCACGACACCAACCAGATCTACGGTTACAAGCGTCTGGGCGTATGGCAGCTCGACGAAGAGGAGGAGGCTGCGCGCTACGGTCTGAAACCCGGTGATTTCAAATATCTCGATGTCGACAACAACGGCGTACTGAATACCGACGACAAGGTATGGCAGGGTTACACCACGCCGCGTTACCGTGCTTCGTGGCGCAACGAGTTCAACTTCAAGAACGGCATTTCGCTCTCGTTCCTGCTTTACGGCAACTTCGGTCAGTGGGGTACGTTGAACCGTGCGGCCAACGCCATCAGCCAGCCCGACCGTCATACGGCCATCGAAATCGATCGCTGGACCGTGGACAACCCGACCAACGACTACGCCCGCATAGGTTCGACGAACAAGGGTAACAACTACGTGAAGAAGGATTTCGTCCGCATGGAGAGCATCGCGCTTTCGTATCGCCTGCCCAAAAAGTGGCTGAGCAAGATATGGGTGCAGGGCGCTACCGTTTCGTTCACCGTTCGTAACGCGTTCGTAATGACGGGTTGGTATTTGGGCGACCCCGAGCAGGGCGACCTTACTCCGCGCACGTGGAACATCAACCTGAACTTCACAATGTAATCCCCCCAAAAGAGTGAATTATGAAAAAATCGATCAAATATATAATCCCCGCAGCGGCTGCCTCGCTGTTGCTGGGTTCGTGCGACAAGAGCTGGCTCGACCCTAAGCCCCTCTCGTTCTTCGCACCCGAGAACTCATATGTCAATTCGGCAGGTTTGGAGGCCGCGCTGGTAGCCGCCGAACGTAACATGAGACATGAATATTTCGGCGACGGTGCTCCCATCCTTACCGAGATGTTCACTTCGGACATTGCCGTGAACGGCAAAACCGACGCATCGTCGTCTATGTGCGACTTCATCACGCAGATGACCCCGACGGGCCTCGCCGCTTCGGTGGACAGCAACAACATGAGCTGGTATTGGAGCGAAGGTTTCAAGGGTATCAAGTATGCCAACACCGCTCTCGACCGTCGAGTGAATGCTACGTTCACCAGCGAGGCCGAGGAGAACGAGGTGATAGGCAAGTGCTATTTCCACCGAGCCTACCGCTACTATAAAATGATCCACCAGTTCGGCGACGTGCCTTGGATCGATCATGAGTTGCGTACTCCCGAGGACAATTTCTCGTCTTACGACCGTTTCTCGATCGCCGAGCAGTGCTACTACGACATGGAGTTCGCATATCAGTGGGTGACCGACGACAACGACAAGGGTGCCATTTCGAAGGGTGCCTGCGGTATGTTGCTCATGAAGTTCTGTCTGGTTACGGGTCGTTACGACCGTGCCATCGAGGTGGGGCGCGAGATCGTGGCCGCGCATCCTATGGTGCAGACCATTCAGTTCGACAAGACGTCGGGCAACCTCATGCTCGACTTGCATTCGCGTGCCGCGAAGATGAGCGTGGCGAATACCGAGTTGCTTCACGTGGTGGTTTCGACCGAGGATACCAAGGATAAGGGTTCGGACCGTATCCAGACCATGCGTAACGGTACCCCTTATTGGGCTAACGGTTCGATCGTGACGCCCAAGGGTGCGACGGGTTGTACCATCGACCTCCAGAGCACTGCCAACGGCAAGGGCGGCTATCTCGACAACGACTTCAACGTCGGTCGAGGCATCGCCACCATGCGTCCTTCGGCATACTATCAGTACGAAATTTGGGGCGAGAAGGAGAAGACCGACATGCGCGGCCCCATGTACGGCATCGACGCCGAGAATCCCGACGACGTTTCGGCCAAGTCATGGCGCGAGATGGAGGATTTGTATTACAACAATCTTTCGCTCAAATCGAAGAACGACGAGTATTACGGCAAACATCTGATCCGTCCCTACGACATGACGGTAGCCGACTCTACCCGCTGCTGGTTCCGCTGGCCGCACTACATCCTGTATGTGCTCGACGAGACGCGCGCTTCAGACTGGAGTGGCGGTTATACTCCGTGGTATGTCTATCGTTCGGCCGAGGCTTACCTCATCATGGCCGAGGCTTACTATTGGAAGGGCGACAACGCTTCATGCGCCGCCATGCTCAACGAGGTGCGCCGTCGTGCAGGCGCTGCGGATCTCACTGCCGACGAGGCCGGTATTTCGGCCGTGCTGGCAGAGCGTGCCCGCGAGTTGTACTACTGCGAGCCGCGTCACGTCGAGCTGGTGCGTATAAGTTACATCTATGCCCGTTCGGGTAAGACCTGCGAATGGAACGGACGTACTTATTCGATGACCAATTTCTCGGGTCCCGAGGGTACCGGAACTGCCAATCCCTGCACCGAGCTCGGCTATAACTTCTATTTCGACTGGGTGGTCGCTCACAACGACTTTTATTACAAGGGTAACGGTACCAACACCTCGTACAGCGACACGGGCTACGTGCAGTATGCCAAAGGTATCTTCCGCATAGCCGTTCACAACGTGTTGTGGCCCGTTCCCGAGAACGCCATCGTGGATAACAAGGGCGATCTGAACCAGAACGAGGGTTATGTAAAGGTGGCTTCGCACCCCTATAACATTACGCCGATCACTCTCGAAATCGACAAGCACGGTTACAATTGATTATTCGGCGGTGAATAAATTCCGTCGGGCGATCGATTCGCCTGCAACGCAAGAGGACTGTTCCGCAAGGGACAGTCCTTTTTTTGCATTGCATTCCGCTGCGTTTGTTCGGTTCCGCGCGCGATGCGCGGGAGGCAGATTCCTCTTGTGTCCGCTTGGTTGGCGGTTGCGTTACGACTTCGTATTGCAAGGGATCCGATTGGCTATATTGATTACGTAATAAAGGAATCGCCCCTGCTCGAAATGTCTTCGAGCAGGGGCGATTTTTAAGTGTGTTATCGATGCGGGCGCGTATCAATTGTTCATCTTGTCGCGCACGCATCTGACGTGGCGGCGCGTTGCCTGCGAATTGATCGTGCCTCGGTTGGGGAAGAACATAAAGAAACGCCTCGTTGTGTTGTTTCGGTTATTGTAGGCGTCGAAATGCTCTTGCGTGCACGAGAACCAACCGTCTTCGTTGTCGGTACCCGATAAAAGGCCTTGTCGTCGCATCATTACGAGTTCTTTTTGGTTGGGAACTCTCCATGATCCGCGATCGCTTCCGTCGGTCTCCTGCGAATATCCGCCGCAGATGTAATTGTTATCGCAAGCCGTTTTCCAAGCGGCTTCCGAATAATTCATTAATTGCGATCCGTTGAATCCGAGCGTCGTGCCTGCTGCGATCGTGGTATTGGCGGCATTGCAATCGTTTCTGGCGACCTCGAATGCTGCGGCGGGCTGGTTGGTCGATGATTGCACGTCGTGAGAGAGCAGGTGGTTCGATTGAGGCGCGCGTTTGCAGGCATCCTCGTAATACGATAACTTGAACGTGTAATCCGATTGGGAGTATTCGTACGCCGGCGTTACGGGATCAGTGTCGATTACCCGTCCCATGTTCACACCGAGGTTTCGCACGCATCTTATCTGCCATGCTCCCATATCCCAACTGTCTTGCAACCATTCGGATGTCGATTTTCCCTCTTCCGTCCAGACATTTTTCTTGTCGCTCGTCGCGAAATGATATCGGGTGTTGTAATCGGAACTCGTAGTGTTGTATGTCCCGTCGGGTTGTCGGAATCCGTATTTGGGCGTTTCGTCGAAATTCATCAGTCGCTGCGATTGCGGCATTACGGCGCGTCCGAGGATTATACGTGTGTATTTTCCCGTTGTCGGGACATACCACTTCATCTCGTCGGCATCGATTACTCCGTTGCCGTTCTCGTCGCGGTTGCGCGACATGCAGGCGGTTATTATCTCGTAATTCGAACTGTTCGAATTTGGATTTGGGTTATAGTTTCTTCTGTTATCGCTTCCTCTTAGGGTCCCGTTTATCTCTTCAGGCATGAATATGGGTGCCGTTTTCGTTCCCGACGGCTCTTGCAGCTGGTCGGTGTTGATCGCATTTCGGCTGAAAGGAATCAGGCATGTGTATGATCTGCCGTCTATGGTTACGCTTTTGGTTGCGGCCATGTTGTTCCACCCGATGGCGGATTGTGTCTCATTTATCTTGCCTCCGCTGAGATAATACCATACGTTCCAACGTCCGTTATCGGCATTCGGGGTCCCTAATGCGTCCCATGCCGTTTGCGACCATGCGAGATTGAGACCGAACGTCTCGTTTTCGCGTTCGAGTCCCAGAACCGTGTTGTTGGGTGTGCGATTTGTGTCGGAGTAGTAGGTAAGTATCGAATTCTGCGAAATCATGTATTTCGAGTTCATGTACATGCTTTCTCGGTCATTCGATATCTTGCGGTTGTTGCAGGCGATCCACACCGTGCGCGGGTCCTGATTGACATAAGCGTTCCAGCCTCCCTCCGTTCCGTCGGCGCTGTCGGTCGAGTTGCCTTGTGCGTCTTTATGGTAGACGTATTCGTCGATAAATACCGTGTACCACAACTGTTCGTCGCTGTCGATATCCGATACGGGCGTGCCGTCGCCGTTCACGCCGCGATTGTTTTCGGGGTCGGCCAATTGCTCCAGAGTCCAGATGGTTTCGTCATCTTCGGAGTCTTTGTAGCGGCGCAAGGTATTTTCGTCGGTGGTGGGTTTGAAACGCACCCATGTGTAGAACTGGTCGTCGTCGAGTTTCATGCGGTCGGCTTCGTGGTTTCCGCCCGTTCGGTAATCGTCGGCATAGTACGAGTAGGTGGCGTTGTCATACGGCGCTTCTATCATCCATTTCAGGTTCCGGCGCTCTTTGTTGCTGAGACGTATGTTGAATACGGCGTAGTGCGCATCCAACTCGATGCGGTTCACATCCTGCACATCGGTGACGTCGCCTTCGGCTCCGGGCTGCGGCTCATCGTTGTTGAATGCCTCCACGATGATGTTGCTGAGACTCTTCACGGTCACGTTGCAGGTGTATTTCATGTTGCGGCGGCAATTGAAATCCTGCGCTTTGGCCGATTCGTCGTCGCCCTCAATGTATCCCATATGCACCGTATAGTTGGCATAACCCTCTCGGCGGACGGCATCGGGCGTATCTTTCGATACGGGCGTCAGTGCCGCGTCGTCGTTCAAATTCGCTCCGTTTTCACTTATGGTCTCTTTGACCCAGTATGTCACTTTCAGGCGGAACGTGACGTATGTCGCGAAGTTTTTGGTGTCGGTTCCCTCGGCATTGGGTTTGGCCTCTGCTCCCGAGGGACTGAGGCTCTTGTATATGCCGGTGTTCGTCCCGTCGGCGTTTTTCCATTCGCGCTCGCGGTCGGCATATCCTTTCTGCGATATTCCTACGTAATCGCCGTCCACCAGTTGTCGGTAATCCGTTGCGGTCTGTTTGTTTTCGAACAGATAGAAATCGAACGACGAGCCTTTTTTGCCCGTGGCTACTCCCGTCGCATCGGTGAGATCGCCGTTGTCGAAATCGTATGACAGATTGGATACTCCGTGATTGCTCGAATATCCGTCGCGATCGCCGAAGTATGTCGACACGTCGGCTGAATTGGCAACTCTCTCTTGCAGATAGGCTATGATGGGGTTGTTGTGCACTTGCCAGCTTATGGGCTCTATCTCGACGTTTGGGCCTGCCGCGACGTTGAACTTCACGTAGGAGATCATGCGACGCAGATGTATGCACCCTCGCAGCTCGGTCGCGCCTGCGGGAATATGGCAGGGTGTCGGATCGCCGTTCGCGTCGTGCCACGATTCGGGATCTTCGGCCGTCTCGGTATGGTACGAGCCGCTCATGGCCAGATTGTCGCTGCCCGAGAAGTCGATGTTCGACGGATCGGTGAGCATGAGCGATATGCTCTTGTATTTTCTCCATGTGTCGGCTCCTTCGAGGAGAGTCCGCAGCTCGCCGCCTCTGCTCTCGGGTATGTTCAATTCTTTTCGAAAAGCGTCATCGTCGGTAATGCCGTAATTATCCTCCGTGTTGGCGACTGCCACTATGTAGCTTTTACCCGACTTGGTATCTATCCCCTCCAGAGTGGCGATCGTATGATTGCCGGGGCCTTTCAAGTCGGTGAACGTTCGGTTGAACGTGCACTCTCCCGTTTCGGTGTTGTAGATACCCACCCAAAGATTCCTGATCGTTCCGGCATAAACGTCGTTTATGGCCGCACGCGAGGCCTGGCTCATGTCGCCGAGATTCACCGTGAGAGACAGAGTCGCGGGCAGACCCTCGCGCATATCGGCGTGCGGGGAGTCGATATCGTCGGTTCGGCACGATACGGCGGCGATGCCTATCGCCGATACCAGCAGCACGGCGATCGTTTTTTCGTATATGTATGTCAGTCGTTTCATCTTTCGTCAAAAGTTTGCGTTATTCGAAGTCGGGAATTTCGGCTATGCCCGAACCCATGGGACAGATGGTGCAGTTTATCTTCAGATCCTTGTTCGAAGCCGATTTTATCTCATAACGGTAGATATGGTTGCGGAGCAACGCCTCCAGACGGTCGGTCGAGCTTTGGGTGCCGTCGGTGTAGTTGTCCACAGCCATTTGGTAATCTTTCGAAGAGGAGTATTGAATGTCCGAATCTTTTACCGTCAGATTGACGTGCGGGCGGTTTGCCGTCAGGTCGGTTTCGGTGACGTATGCCGAGTATACGGTGCGTTCCGTGTCGCCTATCTTCTTTCTTTCGGCGAAGAACCTTAGTTTGTCGGCAGCTTTCGGCGCAGTCGGCAGGGTGGGTTTCGCGACCTGCTTGTCCGCCTTATTCCAATCGGGATTTGCCGTTGCGTCGGGGATCAGTCGGCCTTGCGTGTTGTAGCTCGACAGGGTGACGTCAGGGTCGATCTCCAGCCCTTCGGGCAGACAATCCGCAATCTCTATCTTCGCCACGGCGCGAAGCATGTTTATCTCTCCGAGGTCCAGTTCGTAACGGTTCTTGTCGTCGGCGCCGGGCTTGGCGTCGCCCAGCGGCTTCACATCCGAGCATCCGTACATCGGGACCGTACGTTCGGCTTCGATATTCGGCTGCCATCCGCCGTCGGGATTCGGCAACGTGAAATTCCGAGTATCGCCGTCGCCGTACATGTCGCTCATAAATGTGTGTCCGAGCACGAAGCTGCCGTAGGCATCGTATGCGTCCATGCTTCGCCAGTTGGCCGCTACCGCCACCTGAATCCGTTCTGCCGAGGTGTCGCCCAGCACGCCCGAGAGTTCGTATACATTGGCGAATGTATTTCTGACGACCGTGCTCGACGGTTCGAATCGCTGTATCAGACGTCCGTAGCCGTCGAATACCAGCACCAGGAAATCTCCGCCCGCGATATCGATATGGTCTTCGGCGGCCGTGGCGCTCTCTTTCTCGTGATCCCCGGTGCGTGTGGTGCGAGTCTGCGCCTTGCGGGTTACTATACGCAGATTAATGACGTACTGTTCGGTCTGCCCGATCGGCGGACATGACTCGTTGTCGTTCACGCACGCGACCGCGATGAGCGCGCATAGCAGCGCCGACAGTCGTAAAGTGTATGGAATTATTGGTCTCATGGTAAACGGGTCTGGTTATAAATCCGAATTTTGTCTCATCACGTGCCAAGAGTTGATCCAGATGCCGCCTTTGGTATACCAACCGTTCTCGTCGTCGATGAAGAATATGAGGTTGTAGTTGTCCTGACGGTCGAGGTAATCCTGATCGTCCTTGGCATAGGGAACATCTCCCTTGGCGCAAAGCAGCAGGTCGATGAGCGGCAGACGGAACAGAGGCGCCGAATTATCCTTGCATGCCACGGTAAGCTCGGGCGCATGCCCCTCCTTAACGAGGCGTGCCAGATCGATTTCGGCAATTACCGAGCTTATGGAGGTTACGGTTCTCGATCCGTCGGGCAACGACACCTCGCCCGATTGCTTCTTGCATTCGCGATATGTGATCGTTTCGTCGTCGAGCAGGGTGTTGTCGTAGTCCATCAATCCGTTGTCGTCGGTCACGCTGAACGAGAAATCGTCCTTGTTCAGCTCCTTGCCGTTGTAATGCTGGAGTATTACGCGCACCGTGTTGGTGTTTTTCGTGAGTTCTACGCTGCCCGCCAGATGATCGCCGTATGTATCGGGGAACTCCACGTTTTCGGCATAACCGTGGAACAGAGCGTTGAGCGGCTTGCGGCAACAGACGCCTTCGGCCTCCGTTTCGCGGGCGAGATGACATGCGAGATCCTTTTTGCATGCGGGACGGTCGCCGCATGTCAGCGAGAATGCCTCGCCTTCGGTCAGGCCGCACCATGCCACCAGGTCGTAACGCCCGGGAGCGACGTCGATCTGCATGGTATATCCCTCGCGCGCGAGAGCTTCTCCCGATTCGGTTTTGGTCGTGACGAGTGATCCATTGCGATCGAATACGAACAGCGAGACGGATTTCACCTGCGAGGAAAAAGCGTCGACGTCGAGTACGTTCTTTTTGTATCGGAAGCCGACGCGATAACGTACCGAGCAGTCGCCTTCGTCATCGTAAATGGCGGAATCGCATGACGCGAGGGCTGCGACCATCGCCGCGAGCGATGCCGCGGCAAGTCGTAAACTTCTTCTATTGAACAGTTTCATCGTTAATGTATTTTTTGTTTTATTATCGTCTCTCTATTGTTATATCTTGTGGGTTTCGTTGCCGAAACCTCGTGTTTTCGTTTTCGGGGGCGATCGTGTCAGGTTCGATCGCGGAGCGGCCTTTTCGCGGCGGCTCCCGTATCTCTGCGGATTATCCTCCGCGCGGGTTTTCGATGTGTGTCCGTAGCCGCCTTTCGTTCGGCGGTCGGATCGTGAATTATAAAAATGACGGCGGACCGCAATCCGCGCGGGACCTGCCCGCCGTCATCGAATTACCAAAATGTTATATTACAAATCTACCGACTGGCTCATTACGTGCCATGCCAGAACGTTCATGGTGGCATTGATGAAGTAAGTCTGAGTAGGGGTGGGATCGGGCAGCGGCTTGTCGGTTTCGTCGGCTACGCCTGTCGCCAGACCCGATATGCTGTTGATCGTCACTTGGTACGAGTGGTTGCGCACGATGCCGTAATCGCCCGTCTTGGGGTTCTCGATAAACGCGCTGTTACCCGAGCCGTGGTGCTTGATGGGTACGTAGAAGAAGGCTTTGCCGCCGTTGTAGAACATTGCCTGGCCTGCGAATTTTTCGAGACTCTCGTTGATTCGGGCTATGACGGCCTCGCGATCGGCGGTCACCTGCTCCCAGGTCGTATTACCGGTTGCGTCTGTTTTCGGCGTGAAAATGGCGCCGTCATAGTTTACGTCTATCTGTATCGTGTAACGATTGGCGGGGTTGTCTA
>CAUDHE010000050.1 GCA_958449275.1 uncultured Alistipes sp. | reverse complement strand
ATCATGCGTCTATGTCGGATGTTGGAGTATATCGTGCGCTCGGATAAAAACGAGTCGCCGCGTTCGATCGACGTCGAGGCGTTCGAAATCGATTGTCTTTTGAAGCACGAGAGTTTGCGGCGCGAAGCGTTGAACGATATAATCGACATCGGCATGCGCGTCGACAGACGGCATTTGGCCCGCGGGCGGCAGGCGGCGGAGAATGCAAACGAGTATTAAGCGAGTTGCGGACCCAGCGGGGCAGAAGCTGCGGTCCGCGCAGTTCTGCGAACGGCATTTCTTTTATTATACGCATTCCCTGCCTCCTTCCGCAAGGCTGTTCGCCGACGGCGGAGGACAAAACGAGCTTCGCGAGTTGCAGTCCGCCGCAGTGGGGCGGCGGCGAACTGCGCGGCTCAAAGAGCAGCAGTATTTCCACCTTGTCACCCAAAAGGTGGAGCTAAAATGTGCCGCGGTGAAACTTTCGGGGTCGGTCTTGCTGCAAGGTGGCGTTACGCGCTCGGACTGCGGCCGTACGATTCGACAATCACCGCCACAATAAATAAAGAGGCGACGCCCGTTATACGGACATCGCCTCCTAATCGATTAAAGTATCTGTTCGCACTTATTCGGCGGGAGCGATAGCCTCGCTGGGGCAAACGCCTGCACAAGTGCCGCAGTCGATACATTTGTCGGGATCGATAACATAGATATCGCCTGCCGAAATAGCTTCAACGGGACACTCGTCGATACAAGTTCCGCAAGCTACGCACGAATCTGAAATTTTGTAAGCCATAATATTTGTTTTAAAGTTAGAAAAAGTCTAATGCAAATATAACGAATTATCCGATAATATCAAATCCCGTGTAAGGAATCAGCATCTCGGGAATGCGGATTCCCTCGGGAGTCTGGAAATTCTCCAACAAAGCGGCCACTATGCGGGGCAGCGCCAGCGACGAACCGTTGAGCGTATGGGCCAGATTTATCTTCTTGCCTCCGTCGCGATAGCGCAACTTGAGGCGGTTGGCCTGGAACGACTCGAAATTCGATACCGACGACACCTCGAGCCAGCGCTTCTGAGCCTCGGAATAGACCTCGAAGTCGTAAGTGAGTGCCGAAGTGAACGACATGTCGCCGCCGCAGAGACGCAGAATGCGATAAGGCAATCCGAGCGACTTCACGATCGACTCCACGTGAGCGACCATACCGTCCAACGCCTCGTACGAATTTTCGGGCAGCGACAACTGCACGATTTCCACCTTATCGAACTGATGCAGACGGTTGAGTCCGCGCACATCCTTGCCGTACGATCCGGCCTCGCGACGGAAGCAGGGGGTATAGGCGGTCATTTTGACGGGGAAATCCTTCTCGTCGAGAATCACATCGCGGTAGATATTGGTGACGGGCACTTCGGCCGTAGGCACCAGATAGTAATTGTCGGCCGTAGCATGGTACATCTGCCCCTCCTTGTCGGGCAACTGTCCCGTGCCGAATCCCGACGCCTCGTTGACCATTACGGGCGGCTCGATCTCCCGATAACCGGCCTTGGTGTTGCAATCGAGGAAATAGTTTATCAGCGCGCGCTGCAAACGTGCGCCCTTACCCTTGTAAACGGGGAATCCCGCGCCCGTGAGCTTTACGCCCAGATCGAAATCGATTATGTCGTACTTGCGCGCCAACTCCCAGTGCGGCAGCGGATTTTCGGGCAGCGAGGTATAGCTCTCCACCAGTTTCACCACCAAATTATCCTCGGCCGTCTTGCCCTCGGGCACTATGTCGGCGGGGAAATTGGGCAGCAGCACGATCTGCGACTGCAACTCGTTGCTCACCGACTGATGCTCGGCCGACAACTCGCCCGAACGGGCCTTGAGCGAGGCGACGAAACGCTTTTTCTCCTCGGCCTCCTCCTTTTTACCCTGACCGATCAATGCGCCGATCTGTTTCGCGGCGACATTCTGCTCGGCCAAACAATTGTCCAGCTCGGCCTGAATGGCCTTGCGGCGGTCGTCCAGTTCTTCTATCTTGGCGATAACGGGAGCGGCATCCACGCCTTTTTTGGCCAAGCGTTTGATGGCAAGCTCCTTGTCGTCTCTGAGTTGCTTCAATGTCAACATAACCCTGTCTTTTTTATTCGGTTTACGAATTGCAAAGTTATAAAAAATACTCTTTCGTCATCTCGGCTCATGCCGCTTTTTTCCGTCACGACGCCCCCGCGGAGTAAAAAGCGGCCGCAAAAGGGCGCGCTTTGCGCATTATTCACTATTTTTGCGCACGTTATGCGTAGTGTCGAACTCCTTTCACCCGCCAAAGACCTCGCGGCCGCCGTCGCCGCCGTCGATTACGGAGCGGATGCCGTCTACATGGGCGGCTCGCGCTTCGGGGCGCGCCGCGGCGCAGCCAACAGCATCGACGACATCGCCCGCGCCGTTGAGTATGCCCATCAATACGGCGTGAGGGTGCACGCCGCGCTCAACACCGTACTTTTCGACGACGAAACGGAGGCGGCCGAGGCGCAGGCACGCGAACTCATCGCGGCGAGGATCGACGCCCTTATCGTACAAGACATGGCATTGCGGCGAATGAATCTGCCCGTAGAGCTGCACGCATCCACGCAGACGGGAAACACCACGCCCGAAGGAGTACGGTTCCTTCAGGATTGCGGATTCGCACGCGTGATTCTCGAACGCTCGCTCACACTCGACGACATACGCCGCATACGGGCCGCCACCACGGTGGAGCTGGAGTGTTTCGTGCACGGAGCCATATGCGTGGGCCACAGCGGCCGCTGTTTCCTCTCGCGCACCACATCGTCGCGAAGCGGCAACCGAGGCGAATGCTCGCAGCCGTGCCGCCTGCCCTACGACCTTAAAGAGACGTCGGGCCGCACGCTCATGAGCGGGAAGCATCTGTTGTCGGTCCGCGACCTCGATTTGTCGGATGATCTGGAGGATCTGATCGACGCGGGCATAGCATCGTTCAAGATAGAGGGACGCCTGAAAGATATTCGCTACATAAAAAACACCGTCGCATTCTACCGCCGACGATTGGATGAGATCCTGACACGCCGCCCCGATCTCGTACGGCCTTCGGTCGGACGCAGCATCCCCGACTTCACTCCCGATACCGTCAAGAGCTTCACGCGCGGAGCTTCGCGATACATGTTGCACGGCAAGTGCGGCGGAGTGGCGTCGTTCGATACCCCCAAAGCCGTCGGCGAACCTATGGGACGCATCGCGTCCGTTACCCGACGCGGATTTGCGCTCGATCGCGCAAACGATCTCGCTGCGGGCGACGGCATATGCATAATAGGCGGCAAAGGTATGACGGGCACCAACGTCAACGGCGCCGAAAACGGTACTATAGTTCCCAACCGCATGGATGGAATCGAAATCGGTGCGGAGGTATTCCGCAATTACGACCATCGTTTTTCGGCAGCCCTCGACCGCAGCCGCACACGCCGCACGATAGACGCCGACGCCCGCATCGCACTCTCCGCCGACGGCGCTTCACTGTCGCTATGCGACTGCGAAGGCACGGAGGTCACCGTCGACCGCAACATATCGCTCGCCCCTGCCGCCGACAGCGACAAGATGGAACAGACGGCGCGACGTACCGTCGCCAAGAGCGGCGACACCATATTCACGGTGCGCGACGTCGCTGTCACGGGATCGGAATACTTTATCCCCGCATCGCTCCTGGGCGAAATGCGTCGAGAAGCTCTCGAAACGTTGCGTCGCGAACGTCTCCGTCGGCCGATACCGCACCGCATAAAGGTCGACGACGGCACGGCCCGCTACCCGAACGACACTGTGACGCGCCGCGAAAACGTGACCAACCGCATGGCGGCCGAGTTCTACCGCGTCCACGGCGTGCGGCATATCGAACCGCCGCTGGAGACCTCGCCCACGGCAGGCGAACGGGTGATGGTATCGAGTTACTGCCTGCGCCGCGAGATAGGACAATGTCTCAAGGAGTCGCCCGCGCTTCGCGGCGATCTCTACATAGAACACGGCACGGCGCGTTACCGCCTTGAGTTCGACTGCCTGCGATGCGAAATGTCGCTCGTCGACTGCTGCCGCGACAAGAAAAAATAATTGGTTATGAATCAACTTATAACACCATCATTTCCCGATTACGAACTCATCGATTCGGGCGAGGGCGAAAAGCTGGAGCGTTTCGGTCGTTACGTTACGCGCCGTCCCGAACCGCAAGCCATATGGCGACGCTCGCTGAGCGAGGAGCGCTGGCACGCCGAGGCGCATGCCTCGTTCATGCGCACCGCCTCTTCGCGAAACGACGAACGCGGCGAATGGATCAAAAGCCACTCCATGCCCGACCGCTGGACCATAGGCTATTCGCATAAAAAGATGAATATCCGTATGCGGCTGGGGCTCACCGCGTTCAAACACGTGGGCATATTTCCCGAGCAGGCGGCCAACTGGAATTTCATCTATGACCGCACCGAATGTCTCGCAACCGACGGCATTGCGCCGCGCGTACTCAATCTGTTCGCCTACACGGGCGGAGCAACTTTGGCGGCTCGGGCCGCGGGAGCCGAGGTGACGCATGTCGATTCGGTGAAGCAGGTGGTGAGCTGGGCGCGCGAGAACATGGAACTCAGCGGATTGGACGGCATACGCTGGATCGTGGAGGATGCCATGAAGTTCGTGCAGCGCGAAGTGCGACGAGGCAACCGCTATCACGGAATCATCCTCGATCCGCCCGCATACGGCCGAGGAGCGAACGGCGAGAAATGGGTTTTGGAGGAGCACATAGGCCGCATGCTGGAGAGCTGCGCCGAACTGCTCGACCGCGAACGGGGATTCCTCGTGCTCAACCTCTACTCGATGGGATTGTCGGCCCTGCTGGCCCGTACGGCCGTAAGGCAATGTTTCGGCAGCGAGGGCGGCGAGGAGTTCGGAGAGCTCTATTTCGACGATCGCAGCGGCAAGTCGCTGCCGCTCGGCACGTTCTGCCGTTTCGCGAGGTAGTGCGAGCGGCCGCTGTCGCGCACGATATTTGTCAAGCGTTTTTTTAGAAATACGATGACCATGAACAAATTTTTCGAACTCTTTCTGTCATTCTTCAAGATCGGGCTGTTCACATTCGGCGGCGGATACGCCATGATACCCATCATACAGAACGAGGTGATAACCCGCCGACAGTGGATAGCCGAGAACGAGTTTCTCGATCTGCTCACGCTGGCGCAATCGGCTCCCGGACCCATATCGCTCAATACCTCGGTATTCGTCGGTTACAAGATGTACGGCTATGCGGGCGCGGCGGCGGCATTGCTCGGGGTCGTACTGCCGTCGTTCACCATAATCCTTCTGGTGGCGGTCTTCTTCTCGCAGATACGCCACAATGCCGTGGTCGACGCCGCGTTCAAGGGTATGCGTCCCGCGGTGGTGGCGCTCATCATAGCTCCCATAATGGGATTCACCAAAGGCATGCGCCCCATCCTCGTGGCTGCGGCCGCGGCCACGGCGCTGGCAGTATGGTATTTCGGGTTCTCGCCCGTATATCTGCTGATAATCGGCGCGGCGGCGGGCATAGCATTGGCGGCTCGGGGCGGACGTAAAGGAAAGGAGGCGCGGCGATGATATATCTCAAACTCTTTTACAGCTATCTGAAGATCGGATTTTTCGGATTCGGCGGCGGATACGCCATGCTTTCGCTCATACAGAACGAAGTGGTGGTGCAGAACGAATGGATGACGAACGCCGAGTTCGCCGACATAGTGGCCGTGTCGCAGATGACCCCGGGGCCGATAGCGATCAACTCGGCCACGTACGTGGGCTACACGGTGGCGGGATTCTGGGGATCAGTGGTGGCGACCGTATCGGTCTGTCTGCCTGCGCTGACGTTGATGATAATCATCACCCGTTTCTTCCTGCAACTGCGCGACAACCGTTATGTAAAGGGGGCTGTGGCAGGCATGCGCCCCGTGGTGATAGGCATGATCGGCGCTGCCGCGCTGCTTCTGATCTTCCCGTCGTCGGACGACGGCGCGAGCTTCATCGACGCCTGGAGCTGGGTGCTTTTCGGCGCGACGCTCGCAGCATCGTACAAGAAAGTCAACCCGATATTGCTGATAGTCCTCTCGGCTGCCGCGGGAATCGCAATATATCTTTAGATTTACTCTTCGTAGAGCAGATAGCGGCGACGCAGGGCGCGGTACTTCTCCAATTCGGGTTGCCACACGGCACGGATCTCGTCGGCCGAACGCCCCTCGACGATCATGCGACGCACGTAATCGACACCCGTCAGTTTCTCGAACATGGGGGTGAAGAACTTCTCGCCCATTCCGAGATTGCGATAGGCATCGATCACATACTCCAGATCGAATCCGCACTTTATGACCTCCTCGTCAGCTATGTTCCGCAGATCGCGGCCGCGGCACGGCTTGTCCTTGAGCGGCGGATTCTTGGCGCCCGCCACCGAACGCGGCGTGAACGTGAAGTCGCCGCCCTCGTAGTCGGGATGTCCGTAGCACTCGAACGGACGGTCGGTTCCGCGCCCGAGCGAGCATACGGTACCCTCGAACAGACATGTCGAGGGATAGAGATATACGGCATGCTGCGTCGGCAGATTGGGCGACGGCGCGACGGGCAGTACGTAACGCGTCGAATGAGTATAGCCTTCGCACTTCACCACCTGCAATTCGCAATCGCCGCACCATCCCTCGCCGCGCGACATGAGGGCGATCTCGCCCATCGTAAGGCCGTGCACCACGGGAACAGGCAGCGCGCCCACTCCCGATTTGTACTTCATGTCGAGCACGGGACCGTCGACGTACATCCCGTTGGGGTTGGGACGGTCGAGCACGATAACGGCGCGGTCGTGGTCGGTGCAGACGTCCATCATGCGCAGCATCGTTATATAATAGGTATAGAAACGCAGCCCCACATCCTGCATGTCGACCACCAGCACGTCGAACTTGTCCATCGTAGCGGCCGATGGGCGTCCCGAGCCGCCGTCGTAGAGCGACCATATGGGAATGCCCGTCTTCTCGTCAACCGAACTGCCTACGTGCTCGCCCGCATCGGCGCCGCCACGAAATCCGTGTTCGGGCGAGAAGATTCCCGCTACGTCGATCCCTTCGTCGCACAACATGTCGACCAAATGACGGTCGCCGACCATGGCCGTGTGGTTGGCCAGTACGGCGACGCGACGCCCGCGCAACGCCGACAGATATTCGTCGGTACGTTCGGCGCCGACTTTCACACCGCTGTCGGGTTCCACGGCCGACACGCGGCATGCCGTCAGCAGCAACATCGAAAACAGAGAAACGATTCGTAACATAACCATTGACTTTACGGTTAAATCGATATCGCACAGCGATATCGGCAGTTCGCCGCCGCCCCTCGCGGCGGACTGCTGAAACATTCGCGCCGCCGTCGGCGAACAGCAGCTGTCTACTCGCCGCCGAACTGCATCAGGTATTCCTTTATGAAAGCGTCTATGTCGCCGTCCATCACGGCCTCCACGTTCGAGGTCTGACACCCTGTGCGATGATCCTTCACGCGACGGTCGTCGAATACGTACGAACGTATCTGCGAACCCCATTCTATACGCTTCTTGGTCGCCTCCAATGCCTGCTGCGTGGCCCGACGCTTCTCCATTTCGCGCTGATAGAGTTTCGAACGGAGTATGCGCATGGCGTTCTCGCGGTTCATGAGCTGCGAGCGCGTCTCCATGTTCTCGATAAGGAACTCCACGGGCTCGCCCGTGTCGGGATCCTTGCCGTGATAGCGCAAGCGCACGGCCGTCTCGACCTTGTTGACGTTCTGACCGCCCGCGCCGCTCGAACGATAGGTGTCCCACTCGCAGTCGGAGGGGTTGATCCTGATCTCGATGGTGTCGTCCACCGCAGGCGACACGAACACCGAAGCGAATGTGGTCTGGCGCTTGTTGTTGGCATTGAACGGCGACAGACGAACCATGCGGTGCACGCCGTTCTCACTCTTGAGATAACCGTAGGCGAAATCGCCCTCGATCTCCAGCGTACACGATTTAACGCCCACCTCGTCGCCCGCCTGATAGTCCATCATGCGGTATTTGTATCCGTGCGCATCGCACCAGCGAGTGTACATGCGCAACAGCATCGATGCCCAGTCCAGAGCCTCGGTTCCTCCCGCACCCGCATTGATATCCATTATGGCACCCATCTTGTCCTCCTCGCCGCGCAGCATGTTGCGAAGCTCCAAAGCCTCGATGCGCTCCATCGTCGCGCGGTACTGCTCGTCCATCTCCTCCTCGGAGGCAAGCCCCGCCTCGACGAACTCGGGCATCAGTTGCAGGTCCTCGACGCCCTTTGCCACGGCGTCGTAATCGTCCACCCAACTCTTGATCGACGCCACCTTGCGCAACTGTTTCTGCGCGGCGTCGGCATCGTTCCAAAAATCGGGATCATGAGTCTTTTCCTCTTCGTTCTGAAGATCTATTTTCCGCTGAGCGATGTCAAAGACACCTCCCCAACGAATCCTGTCGTCTTATAGCCTCTTTAATCTGTTCTTCCGAAATCATGTTCGTTATAAACTAAGGTTATCGTTAAAATTGTGACTCGTAAGAGTCGGCAGTTCGCCGCCGCCTCACGCGGCGGACTGCATTTCCCGTCCTCCACAGCCTGCGGCCCGCACGACTCTGCGGGTCGTTTTACTCTATCTCCCAGTCCACGCCGTCCTTGCGGTCCTTCACGCGGATGCCGATGGCTGTAAGTTCATCGCGAATCTTATCCGACGCGGCCCAATCCTTGTCGGCCTTGGCTTTCTGACGCATGGCCAGCAACATCTCCACCAGAGGGGTCACCATGTCGTTACCCGAAGCCCCCGCGGCCTTCTCGTCGCGCAGTCCGAGAATATCGAACACATAGAGGTTCACCGTGCTGCGTAACGCCTCCAGATCCTCGACCGTAAGGCTCTGCTGCCCCTCGGCCACCTGGTTTATTATGCGCACCCAGTCGAACAGGGCCGAGATCACCATCGGCGAGTTAAGATCGTCGTCCATCGCCGCGCGGCAACGGTCGGCCAGCTCCCGCACGTCGACGCTCGACTGCGCCGCGGGCTTGAGCTTGCCCAGCGTCTCCACGCCCTTCATCAGACGATCGAGTCCCTTCTCGGCAGCCTGCAACGCCTCGTTCGAGAAGTCGAGCGTCGAGCGGTAGTGCGCCTGCAACACGAAGAAACGTATGGTCATGGGCGAATATCCCTGCGCGAGCATCTTGTGATTGCCGGTGAACATCTCATCCAGCGTTATGAAGTTGCCCAGCGACTTGCCCATTTTCTGACCGTTGATGGTTATCATGTTGTTGTGTACCCAATAACGTGCCGAATCGTGCCCCAGCGCAGCCGTCGCCTGCGCGATCTCGCATTCGTGGTGGGGAAACAGCAGATCCATGCCGCCTCCGTGGATGTCGAACGTCTCGCCCAGATACTTGGTGCTCATGGCCGAGCACTCCATGTGCCACCCGGGGAAGCCGTCGCTCCACGGCGAGGGCCAACGCATGATGTGTTCGGGCGACGCCTTTTTCCACAATGCGAAATCGACCGAGCGGCGTTTGTCCTCCCTGCCGTCGAGCGAACGGGTGTTCTCTACTATGTCGTCCAGATTGCGGCCCGACAATCGACCGTAACGGTAGTCCTTGTCGTATTTCTCCACGTCGAAGTATACCGATCCGTTCGACTCGTAGGCATATCCCGCATCGAGAATGCGTTTCACGAACTCTATCTGCTCGATGATGTGACCCGAGGCGTGCGGCTCGATCGAGGGGGTGAGCACATTCAGCTTGTCCATCGCCCGATGATATCGCTCGGTATAGTAATGCGCCACCTCCATAGGCTCCAGCTGCTCCAGACGCGCCTTCTTGGCGATCTTGTCCTCGCCCTCGTCGGCGTCGTGCTCCAGATGCCCCACGTCGGTTATGTTGCGCACGTAACGCACCTTGTATCCCGACGCTTTCAGATAGCGGAACAGCATGTCGAAAGTGACGGCGGGACGCGCATGCCCCAAATGGGGATCGCCGTAGACCGTGGGACCGCATACGTACATCCCCGCATGTTCGGGATTTACAGGCTCGAACAGCTCCTTGCGGCGCGTAAGCGTATTGTATAAAACCAGTTTCGAATCCATAGCCGTGAAATTTCCACAAAAATAACCATTTTTCCGCAAACACGGTCTATCCGACTTCGAAAATTGCGAACCTGCGATTTGCAGCGCGGGCGGAATCACGGTCGAAAAGGACTGCACCGAAGAATAAATTTCGATATTAGGCGTTTATTCATTACTTTTGACTTACTTTACGGATATGTCCCGTCAAGCTGCCGAACGCAGGCGGGATTGAAATGCGAATGACGAATGGCAGTTCGTCAGAACTGCGCGGGCCGCAGCCTCCCGACAGCGGAGGCCCACGGTCGTTCGCGAATGCTCGCACCGCGTTTTCCGCAGGCTGCACCCCGATGACAACCGCCGAGTCGCGCGCCGAACCGCACGACTCCGAAGGCCGCAAAACATATTGTGGGTCGGAATCGGATGATTCCGAATGAAAAATTTGTACCTTTGCAAATATTTACAACGTAACATTTATGAATTTCAAACGACTGAACAGAATCACGGGCTGGGCGGTATTCGCCGCGGCGGCCTTGACATACCTGCTGACGATGGAGCCTTCGTCGAGTCTTTGGGACTGCGCCGAGTTCATCGCCACGTCGTACAAACTCGAAGTGGGGCATCCGCCCGGAGCGCCTTTGTTCATGCTCATGGCCCGCATCGCCACGCTCTTCGCGCCGTCGACGCACTACGTACCCCACATGGTCAACGCCATGAACTGCCTGGCCAGCGCATTCTGCATACTGTTCTTGTTCTGGACCGTCACCCACATAGCGCGCCGCATATTCATCGCCGCGGGACGCGAAATGAACACAGCCGATTCGATCGCCGTGCTCGGCGCGGGAGCCGTAGGCGCATTGGCATACACTTTCACCGACACCTTTTGGTTCTCGGCCGTGGAGGGCGAGGTATACGCCCTTTCGTCGATGTTCACGGCACTGGTGGTGTGGCTCATGCTGAAGTGGGAAGAGCAGGCCGACCAACCGCACTCGGCACGCTGGATAGTACTCATAGCCTATCTCATGGGACTGTCGATAGGCGTCCACATCCTCAACCTGCTCACCATCCCCGCGCTGGTGTTCATCTACTATTTCCGCAAATACGACCGCATTACGCTCAAGGGCGCGGCATGCGCCACGCTCATCGCGCTGGCGATACTCGGATTCATAAACGGAATAATCATCCCCTACACCGTATACGTGGGCGCGATGGTCGACGTCTTTTTCGTCAACACGCTTGGCTTGCCCGTCAACCTCGGCATAACCGTATTCGCATTGGCATTGTTCGCGGCGCTGTTCTACGGAATCTGCCTCACCCACCGCGCGGGACGCAAGGTGTGGAACCTGCTGTTGCTCTGCACCACGATGATTCTCATAGGATTCTCGTCGTATGCCACCGTTACCATACGCGCCGTGGCCAATCCGCCGATGAACAGCAACAATCCCGACAATCCCCACGCCCTGCTGTCGGTGCTCAATCGCGACCAGTACGGCAACCGTCCGTTGTTCTACGGGCCTTACTACTCGTCGCCCATCGATTCGACGGAGGAGAGCACGTCATACTATTTCAATAAGGATACGGGGCGTTACGAGCGTGTCACGACACTCTCGGGATATGTCTATCCCTCGCAATTCATGCACTTCTTCCCGCGTCTGTGGAACTCGCACAAGGGCGAAGCCGAATACAAGCCGTGGGCCGCATACCGCACGAAGGTCGATGTGATGCGCGACGAAAACGGCGAAGTGATGCGCGACGAGCAGGGGCGCGCCCTGACGGGCGAGGTGCTCGACTTCGGTCGCACGGTGTACGACGAGGCCACGGGCGAGAACTTCACCGAGCCGACTTTCGCCGAGAACCTCTACTACTTCTTCACCTACCAGCTCAACTACATGTACTGGCGTTACTTCCTGTGGAATTTCGTGGGACGTCAGGACGACATACAGGCTTCGAAAGAGACCATAGCCCACGGCAACTGGTTATCGGGAATCAAGGCGATAGACGAACTCTACGTCGGGCCGCAGACCGATCTGCCCGACGAAATGAGGGACAATCCCGCACGCAACACCTATTTCTTCCTGCCGTTCCTGCTGGGAATCATAGGTTTGATATATCAGCTCAACCGCGACCAGCGCAATTTCACGGTGGTGATGTGGCTCTTCATTATGATGGGCATAGCGCTGGTGGTATATTTCAATACGGGGCCTTCGGAACCGCGCGAACGCGACTACGTGTATGCGGGATCGTTCTACGCTTTCTGCATTTGGATAGGTCTGGGAGTGCTCGCCGTCAGGGATCTGTTCGCCTGCATCGTCCGACGAGATACGCCCGCCGCAGCCATCGCCGCCACGGTTGTATGTCTGTCGGTACCCGCCGTGCTCGCGGCTCAGAACTGGGACGACCACGATCGCTCGGGCCGCACCATGGCCCGCGACATAGGCTGGAACTATCTGCAATCGGTGCCCCAAAACGGCATAGTGATAAATTACGGCGACAACGACACTTTCCCGCTGTGGTTCAATCAGGAGGTGGACGGCGTGCGCACCGACGTGAGAATCATGAACTCCAGCTATCTGGGCGGCGAATGGTACATAGACGAGATGAAGACCCGAGCCAACGAGTCGGCTCCCGTGCCGTTCTCGCTGCCGCGCAGCAAATACGCTTTCGTGAACGACTATCTGCCCGTGCGCGAGCGTGTGGATCGCGTGGTGGAGATCAAGGAGCTGATGGATTTCATTGCCGACGAGACCGAGAAGACCAAACTCGCGCTCACCGACGGCACGCTGCTCGATTACATTCCCGCGCGACGCATAGCCATACCCGTCGACAAGGACAACGCCATAGCCTCGGGCATAGTGAGGGAGGAGGACCGCGATCTGATGGTCGACACGGTGTACATCAACATCGCGCCGCGTAAACGTTCGATCGACAAGAGCGAAATGATGCTCCTCGATCTGCTGGCCAATTTCGACTGGAAACGTCCGATATCGTTCACGCAGGTGTACATATTGCAGGATTTCGGTCTGCTCGACTATTTGCAGTTCGACGGCTATTCCTATCGCCTCGTGCCGATTCTTACGCCCTACCGTTCGGCGTGGGAGATAGGACGCATGGATACCGACACGGTGTATCCCCTGCTTATGGAGACGTTCCGTTACGGCAATCTGGCCGATCCTAAGGTGAACGCCGACTATTTCATACAGTATAACCTCAGTGCGTCGCGGGCTCGCGAGGCGTTCGCGCGGCTGGCGAAGCAGCTCATCCGCGAGGGTAAGAACGACAAGGCTCTGGCTGCGCTCGACCGTGGTCTGGAGGTCTTCCCTTCGCCCAAGATCCGCTATACCGATGCCAACACCTATCCCTTTATCGAGAGCTACTACGCTCTGAAGGAGAACGAAAAGGGCGACGCTCTGCTGAAGGCATATGCCGAAACGATCATACAGTACATAGAGTACTATCTCCAATTCGACGGCGTGCAGGCCAATATCGTAGGCGACCTCATAACCGAAAAGATGGACAGCCTTTCGGAGCTGTACTATTTGGCGGCATACGCGCAGCGTGACGATCTGGTGCGTTTCCTCAACGACTATTACCGCACATTCGGCTACACCGACGAAGAGCTGATACAGCCGGGCACCGACGCTTCGGAGATAATAGATTCGCCGACGGTGGATATGGATTGATGCGCGCGACGCGCATATAACCGCGGGACGGACTTTCGGGTCTGTCCCGTTTTTTTGTTTGCCGACGAGCGGAGTGTGTGTGGCATTTATCTTCGGCGGCTCGGAGGGCTGTTCGCCGACGGCGGCAGGAATGCTTTGGCAGTCCGCCGCGAGGGACGGCGGCGAACTGCGCGGTTCGGAAGAACCGCATACGTAATGACGGAAATGTTCTCGGGCCGCGGCCTGCGGTGGGCCGCCTCGAACGTAAAGTGAGTTGCGGGACTCCGCGCGCTGAGGCTGCGGCCCGCGCGACTCTGAAGTGTCGCAGGTGTGATGCTTGTTCCATGGGCATAGCTGCGGTCCCGCGCGAGCCGCGATAATTTCGGTTTTTATGTTTCCCGCAGTTGCATTTCTTGCCGCTATTTCATATTTTTACGATCGATAATCCGCAAAACAATATCGCAATGAAAAAACTCGTCGTAATTGACGCCTGCATGCGTCCCGAATCGCGTACCAAAAGGATACTGACTCCCATTCTGGAGAGTCTCGAAAAAAAGTATGCCATCGAAATTTTCGCCCTTAACGACAAAGGCTATCCCGCAGTGGGCGAAAAGATGCTCGGCGAGCGCGCCGACGGCCATGTTCCCGAAGAGTTCGTCCGTATGGCCCGCGCCGTGGCCGAGGCCGACCGAATAGTGATAGCCGCGCCGTTCTGGGACATGAGTTTCCCGAGTGCGCTGAAGGTCTTTTTCGAGAACATATCGCTGTTCAACATCACCTTCGCCGACAACGGCAGCCGCTGCGTGGGACTTTGCAAGGCCGAAAAAGTAATGTATATAACCACCCGCGGAATGGACATCGCCACGGGCGATCCGTTGGAGCAGGCCACTCCCTACATAAAAGCTCTGTCGTGGCTATGGGGCTGGGGCGATCTGCATGCGGTGAGTGCGCAGAACCTCGATTACAGCACACCCGAGCAGATCGACGCCAAGATCGATGCGGCCGTCGCCGAAGGATTGAGACTCTGCGAGGAGTTTTAACGGCGCATGCACGATGAAATCCAAGGCATTATCCGCATTGTTCCTCATTGCCGCCGTATGCGCCGATGCGACGGCAGGATATAAAACGTCGGGGCCGCTCCGCGTCTCTGCCGACGGTCACCGACTGCAATATGCCGACGGCCGGCCGTTCTTTTGGTTGGGCGACACGGCATGGGAGCTGTTCCACCGCCTCGACCGCGACGAAGCCGATCTTTACATAGCCGACCGCGCTGCAAAGGGTTACACCGTGATACAGGCTGTCGCGCTGGCCGAGCTGGATGGTCTCGACACTCCGAACGCTTACGGCCACCGTCCGTTGAAAGACCGCGACCCGTCGCGTCCCGACACCCGTGACGGAGAGTCGAACGACTATTGGGATCATGTGGATTACATCGTCGGCAAGATCAACGAAGCGGGCATGTACGCAGGTCTGCTCCCAACGTGGGGTGACAAATGGAACGACGGCAATGCCGTATTCGACGAGCGCAACGCCGAGGAGTACGGGCGATTCATCGCCGAACGCTATCGCGACCGCGACATAGTCTGGATCCTCGGAGGCGACCGCAATCCCGACGACGTGCGAAAACGAGCCGTCATACGCGCAATGGCCCGCGGCATCCGCAGTGCCGATCCCGACAATCCGATAACGTTCCATCCTACGGGATGGCGAGGCTCGGCCGAGTGGTTCCACGACGATGAATGGTTGTCGTTCAACGCACGTCAGAACGGACATACGCCGCGTTATCAATCCTATCACAATACGCTGCTCGACTACCGTCGCTCGCCGTCCAAGCCCGTGGTGGATATAGAACCTCTGTACGAGGACCATCCGTTGGAGTTCCGCCCCGACGACGAGGGGCACTCCACTGCGGCCGACGTACGCCGCGCGCTCTATTGGAACGTATTCAACGGCTCGTGCGGCGTGACGTACGGCCACCATTCGGTGTGGCAGATGTACGATCCCGACAAGGGCCGCGCTCCGATCAACCGTCCGCTCATGTCGTGGCGTCAGGCGCTCGACCGACCCGCCGCCACGCAGGCAGGCTATCTGCGGCGCCTCATGGAATCGCGTCCCTATTCCACCTTCATACCCGCTCCCGATTTCATCATTCCCGCCGAGACGGCGAGCGCAGTCCCGGGCGGCAACGGCCGCTATCGAATGACGGCCACGATGGATTCGGAAGGCAGCTGCGCCATGGTGTACGTACCTTGCGGGCGCACCTTCTCGGTCCGCGGCAATATGCTTAAGGCGAAAAGGATAGTCGCATGGTGGTTCTGCCCGCGCACGGGCAAGGCGAAGCGGGCGGGTGTGTTCGACACCGACGGCCGTCCTCTGACTTTCGTGCCGCCCGCCGTAGGCGAAGCCGACGACGTGGTTCTGGTTCTCGACGATGCCGCGCGACGGTATTCGGTCCCGGGAGGGAAGGCGTACGTCGACAATCGGAAATCGCAGTTTTAGAACTGTCTGTTTCGAGTCGTAGCCTGCGGAGCGAGCGACTGCGAGCCTCCGCGGGGCAGAGGCTACGGCTCGCACGGCTCTGACGAGCCGCAAAATAATCCGCCTTAGGTAGTCGATTTATCGATATCGCTTTGCAATATCGGCAGTTCGCCGCCGCCCCACGCGGCAGACAGCTGCTCGCCGAAACCTCGCGCCGTTGCCTACGGCGAATCGATACACGACCCGCATCCCGCAAGCATACCGAAAAACGGGCCGCCCGTATGGGCGACCCGTCGTTATTGTTCGGATGACCGCAATTAGCGGATACGCTCGTAGTACTCGCGAGTTCGGGTATCCACGCGGATCTTATCGCCCGTGTTGATGAACAAGGGAACCTTGATGGTGGCACCCGTATTCACCGTGGCGGGCTTGAGCGAATTGGTAGAGGCGGTGTCGCCCTTGATGCCCGGCTCGGTGTAGGTGACCTCCATGTCCACGATGGGAGGAAGCTCGGCCGAGAGAACGGCCTCCTTGTCGGTATGGAACATAACCTCCACGATCTGGCCGTCGGCCATGAGGTCGTAGTTGTTGATAAGCTCCTTCTCGATATTTATCTCCTCGAAAGTCTCGGTGTGCATGAAATGTGCGCCCAGATCGTCCTCGTATGTGAACTGGTAGGGACGACGCTCCACACGCACCTGCTCGATCTTCTGGCTCACCGACGAGAAAGTATTCTCGAGCACGCGGCCGTTTTCGAGATTCTTGAGCTTCGAACGTACGAATGCGGGGCCTTTGCCCGGTTTGCAGTGCTGGAAATCGACGACGAGGAAAGTCTTGCCGTCCATCTCGATGCACATGCCGATCTTGATATCAGCAGCAGTGATTGTCATATGAAATATGTTTTTTCGTTAAAATTCGTAAGTGGCGCAAATATACGAAAAAATCCGTAAACGTATGCACCGCGCCCTATTTTATTTGTCGGCTCGTCCCTCAAATTCATAATGTTGCCTCTCCACGCCGAGGTGTTCGACGGCGCGGTCGGCCACGGTCGACGTCAGCTCGTCGATGTCGCGCGGACGCGAATAGAACGACGGCGAAGCGGGCAGGATCACGGCCCCCGCCTCGGCCAAAGCGGTCATGTTGCGCAGGTGGATGAGCGAGTAGGGCGCCTCGCGCACCACGCACACCAGCGGACGGCGCTCCTTAAGCATCACGTCGGCTGCACGCTCGATGAGCGACTGCGACACCCCCGAGGCGATACGACCCACGCTGCCCATCGACGCGGGCACCATTATCATGGCGTCGAAACGGGCCGAACCGCTCGCCGCGGGCGAGAACATGTCGTCGTTGTCGTAACGCACGATCTTGGGCGAGGCAGGCAGCGTCTCGCCCTCGTGGTCGATCACCTCGGCGGCGTGGCGGCTGACGATGAGCGCGATGCTCTCCACCTGCGGCGACTCGCAAAGGATCTCCAGACATCGGCGGGCATATACGGCTCCGCTCGCGCCGGTTACGGCTGCTATTATTTTCATGACGCTTTTACGTTTAATCGACATTGCCGTGTAACGGGCAATTCGCCGCCGCGCCGTGCGGCGGACAGTCCGAGTTTACAATTCTATTATCTTGCACTTCAGCCCCAGCTCCTTGGTGCGTTCCAGCACCCTCGGCAGGGCGTAGCTCATGTTGCGGAACGACTTCACGCTGTCGTGAAACGCTATTATGCTCCCTGGAGCGATATGCTTCGCCACGCCGCGATAACACTCGGTCGGAGTGACTGTAGAGGCGTAGTCGCGCGAGAGAATGTTCCACATGATTATCTTGTAGCGCTGCCCCACGGCACGCATCTGCGACGGCGTCACGCGGGCATAGGGCGGCCGAAACAGATCGGTGTGCAGTATGTCGTCGGCGAAATCGACATCCTCGATATACTTTTCGAGCGGCATTCCCCACCCCTTCTGATGCGAATAGGTATGGTTGCCTATCTTGTGCCCCTCGTCGAGTATGCGGCGATAGAGATCGGGATACAGCTCGGCATTCTTTCCCAGCACGAAAAAAGTGGCTTTGGCATCGTAACGCTTCAGAGTGGCGAGTATCCACTCGGTGATTCCCGGGGTAGGTCCGTCGTCGAAAGTGAGGAATACGCCGTTACGATCGTCTATCTCCCAGATCATGTCGGGATACAGCCGCTTTATGAATTTATAGGGTCTGAATTTCATTGTCGGTCGTTTTTCCGTTTTCCGTCTCGACGGTCGCGGACAAAAATAGTGTTTTTTTGCTTAACGACGGGTATATATTTTGCACAATCTGAATTTTGTGTTATATTTACCACGATATCAAAAACGGACGATATGGTTAAAAAGATTGTTTTCAATGCGGTGGCAGCAGTCGCCGTCGTGCTGGCGGCGGCGGGTTGCAAGGCATTCCGCACCGTCGGATCGGAATACACCACAACAGGCAATCCCTACGAAGTGATAGTCGTATGCGCGCAGCCGCAATGGCAGAGCGAGCTGGGCGACACGTTGCAGGCCGTACTGCGACAGCCCGTGGCCGAGCTGCCCAAATACGAGCCGATGTTCAACGTCATACGTATTCTGCCCAACAATTTCAAGAGTCTGGTGGAACGACACCGCAACATCGTCAACGTGACGGTGCGCGACGACATAAAGGAACCCTCGATATCGGTGCAGTACGACGTCACGGCCAAGCCGCAGGTGTTCGTCACGATAAAGGGACCCGACAACCGCACTACGGCCGACTACGTGGCCCGCAATCAGGATAACCTGCTCTACGTGCTGGAGAAGGCCGAACGCGACCGCGCCGTAGCGTATGCCGAACGGTACTATTCGCCGCAGCTCGAAGAGATCGTCCGCACGACGTTCGGCGTCGAAATGTATATCCCCGACAATTTCAAGTTGCGGACCAAGAGCGACGACATGGTGTGGATCTCGCAGGAGTTCCCTACCGCGAGCCAAGGTTTCTTCATATACAAATACCCCTACACGGGTCCCGACGCGCTCAAGGCCGAAGCTCTGGTAAAGGCGCGCAACGCCTTCGCGTCACGAATACCCGGTCCCGTCGACGGCTCGTATATGATTACGGTGGACAAGATTGCCGACGACAGCGGCGAGAACTATATTCCGTTCGACTCCGAATACCGTACCATGCGCATCGGCGACCGTCCGTGGGTCGAGATGTACGGTCTGTGGGATGTGGAGCATTACTTCATGGGCGGACCTTACGTGAGCTACACGACGGTGAACAAACAGCGCGGCGAGGTGCTTACCGTCGACTGCTACATCTACTCGCCGAAAGTCGACAAACGTAACATGCTTCGCGAATTGCAGCACATGATCTATATGATCGACTTCCCCGAGACCGACATATTGCAGAACGAAGCCGCGGAGAGCCTTTGATCCGACTTCCGCATCGCCTCATGCTTACGCCCGCGACGCCTTGCCGCGGGCTTTTTATCGTGCGTCGCGGAATATACGATTAAGGTCGTTTCGATATGCCGTTTCCGCATATTTGCGATAACGGTCCGTTTTGCCC
>CAUDHE010000049.1 GCA_958449275.1 uncultured Alistipes sp. | reverse complement strand
GACATACCGCTTAGTTTAACGATTCGTTCGCAACTCTTTGCATCCTTGTATTTAAAAATTTGGTCACAAACCCAGTGACGCTTATCCTTAAATGGATCTTTATTTCCGGCAAAATCATCAACAAAACGATTGAAATCTTCTTTTGTCTTAATAATATGCCCCGCCATATAGGCTTCGGGATTTTCAAAAATAAATCCTCTATTGGACTTATAACTATTTAAATCAGGCACAACAAAGGCCTGTGGTTTATCAGTAAAAAGATATTGCATTGAAACACTGGAATAATCTCCGATTAGACCGTCAGAGTTAGCCAAAAGGGTATACATATCATATTCACTTTTCACAAACTCATCGTGAGAGTACACACTTAAATGTGAAAAATGTCTTTGCAAATCATTAGGGACTGTTTGTATCGGGTGAAGTTTAACAATGAGCTTGATATTGTATTGAGCCAGCAAATCATTTAATAATGGATAATCTTCAGTCTCAAATAAGGGGATCAGTGTTTCTAGGTTTGAATCATTATATCCCATTAATTCCGAATTACGGAATGTAGGCATCCAAACAAGAACTTTATCATAAGATTGGAAATCATATATTTTAAGAGGTGGCAGCAAAAGAGAGTCTGCCATTGGTTCTCCAGCTACTTTAACACATTCTTCAGGACATCCAAACTCCTCTGCCATTATCGGTACATAAAGATCTGATGTAGCTATCACATAAGTGAAAAAATACTGATTTCCAAAATTCACATTGGATAGATTACCTCCGGTCTTAAAGGCACAGTTTCCATGCTCCAAGTGAATGACGGTCTGCTTTGCAGACGGTTTTATTGGAATCTGGCCACACGTATAGAAAACATACTTGGCATTTAGATATGTCCACACTGATTTAAAAAAAGTAAAATATTCTACCCATAGCTTATTGCCGTATCTCTCGCAATCTAGAATTCCATAAGATATATTATATTTATGATTATATCCCTGCTCCAAGAGATAGTTTCTTAACGGCCCCAGGTTGTATATAAATCTCTTTTTAGGAATATATAAAAGAACCTTCTTTTCATTTTTGGGCACAAATTTATTAATCAATGACAAAAATCGAAAAATTGATCCTTTTAGTATTTTTTTTAAATTCTGATTATTCATATTGGTAACTGTCAAATTGAGCCAGTATGGATCTTTTTAATATGGAAATTGCGTTGCATCCTGTTTTCACAGGATGCATCACAATTTCATATTGTTTTTTGATCGCTACAAAGCCTAATCATATAAATCGTTAAAGAGCCGATAATTGCCCAATAAGCACAGAACTGCAATACCCATTCACAAAAATTGGGATTCCGAGTTTATCAATTGCTTCTTCAACTGCATTAGCTGATTCTCTACTATTTATTTTAATGGTCTTGAGGTTATTTATGCTATTGAGTCACATTTCCAAGCAATCACCAACTTGATTCACTGAAAGTTTTGCAGACTTTTACTATTATTTTAAAAGTGTCGGATTAATAATTTGGTTGATCAGATACAAATCTAAAGCAGACGAATTGGAAAGATGCACCCGTTTGGGAAGGTCACATTCAAACTCATCCCTAACCTTGTCAACCAATTTATCGGAATAAGTCAGTACGCCACTTTCTATGTTCTCTATTCCATCAAGACAGATAGATGCTCTGTTAGCTTTCTTCATTTCATCCAGTGAGAATACGGTTTCGTCAATATAACCTTTTGCTGTATCTCGACCATCAATAATAAATGGATAACCTCCAATCTCTCCGTTAACTCCAGGTGTATGAATCTTCACCTTCTTCTTCTCCCTTAAAGCCGTTAGGATAGAACTTATGATATCGAAATTGCTCGAAGCGTTCATCATGTTACGCTTCTGGTCGACTGGCATTGCTATTTTGCAGGCCTCTAACAATTCTTTCTTATCGAAATCAAGAGTTTTTCCTTGATATTTGATATCAAGAAGAATATCCTGACCTTCAGCGTGTCCCTCCTTACTGATTACAACATCGTGAAAATGGCTTACGGCAAGAGTAGCATCAATATCGTTAAGGTTATCTATCCCGAATTGCTCAGCGATATAAAATTTCATTCTTGGAATCAAATGGTTAAGATTGCCACTCCCAAAATCAAAGTATGCCATCCCTGCTGATTTGAGCCATGGAATCACTGCATCAGAATACGACGTATTGATTGAAATAGCATGTGATTCCGCTTTCTCGTATGCTTCCATTATATTCTTCGCATATTTTACGGAGAGTGGAGTCCAAATACCGTATGCTCTCAGGTGAGACCATGATATGCTACCGTACTTAAGACCTGAATATACACGACTGCTGTTTACGATAAAATCAGGTTCCCATTTCTTTAATACATCAGAGATATTATCTACATCTCCAAGGTTACAATTACCTTCAATATGTATTTTTGCTCTCATCTGTCTGCGGATAGTCGCAGCGGTCTTGACAATATTTACATCTGAAAGTATCTTGTCATAGTTGCGACCAACCACTATAATTTCCATACGCGGATCAGTCGTACTTACCAGATAGTCCAACAGGTATAACCCAACACTTCCAAGACCGATTATCATTATCTTGACTCTTTCATCGGTATTCAGAAGTTTAGTTTGAAGTAATTGAAGCTTGTCGTTTAATATTTTCATTTGATAATTTTTGCGTAAACAGTTTTGTAATCTTTTACAGTATTGCAGTTATGCCAAGTGTTGAAACCAACCATCTCATATTCTTCTGAGCTAAGATCTCCGAAATATCCTTGAATAATTTCGAGATTTGTACCTTTTACCTGCTTTGGTGTCAGGGAATTTAATACATTGGAGAGTTTTGACAAATCTGTAAACTTCCACACCTGCCCTGAATTATATACAGCAAGGAAAGGTTCCGGTATCTGCAAATACGAGTGAGAAGTATCATAAAGATAACGAAGATTTCCTTTTGCGTTCTCGTAGACTACCACAGCTTTTTTTGCAGTGATAAGTTCGTGATTAACAGTAAAGACCGCTTTAACAGAATTCTTTATTTTTTCAAAATCCTCATTATCAAAATAGAGATCCCCCTCAACGAACAATATCTCACTGGAGGCAGGGCTCGTCGCCTGAATACCCAATATCAAGCTGTAGCCAGATCCGTATGTCGAAAATTCAGGATTGAACACAAGCTTTATCTTATTGTTGAATTCAGTAAGATCTTTATTTACGTATTCCCGCAATTTCTCATATAGGTAACCACCAACTATTACATATTCATCAAAGTCCCGTGCTTTGTCGAGGATTTGATAAAGTAGGGTATTCTTAAATCCCCCTATTTCATATAGGCATTTTAATGTCGGCTCTACAGTGTCACGATTAAATCTCGTGGCTGTTCCGGCAACTGTGATAATCAATGTTCTCATATCAGATGCTGGCTACGCACAAATCAAGTCCTTTATCTAGCGAAACCTGAGGTGTCCAGTTGGTTCTGATCCTCAGTTTATCTGTATTCAACAGTCTTCGCTCCGGATCTGATTCACGGTAACCTTCAAATTCAATTTTGGGATTCTCTATGCCCATCTTCGAAGCTATGAGTTTTGTAAGATCGACTATAGAGATCTCCTCATCAGTTGCCACGTTATATACAGTGCCGTCAAGTGCTTCCGGGTGATTGACCAGTTCAAGAACTGCGTTACAACTGTCAATATTATGAAGGAACGTTCTTTTATTCTTCTTTGAGTTTTCAAGCAACTTTACAGTCTCTCCATTGATAAGTTGGTTTATGATATGAGGGATAATATGCTTTGCAAATCGCTCATGTTTACTGTAGACATTAGCAAATCGAATGGAGCAACCCTTGATTTTTCCTTTATCCACAGCATCTTTCATAAAGAACTCTGTGAGAAGCTTACCGACAGCATAGCTTGTCCGCTGACTGTGTTCCGCGGTTGCAAGTACAAGGAAATCATCTTCCTTTACTCCACCGTGGTTATTCCATGACTGCATTGAATAAACTTCGGATGTCGAGCAATTAATATAAGCATCTGCACCAACTTCAATAGCCTGTTCAAGGAAAGAGCGCATCGAAACCACGTTTGTGGTATAGGTGTGCTCCACCTCATAAAAATGCTCTGTATGTACTACGGCGGCACAGTTGATATAGATAACCTTATCATATTTATCCTTCATCGAAAGAACCTCTATTTTAAGGTCATTCATCTCATTAGGATTATTTAAATCCCACTCATGGAAAATAAACTCTGTGTCGTCAAGAATATCTTTTACCGTATCGAGCGAACTTGCAAAGAAATTATCGAATCCTATTACCGTCTGGCCTGATTCCAATAACTGATGGGCCAACTGGCTTCCTGTCATGCCGGTGACACCGCTTATAAGGTATAAATTTCTCATATTCCGTTTTTAAGTCTTGTTTTATAAAAACTATCGATATTGGTTCCTGCATATAGGGATTGCTCATGTTCCACATCGTATTTTACCGAATTGAAATGAAATATCTCTGCTTCGAAGTCAACAAATAAGTATTGAGCTCTGGGATTGTGGTTGCGGGGTTGCCCTACTGAACCGGGATTCAGAAAAACTGTCCTTTTCTTATTCCTGTACTCAGACTTAGATTTGTCTTCGTAGAATTTTTCCGTAAAATTCGACACATGACTGTGTCCTGATATCACATAGTCATACTTGGCATACATTTGTTTGGACATTTCCTCATCTGTCATTTTACCCCAAAATGGATCTGTCAGAGAGCCATGGACAAATAAAACTTGTTTGCCTTTCATATTCATTTCTTTCACACCTATCCTAAAAAGATGACTCCAAAGATAATCTTTAGAATCGGTGCTCAGTATAGTCCTTGTGTACTCTAACACAGCCCGTCCCCGATCTGTTGAGAAATGTGAGGTATCACTATCAAACAAAGCTTTCTCATGATTGCCGAACAAATTAACAATTATAGGATATTTCAAGCTTTTTATGAGTTCAATCACATCGTTCGGACGCATTCCGTAATTGATAACATCCCCCAAAATTGCTATTGCCTCATATTCATACTTTGAATCCGCATCTTTGAGTATTTCTTTCAATGCAGATAGGTTAGCATGAATATCTGACAGAACTAATAACTTCATTGATTCAGATTACTCATAAAAGCATTTTTGTTCTCAATAGGAGTCGTGGTAGGTCGGCCAAGATTATCTCGGGAGTCAATCTTTACACGTAGTTCTATCAATACCGGACCTTCAAGTGAGTTGATACGGTCGGATAGTGCTTCAAACTCCTCTGTTGTTGAAACAGTGATTGCGTCCTTATAACCGCACGCACGAGCGACCGCACAGATATCAATCCCAAAGCCAAGAGTTGGCTGTCCGCCTACTGACTCGTGAGCTCCATTATTGAAGACAACATGTGTCAAGTTTTTCGGAGCCAATACACCTATATTGGATAGAGCTCCCATATGCATTAAAAATGCTCCATCTCCGTCGAAGCAGAATACTTTTCTGTCAGGCTTTTCAAGGGCGATTCCAAGCGCGATAGAGGAACTGTGCCCCATAGACCCGACTGTCAGGAAGTCATTTCCGTGTCCCTGACCGAGAGTCTCTCGAAGCTCAAAAAGCTCTCGTGAAAGTTTTCCTGTGGTCGATACAATCATGCTGTCACTATCCATTGCCTTTACAAGCTGAGTTAAAACCTCCTCTCTTGAGACGGGATAGTCGTTTATTACCTTTTTTTGAAGTTTATACTTGCCGAAGGTATTCTTACGTATTACTATTGCATGGGGTTTTGATAACTTTTTGCAATCGTTTATCGCCATCTGAACAGCATTCAGTGCCGCAGAGTCTTCATCCGGAAGAATGATATAAGGAATCTGCATGGCATCGAGAAGCGGCAATGTCACTTCTCCCTGCTTCACATGCTGAGGCTCATCATGTACTCCCGGTTCTCCTCTCCAGCCGATAATCAATAATACCGGTATGGAGTATACCTTCTCATCTGCAAGCGACATCAAGGGATTGACAGCATTACCTATTCCCGAATTCTGCATATATACCACCGGAACCTCTCCTGTTGCAAGATAGTGTCCGACAGCTATTCCGACAGCTGATCCTTCGTTAGCCGCTATGATGTTATGAGCAGAGTCGGAATTGTCGGTAATATAGGCACATAGATTCTTGAGCAGGGAATCAGGGACACCGGTGAACATACTGACTCCGCTGTGTCTCAATGTGTCATAAAATTTATCTACTGATATCATGTCGTCGTTATTTTGTACCTGGGATAAGTTCGAGAATCTCCTTGATTGGCATACAGAGGGGTGATGCCTCTTTCGCCCGCTCGTTGACAAGAATTGTCTCCGCAGCCTTTTTCATAGCGGGATATGCCGCACGAAGCATGTGATTGGCGTAAATGACAATGTTTGCTCCCCATTCCGCGAGTTCCTTCTCATAAATCTGATTATATGTCGTAGGAACTACTACGATAGGAATTTTAGGATGTTTCTTGCGGAATTCTATTATGAACTCCTTGATGTCTTCACCGCTCTTATCCTTGCTGTGGATCATGATTCCGTCAGCTCCGGCATCGACATAGGCGAAGCCGCGTTCTAGTGCATCTGATATGGGCTTACCTGCAATCAGGCTCTCGATTCTAGCGATTATCATGAAATCCTTAGTAACCTGTGCGTTCTTTCCGGCTCGGATTTTCTCACAGAAATGCTCAATGGAATCCTGTGTCTGGATAGCATCTGTTCCGAAGAGCGAGTTCTTTTTAAGACCGATCTTATCCTCGATGATAACAGCGGAGATGCCGTGTCTCTCAAGGGTTCTAACCGTAAATACGAAGTGCTCGATCTTTCCACCGGTATCGCCATCGAAGATTATGGGCTTGGTGGTGCATTCAAGAATATTGTTCAGATCCTGAAGACGAGTGGTAAGATCGACAGCCTCAATATCCGGTTTTCCCTTGCTTGTAGAGTCTGTAAGGGAGCTTGACCACATACCGTCAAATGCTTTACGTTTTCCACCTTCCTCTACTTCAAGATTCTCGATAATCAATCCGCATAGACCATCATGAGCCTCCATTATTCTCACGACAGGTTTTGACGCTATAAGACGACGTAGACGTTTCATTCGTACTTCTGGAGTAGTGCCAAGAGCCTTTTCTTCCTCAAAAAGTCCGGTAGAGTTTATCCCTTTGGTATAGGGGATCTCAATTACTTCTCCTCCGAATTCCGCCATTACCTTATATACTTCATCACGAAGTTCCATGTCTATACCTGTTTTCCAGTCATCTCCATGGATTATGTAGTCCGGTTTCAGCTTTTTGAGATTGGGTATATAACTCCATTCATCCTGTGGAACGACTTCAGAGACTCCTTTTATATTCTCGACTACCTGTTTACGCTGTTCGTAAGTCAGGAATGGGAGACGCTTATGTTCTGCCACGGCCTTATCTGTATACAAGCCAATTATGACATCACCATACTTAGCACCCTCGCTAATAATGTTAATTAGACCCGGATGCATTATATCTGCCACCATGCCTAAATATACTTTTTTATTTGCCATATGATTGTTGTGTTATTAATTCTGTATGTGTGTATTTATATAAAGTGCTTAATCCGATTGCGGGTTAATCCTCAAAAAAACTAGTTATTGTGTTAAAGCGCGAGAGTCATACTTGACTAATAACTGTGTCAGAATAACTTTTGAATGAGTAGATATTGTTGTGTAGTCCTCGCATCCTTGGCGATCTCCAATAGTTGGAAATCTGGTTGGGAGTCGGCTTCGTGCCTGATGATATAGTTAGACTACTCAATTCGTTCCAGAGGTCAGTTGCTTTGCGTACGCTGAACCGGGTGACGTAATCGCAGCAGGTAACAGCTGTGTGCAGGTTTTCGATTCTTTTGTCAAGATTCTCCTCATTGTCAAAGGCTGATTGTAGCAGCGAGATGATGCGTTGGGCTTCACATTCGAGTTTTGGCAATCGGTTCTGGAGATTGAGGGTGAGGAGCAGGAGTACAAGTCCTGACTCCGAGACCCGAGGATCTTTATGAGCCTGATCAATGGCTTCTGCCAGAAAGTCAATTGCCCAGCCGGAGCTTTCACGATATTTCGTCTACACAATTCTACAATCTCTGCAGTAACACCAATCATAACGACTTTATCATCGGACGATTGCATCCGGTCGAGAGCTATGTCTACGTATTCAACAAGAAGTTCGCGTTCTGGAATACTCGTATAACCGCTATATCGTTTGAGAAGTGATACCAACTCAAAAGAACTATAGACTTTACCTTATCTCGGGCGCAATCAGTTCTGTTTGCATTTCAACATGAACAGAGTATATGAAAGACTATTCTCCAATTCGGTTCTATAAGTCATCGTGCAGCAGTCAACTTTCAACTACTCGCTGTCTGTCAATACGTTTCTACGTTTTAGCTCCTCGACAATACTACCTTCAAAATAGAACGTTATATGTTCTCAACCTTCAAGAACTCTTTTCCGGTGGTGTTCAAGCCAGGAATGATAGAAGCGGTAGCCTCTCGACAGTTAATGCATAAATTCCACATCAGTGTTAATGATCGATGTATTCGACCTCTTTCTCCGCCTTACATTCTTTACACCGCTCCCAAAACGACATTACCTTGCTCAGGTCTTTTTGCACACTCTTTTGAAAAAGCCAGATATCTGTTATCGAGAATAGTAGACGCGAAGCCTCCAATCTGAGTAAAGATTCTCCAATATTCACAAATCGTCTGTTGACGAGTTCCTGCTGATTCTATATGTCGGGAATGCTAATTCAATTGCTTAAAAAACGGGAATATCTTTCTCTATTCAGGCTTGCATTAACTCTTTTCTAAACTTCAGTGCCATACGGAATGCTTCGCAGTCGTAAGGGCCAAATCTTTGCGCCTGGAAAGCTCATTAAGTACTTTATTCCCAATTCCATCTTCCCCACAATCTGATAACCGTCTGTCAATTATGTCGCAAAGCTCTATCAGCTTGAGTGTAATATTCAGCTCCTCTACCGAGGGCTTGTGTCCGTCTAACTATTAGATTGCCTGCGAACTGAGCACTCATGACAAGGTAATGAGTACAGCCGACAATAGATTTTGTCGTACCAAAGCACTTTGCGTAAACTCTTAACTTGGGCATAGTTGATAGCATATCTATTCAATATTGGGAGCCTGTGTTAAACAGCATTGTCGATTTTTTCAACGTCGACTGGATCTATAAGCATTCTTGCTCCCCCAAGCATCGAGATGCCCACCAACAGATCGTGAGTTCCGTCTGAATTACTTAAAATTTCACCAGTAAGACCTTTGAAGCCGCCTCGAACAACTCTCACAACATCCTTGACCTTATAGACCGTAGGAACAAATTCAACAGGCCGTTCTGTCTGTCCAAGCATAAATTTGAGTTTGGCAATATCGGTATCCCCTATGACAGCAACAGGTTTGTTCAGACCATTTGTTTCCGATGCACGGTTTACCATAAATCGATTAATAAAAGGCAATCCAACGATACCTCTCCGGTCTTTATCTGTGCACCTCACAAACACCATCGATGGGATCACAACCCTATCGATAATTTTTCGTTTGCCGTTCTTCCAGACCCTCATCTCTTTTTGGGTGGCAACATAGCATTCTACGTTAAGATTAAGGAGACTTTCGGCTACTGATTTCTCGTGTCTTGAGTTGACAATTGCAACAAACCATTTGGCATCGGATACGCCTACGGCGTCGTCAACGCCCGTGAGCACTGTCGTTTCAATAGAGTCAGACAAATTACTTATCCTCCTATCTGTCATAAGTTTATGCAATATCTCTTATTTAGAGAGACTTTATTGCATATGCAAATTTAGTCAATTTATTTGTAAATCACAAACAAACAGCGAATAAATAGGGCTGACACAGATAGCATTAGTGCGGGTCGCAAATGGCTCTAAAGTATAGCAATATATGTATTTGTTCTACTAAAATACGTCAGAGTGTTGATAGGCTCTTCAGTCAACCGAGCCGATTAGCTAATTGTCGAATTCCGCAAGGTCGATTTTGCGGTCTTTTCAGAATCTTGTTCACCCATTCGACAATAGCTTTATCGCTGCGCTTTCATCAGTCGCTACACTGTTTTGTCCTCTTATACATATTATATATTATGTTCGCCCGCCATTGCATAATATCAAGCCCCGACATTCAATGCGCTTATTAATTACATCCATTATCCCACGTCCAAACAGGCTGATACACTCGCCATTCAACTCGGGTTCAAATATCATAGCACGCACAGCAAGGATGTATTTCGTCCATTGTCTATCATATCGAACGGCAAGCGGGACTTTTCATGACATCGGCTCTCACTCGGCCGTCCGCCCGCTGCCGGTGACTTCGGAAAAATGCTCCGTCGCCCACCGAACCAAAGGCGTCAGAACCGAGACCAGCGATCGGCCGAGGGGTGTAAGGGAGTACTCGACCCGAGGCGGCACTTCGGGATAGATCTCTCGGGACACGAGGCCGCTCGATTCGAGCGACTTCAGCGTAGAGGTCAGCACCTTGGGCGATATGTCGGATATGCTGCGCCCCACGGCATTAAATCGCAGGGGCGACCGCTCGGCCAGTACGAACAGTATCAATATAGCCCATTTGGACGAAAAACACGATATCACGTTACGAACGGGACAATGTTCGAAGTCGGAATTTTTTTTCAAATCATTTTTAATCTCCATTCGGCTCATATTCAATAAGAGTTACTCGACGGTAAGTATCTCACCAAGGGGTAAGTTCTTGCACATGCGACAATTAAGACATAATTTCGCGCTATCGAAAGGATAGTTGTTTCCATTCGCAAAGTTAATAAATATTTAAGTCATGAACCAAATCAAGATTCTCGACAAGGGTGAAAAGTTCACCCACGCCTCGGCGGGCAGTCTGCACGCATTCGACGGCAAACTGTTTTTCAAAGAGGCCACGGCGGCTACTTCGTGCGAAATATCTTTCGGCACGCTGCCGTCGGGAGCCGAAGTACCTTTCTTCCACAGCCACCGCAAAAACGAGGAGAACTACATCATTCTGAGCGGCAGCGGCCGATTCCAAATCGACGACGAAGTTTTCGACATCGCCGAAGGATCGGTCATACGCGTCGCTACCGACTGCGATCGCAATCTCAAATGCACCTCGCAGCACCCCATGACCTACATCTGCATCCAAGCCGCCGAAGGCTCGCTCGGCGATCACACCGCCGCAGACGCCGACATGACCGAACGTACGAACCTGCTCTGACAAAATCGAGCCGCTCCACGCCCGCCGATTCCGCTCCGAATCGGCGGGCTTTTTCGTTAAAACGGCACGGATTACGGGACATGATTCCGCCCCCGAAACACCGATCGCGGCATCGCCTCGGACGCGTAACGCCGGATTAAGATTTTAGTCGTAATCCGCCATTGAAAATCAACGGATTGCGCATAACGGGCAAGGTTGGATTTCGCCCTGAATATTTGCTGTCGGACAATCGGTCATATAATTTTGTAACAGCGAAATTCTCTTCGGGTCATACCTGCAATTGCGGAACGAACGGCGCTAAAAGCGCAACAAATAAAATAACCTAAATCCTAACCGTTATGAAACCCAAACTCACATTGTTGGCTCTGTTGAGCCCGTTATTCGTTTTCGCGCAAGAGAAACAGAAACCGTGGGACAACGTCGCATTCTATCCCCCGAGCGCGGCATCGCTTATCAAGGCTTTGGACTGTCCGCCCGCACACTACACGGGCAACCCCGAAATTGCACTGCCTCTCTACACCGTCGAATCATCGGAGCTGAGTTTCCCGATCTCGCTCGGATTCAACATCAACGCCTACCGCATGGCGAACAGCGCTCCCGAAACCATAGGCGCAGGCTGGTCGCTGAACGCCGACTTGGTCATAACGCGTGTCATAAACGGCACTGACGATATGACAAGCACCTACAAAAGCCGCCCCAAATTCCTGCGCGATTATCAATATTCGAGCGGTGCCAATCTCGCAATGTATCGCATGGGCATATTGGACGGCATATACGACACCGAACCCGACAAATTCTATTATCGGTTGCCGTCCAAGTCGGGACACTTTTACTTCACGCCCGACGGAAACATCGTTCCCATACCCTACAACGGGATCAAGATAAAATGCTCGGGGAACACATTCATCATCACCGACACCGACGGGGCGACATATAAATTCGATGTCACCGACACCACCAGAGACGAGAACAATTTTCCCCACACCACGTACAAATCGGCGTGGCACTGTTCGAAAATAGTCAGCGCCTCGCAAAAGGACAGCATCACTTTCGTATACTACAACCGGCGATCGTACAAAACCAAAGGGTATCATCCGTATATAGAAGTATACGATCAAACCTCCGACTATCCCACCGAGACGCAAGGATCATACTTTCAGACAGCCACCGAAGCGCAGGTCCTGAACGGCACAATCAACTTCGATCGTCTGGCGGGACCTAAAATGCGCCGAGTCGAGGACAAGTACAACCATCGCAGCGTCTACCGAAAAGAGAAAAGTTGGCAGGCCGTGGGAGGCACCTCCGAAACGGGCACGGCAAAGGTCGAACTGGAGATAACACCTGCCATGCTGACCGAAATACAATGGAAAGGCGGCAAGGTGAAATTCAACTACGGCAACAGCTACGAATACCTGACCTCGATATCGGTATCCAACAATGTGTCGCCGACCAAAAACACGGACAACATAGTCCTCACGCAAACCGGCACGGGAACTCAACGTGTCCTGACAAAGGTAAAAGTCAACAACGACGAATACGGATTCTCTTATCCCAACCAATCGCTGTACCCTTACGGCGAGGGAGTGAACAACTTCTGGGGAAACGAGGCCTATTCGCAATATGCCTCGCAGAGTCCCATACCTATATATAATATATCCTTGGACGTGGGATACCAATATGCCGTAGACGGCAAAACGGAAGCAAATGCCCGAACACGCAACATACAAGTCGGCAAGGTATCGACGAGCATGCTTACAAAATATGCGAACGAGGCGCCTCAGGCCTATTTCATCATGAGTTATCCTAACGGCGGCAAGGTAGAATATTACATGGAACATCACAAATACGGCAATTACGGCCTCGGCGGAATGAGACTCGCATCGGTGCGCTACCTCGACACCCAAAACGGCACGACGACGGTAAAACGAATCAAACGATATGAATATCAAGGCGGCCGTGCCGACATCATCCCTACATTCGGAGATACGAACTCTCCCAACTGCTACACCGAACAAGAGCTGATATATTGCTCGATGAACATGTCGGGAGCCGACATATTGGGCACGGCCCGCAAACGCGTGTTTTATCCGCATACCACGGGGTACTCCTCGTTCAACGGCGAGAGTCCCGTAATTTACGGGAGCGTCACCGAGTACGACATAGATCCGCAATCGCCGTCGGAACAGAAAATACTGTCGAAAAAGGAATACCGTTTCGACACGGGCACATACAAGATGACGGGCGGCCCGTCCTACCCCTACCCCTTGCAAAGATTCTCGCTATCGGAAGGCCAACTGCTCGGTGTGAAGGAGTACCGATGCGACGACGACACTTTCACGCTCGTTCGCAGCATAAACTACTCCTACGCCAATCACATCGAATCGAACGACAAGATATATCGTCTGCGCCTGTGGCCGCGAAAATATCCCGTCGAGACCTCGGGCCTCAAGCTCGACAACACGTTCCGCAACGCAAACACGACGGTGAACGAGGAGTACAACTACATTCCGATCGGCTGTTCCCGCCTGACGAAAGAGGAGGAGACCACATATGCCGACGACGGCAGCGCGATCGTCCGCACGTCGGACTACTATTACGACAACGCCGACACCTATCACATGCCCACACGGGTGGAGACCACCGCCGGCAACGGCGACAAAATCGTGGAATATACCCTGCGTCCGAACGACTACACCTCGGGCGAGAGCGTATTCGCCACCCTGAAGTCGAAAAACATAATCGACGTGCCCGTCGAGCAGGTGACTACCACCAACGGCAGCATAACGGGCGGCGAAATGTATAAATACAACACCAACGGATCGGTGATAGCGACCTACACCCACGAATCCGAGTCGCAAACGACCCGATCGCCGATAAGTTACACATACGTCAAGTCGATCGCAGCCTACTCGGGCACCCCGCGTTACATACACTACTGCACGATGGAATACGACATCAACAACCGTCTCTCCCGCGTATGTCCCTACAATCTTCCGTGTACCTACTATCTGTGGGGCTATCAGGGATTATACCTCGTGGCTGAAATACTGGACAGCGGAGACATCTATATCGATTACGCTATCGGCAAAGGGTTCGTCGACGGCGTAATGTCGTCGTCGAACTTCACCGACTCGCAGAAACAGTCTCTCGACAATCTGCGCACCAAACATCCGGACTGGCAGATAACCACCGCCCAATACGAACCTCTGGTGGGCATCAAGGTCCTGACCGATCCCTCGGGCCGCAGCACCTACTACAACTACTACGACACCGTCGGGCGTCCGCTCAAGAGCGTGGCCGACGACAATAAAAACAAGCTGACCGAATACGAATATTCGAACACGCCTCAATAATCCGTAAAACGACAAAATCGAATCGTCATGAAAAAGCATATAACCGTAACGATAGCGGCCTTGTCTACCCTGATGGCATCGCACGCCGCAGGTCCCGACAAAAACAACATAGGGATAACCACATCGAAAAACTATATCCACACCCGCACATACACGCAAGCCGTGTCGATGACGGCCACTGCCGATCCCGCCAACGCGGGCCGCGACGACGTGGCCTACTACGACGGTCTCGGCCTGCTTACGCACACCGTGCAGGTCGCAGGGTCGCCCGACGGCAAATCGCTCGTGCTTCCCGTCTACCGCAATGCCGTGTTCAACGACAAGGAGCGCGAATATCTGCCTTACGCCGCCGCGATCTCCACCGCGGCCGCCCAGACCGACCCGTTCGCATCGTCGAACTTCACCTCCTACGGTGCGGCCGACTCTCCGTACGCCTTCACGTTCAACGAATACGAAAATTCGCCGCTGGGCCGCATAAAACGATCCTACAAGTCGGGCGCGACGTATCAAAACGGCAAGAACCGTTACATATCCTACGCCTACGGCGCCAACTCGGCCTCGGAGGTCCTCAAACTCACCTTCTCGTCAGGCTCCGTCGCCGCCAACGGCTACTACGCGGCAGCCACGCTGTTCAAGAACACCGCGACCGACGAGGACGGCGGTCAGACAGTAACTTTCGTCGACCAACAAGACAAAGTCGTCATGGAACGTCGCAAGATAGCCGACAACGACTACGCCGACACCTATTACGTCTACGACTCGTCGCAGCGTCTGGTATGCGTCGTGCCGCCCGAAGCCGCCAAGAGCCTCACCTCGGGCACGGCCTCACTCGGCGCCGCGACGGTAAACAGTCTGTGCTACTCCTACACCTACGTAGGCGACCGCGTCGTAAGCAAACGACTGCCGGGCAAGGAGCCCGAAAACTACGGCTACGACCTCGGCCGACGCATAGTCCTCTATCAGGACGGCAACCTTGCCGCGGCGGGAAAGGCAATCCTCTACAAATACGACAGGAACAACCGAATCGTATGGCAGAAAATAGGCAACCTCTCGGGCTCCGTCGACACGTCGGCCTATCCCGATTCGGCGCTCGACTACCTCGAAGGGCAACTGAGCACTGCGCTGGTCGTCTACACGTACGACAAACTCGACACATCGCAATTCTCGGCCGTAACGGGCATCGTCGCGTCGAGCGACCGCTGCGACAAGGTGAATTCGCTTAAAACATACGAAAAGATCGGCATCCTGAGCGACAACTACACCGTGCCGGGCTACGTCGAGCGTTGGTTCTACTACGACTACCGCGGCCGCCTGATCCAGACCACCGAGAAGTATCCCGACGGTTCCATCCACCGCATCTCAAGCAAATACGACTTCACCGACAACGTCACCGCCACCCGCGAGACATACACCCACGGCACCACGACCGAGACCCTCGACCGAACGTTCTCCTACGACTCACGCGGACGTCTGCTGTCCGAAACCTCCGCAATAGGCGGCGTAACCGCCTCGGTCGCATACTCCTACGATTCCGTCGGACGCCTCGCGGGCAAGAGCTGCAACGGCGGTACTATAACCGAGACGCTCGCACACAACATTCAGGGATGGCAGACCTCGCAGACCGTGACGAAAGGCACGGAGGTGCTTTTCGACAACACCTTGAAATACTACGACGGAACCACACCGCTCTACTCGGGCAATATCTCCGAATGGGCTTGGGCCTACAAGGATCAATCGGCCAACACCTACAAATTCAGTTACGACAAGATGTCGCGACTTTTGGGGGCCGAGCACTTCATAGGCGCTACGCTGTCGAACAAATTCACCGAGAAGGCCATCACGTACGACAAGAACTCCAATCTGACCTCTATGACCCGTTACGTCAACGGCACACCCGCCACATCGACCTTCGCCTACACGGGTAATAAAAGAAACGGGTATATTTATGACGCAAACGGAAATATTACCACCGATGCCACCAACAATTTATTGGTATCATCGTATAATTTACTTAACTTGCCTAACGTAATCAAGCAAGGATCCACCGTGAAAGCAACATACACATATTTGGCCGACGGAACTAAAATAAAAGCCGTCAACGCTTTAAACGGCGGGTACGATTACATCGGGTCGTTCAAATATAATCGTAACGGTTCCAACATTACATTGGAAAGCGTTGCATCGGCAGGAGGAAGAACATACAAGACGAGCGGCGGATACGAAGCTCGGTATTTTGTAACAGACCACCTCGGAAGCACCAGACTGATAGTCACATCCAACGGCACAGTCCTTGAACAAAACGACTATATGCCTTACGGTGAGAGACACACCAACTCCACTTTGGCCACTTCGGGAAATCCATTTCTATACAATGGAAAAGAGTCACAAAAGGACTTCGGAATAAATTACATCGACTCGGAGGCACGTTTTCAGCGGTTGGACGGAGCATTCAACTCTATCGATCCCTTGTGCGAGAAATACTATCATATTTCGCCGTATACTTATTGCGCCGCAAATCCGATATTATATATTGATGAAGACGGAAATTTATTTGACGATTATTTTAATTACGCAGGTAAATATTTGGGAAGTGATGGCACAACTTCTAATAACATAAGAATAGTATCAGATGATATTTGGAAAGAATATGCCACAGATCAATTATCAATATTAACAAATATTCTTACACGGTCTGTACTTTTCTCTCAATCTTCGATTACAGATGAAACTGCGTTTAATATCATAGAACACTATAATTACATAGGGATTACAACAAATATATATAATGAAAACGACAAATTCGATATGAGGTCAAAAATAAAATATATTAAATATGAAGACAATAAAGATATCGTAGGTGCAGAAGTAAAAAACATAAAATTAGAGATCAATAGCAACTACATGAAGAATTCGGGATTATATGACAATTTTTATAATATAATAAGTAGTTTCGAACACGAAAATAAACACATAACTGACGCAAAAACAGATCCTTTAGCTAATATAAAAAGGAGTATCGCAGAAAAAGAATTAAGAGCTATTGAATTTCAGAAAGCAAGTCCGACATATCTGAAGACAACACCTCGATATAGAGAAAAAGTCAATAAATACGAACAAGGTTTTTATTAAAAAGGATATGAAATACTTGATTAGCTTACTATTTATACTTACGCTACAAGCAACCACAGCACAAATAGCCCTTAAAATAAAATCTATTGAGATTGATTACGATGTTCATTATATCACTGATCAAAAACAATTATATAACGGAATATGGCTTAACTTAAATTTGGAACTAATAAATGATACATTCGATGTAATCCAAATACATCCTCCTGGAGATTGGCTGGAATTTGTATATGATGTATCATTTTATAATGGGAAAGAAATAGAATCTATTAAACACATATATAGTATTTTATCTAATGACAAGTTGGCAGATGGTAATTTAATTAGTCCGTACAAATCATATTGTTTCACGCTATCATACGAATTACAATTGCAAGATCAACTAAAAATTGACGATTATATTGATAATCTAAAAAGGATAATGCCATACTTAACGGTAAAATTAAAATTGAGTACCCCAAAAGACCTACTTATAACTTCAGAACCATTTAGACCTATACGAGCTATAATAGAAGGGGACGATATAAAATTAGACAATTGGAAATATTTAGAAACATTAATGTAATTTATTACAAATTATCAATCAGTGTGATTACAATTTACCCCAGTCAAATAATTGGCTGGGGTAAATATTATATCAGCATTGATTAATTTGCGAATTACACACAATTTACTTAACTTGCCTAATATAATAAAGCAAGGCACAAATACCAAAGCAATATATACTTACTTGGCAGACGGGACTAAATACAAGGTAACTAACGGATCGAACGTAGGATTCGACTACATAGGTTCTTTCAAATATAGCAGGAATAATTCCAATATTACATTGGAAAGTGCGACAACAGCCGGAGGCAGGACATACAAGACGAGCGGCGGATATGAAGCCCGATACTTTATATCGGATCACTTGGGTAGCACACGTTTGGTCTTGAACGGATCGGGGACGGTTCTCGAACAGAACGACTATATGCCCTATGGAGACAGGCATTCAAATTCTGCATTGGCAACCTCTACGAACCCATATTTGTACAACGGCAAAGAATCGCAAAAGAGTTTCGGCGTAAACTACATCGATTCAGAAGCTCGGTTCCAAAGACTCGACGGAGCATTCAACTCAATGGACCCGAAAGCAGAGGAAACATATTGGGTAAGTCCATATTCATATTGCAATGGAAACCCGATAAGGCTCACAGATAAAAATGGAGAAAGAGCTAAAATTGCGATCAATCACAAAAATAGAATTATAACCATCTACGCAAATATATACATAAACTCAAAAACATACTCATCAAAGGAACTACAAGGTTTCACAAAAGATATAAAAGACGACATTAATGCAGCGTGGAACTCGCCTAATTGGACATATAATAATAATGGGACAGAGTATAGTGTTAGATTTGAAGTTGAAGTAGAATCATATCGAAAAAACAAGAACGATGGAACGTATGCTAATTTTATTACTATAGATAACGTCAAATCTTCATTTGTAAGAGATGACTCATACAGCGGGGTATGGAATCCGAACCATAATAACTACGCTCATGAATTCGGACATATTGTAGGATTAACAGATAAGTACAAGAATACAAAGGATGAATTCAATAATATCAAATCTATTCCCTTCGACGGATGGGAGGATAACATTATGGGAGTATCAAGACAGCCTGTACAGCAACGAAATATTGATGCAATCCTGACCCCAATATTCGAGCAAATAAACAACATGAATTGGTTGGATAAGTTGTTATCAAACGATAATCTTTTTTACATAAATGGGATTAGAAAATGAAAAAGATCAAATTGGTAATCATAATAACGATTTCTTTCGTCTTTGGAGTCATGCTTGGCATAAAATATAAGGAATATGATATGTTATATGGATATGATCCAGAAGAACATTGGGCAGAATTAGAACGAGAGATAAAGAAAAATTACGCAGATGGGGATGAGCTACCATACTATAAAAAAACGAAAGACGAAGTAATGAAAATGTTACCAAAGCCTGATATTGATGTAGTTGGTAAAATGACCAAAGATGATTCAACATTTCAAAATGATATGTGGCTCCATCGTTATTGGGAGGAATTGCTTTCATCAGAGGATAGTGTAAAATGGCTGAATAAAGTAATATGGAACAACATGCCTGACAAAGATAAGCCCACACTATTGATATTCTTTGAAAAGAAAGATAGCATTTGGATCGTAAAAGAATGCATTCAATGGCATCCCGATAAGGTATATCTAAACTAATAATTATGGGCGATTAATAAATCGCCCATTTTTGTTTATTCCACAAAATTTTCGTAACGTTGCCTAACGTAATCAAGCAAGGATCCACCGTGAAAGCAACCTACACATATTTGGCCGACGGAACTAAAATAAAAGCCGTCAACGCTTTAAACGGCG
>CAUDHE010000048.1 GCA_958449275.1 uncultured Alistipes sp. | reverse complement strand
AGGGCCTGGAAGCCGTTGCAGATGCCGAGTATCAGGCCGCCGCGGTCGAGCAGCGCATGGATCGAGTCGGTTATTTTCTTGTTGTTAAGCACATTGGCGATGAATTTTCCGCTTCCGTCGGGTTCGTCGCCTGCCGAGAATCCGCCGCTGAGCACGAAGATGTTGCATTTGTCAATCATGCTCTTCATGCGGTCTATCGAAGCGAAGATGTCTTCGGCCGTCAGGTCGCAGAATACGCTCGTGGTGACCTTGGCTCCCGCGCGCTCGAACTGCTTGGCCGTGTCGTAGTCGCAGTTGGTACCCGAGAATACGGGAATGAACACCGTCACCTCGTCGACGGGCGCGCCCGAATACTCTATCGTTTTCTTTTCGGGCATGCTCTTGCGGGTGGTTCCGCCCTCGATGCCGCGGTCGGGATATATCGAGCAGAACTTCTGCGAGTTGATCTTCTGCAATTCGTCTATCGCGAACGTTTCGCCGTTGATGGTCACCTCGGCCGAATCGGTCGTGGTTCCGATAAGGAGCGCCGAAGGATGATCGAGCGTACCCGCTGCCTCCACGATGAACGATCCGTAGTCGTAATCGAACAACTGCCGTGCGTCGTATTCGACGGTCGCACCCACTCGGTTACCGAACGACATCTTTGCAATTGCTTCTGCCGCTCCGCCGAATCCTATCGCATATGCCGCTGTTATCTCGCCGCGCTCGATGGCCGAACTTACGAAATCGAAATTCTTTTTCAGCAGCTCGGTGTCGGGCATGCGGTTGGCCGAAGGCGTGTGCTTTATTATATAAAGGTTGTGTCCCGCCGATTTGAATTCGGGGCTTATGACCGTGCGGGCGTCCACCGTAGTGATACCGAACGCCATAAGCATGGGCGGAACGTTTATGTCTTGGAACGTACCGCTCATCGAGTCCTTGCCGCCGATGGAGGGCAGTCCCAGTTCTATCTGCATCTTCAGTGCTCCGAGCAGTGCGGCGAGGGGCTTGCCCCACGACGATTCGTCGTGCATGCGCTCGAAATACTCCTGATACGAATAACGCATGCGATCGTAACGTGCTCCTGCCGCCACCACCTTGCTCGCTGCCTCTATCACGGCGTATGCCGCGCCGTGGTAGGGACTCCACGAAGTAATGAAGGGGTTGTAACCGAACGCCATGATGCTGGCTGTGTCGGTGTGCGCCTTGCCCACGGGCAGTTTCTGGACCGATACCTGCGTTTCGGTGTTCTGCGTGCGGCCGCCGAAAGGCATCAGCACGGTCGACGCGCCTATCGTCGAGTCGAACATTTCGATCATGCCTCGCTGCGACACGACGTTGTCATCCTGAAGATTCGTCGCGATCTTTTCGCGCAGCGAATCTCCAGCGATTTCGCGACGGAACGGATCGCGATCCTCCACCGCCGCCATCTTTATCTTTGTATAGTGCTTGGCTCCCGCGCTGTCGATAAATTCGCGCGACAGATCCACGATCTTCTCGCCGTTGTAGAACATCTTCAGACGGTCGGTGTCCGTGACGTCGGCCACGTGAGTCACCTCGATGTTCTCCTCGTGGCAATATTCCTCGAATACGGCCATATCCTTGCGCTCGACCACTACAGCCATTCGCTCCTGCGATTCGCTGATAGCCAGTTCCGTGGAGTTCAGGCCGCTGTACTTGGTCGGCACGCGGTCGAGATATATGTCGAGTCCCGGGGCCAACTCGCCTATCGCCACGCTCACGCCGCCCGCACCGAAATCGTTCGATTTCTTTATGAGGCGGGTAACCTCGGCGCGACGGAACAGACGTTCGAGTTTGCGCTCCTCGGGAGCGTTACCCTTCTGAACCTCCGAACTGCATTCCTCTATCGATTTTACGTTGTGTTCCTTCGACGATCCTGTCGCACCGCCGATTCCGTCGCGTCCCGTGCGGCCGCCCAATAGCAATATGGCATCTCCCGCCGCAGGCGATTCGCGGCGTACGTTCTCGGCCTTTACCGCACCCACTACCGCGCCCACTTCCAAACGCTTGGCCACATAGTCGGGATGATAGATCTCGCGTACGTGCGTGGTGGCCAGACCTATCTGGTTGCCGTAACTCGAATAACCCGCTGCGGCCTTGGCGCTTATGATTCGCTGCGGCAGTTTGCCCTTCATGGTCTCGGCCACGCTCTTGTATATGTCGCCCGCACCCGTGACGCGCATGGCCTGATATACGTAGCTGCGGCCCGACAACGGGTCGCGGATCGCGCCGCCCAGGCAGGTCGACGCACCGCCGAACGGCTCGATCTCGGTCGGATGATTATGCGTTTCGTTCTTGAACTGCAACAGCCACTTTTCCGTGCGGCCGTCGACATCCACGTTTACGAATATGCTGCATGCGTTGTTCTCCTCGCTTTGCTCCAGGTCGTCGAGCACCCCCGTCTTTTTCAGATAGCGTGCGCCCACCGTGGCGAGCTCCATGAGGCACAGACTCTTGTTTTCGCGTCCGAGTTCTTTGCGGATGCGATGCAACGTGTCGAGCGATTCGCCCAGTTCGTCGCTGATGAACGACGGGTCGATCGTGATCTCCGTAATTTCGGTGGTGAACGTCGTGTGGCGGCAGTGGTCGCTCCAATAGGTGTCGAGAATACGAAGCTCGGTCTCCGACGGATCGCGACCCTCGGCCTTGTAATAGTTTACCACTTCGCGCAGATCGTCGGCGTTCATCGCCAGGCCGTATTGTTTGCAGTACCCTTCCAGTTCGTAGTTCTCGAGCGCCGTAAGCCCTGTCAGAACGGGTACGGGCTTGACCTCGGCATCTTCAGTGTCGGTGAGCGTCGCGAGATCCTTGCGTCGTGATTCGACGGCGTTGATGCAGTAACGCTCCACGCGCGCCAACTCTTCGTCGGTGATGGCCGAGTCGAATATCAGCAGTTTCGAACTCTTGATCCTGACGTCGGCGGTAGGTTCGATGAGTCGCACGCATGCGACGGCCGAACTCGCCCGCTGGTCGAATTGTCCGGGCAGATATTCTATGGCCAGATATTTTTTGCCGTCGAGATCGCACTCGTCGCTCACGCAGTCGGTCACGATCTCGCCGAATACGGCGTAACGGCTCTTTTCGAGCAACTCTTCGGTGAATCCGAACAGATCGTAGACATTCAGCAGCCGCAGCGATTGCAACTTGAGTCCGAGGTTGTTGTTCAGCTCCTTGCGAAGCGTGTCGGCTTCCACTTGAAACCGAGTATATTTCTCTACATAAATACGGTAGTTCTTCATAATTTTCAGCGGTTTGTCCCGTTACGTTTGTCGCCCTTTTACGATTTGCGCTTTTCGCTGCGCACTTTAAAGTTTGGCGTCGAGCACTTTTTCGGTCTGCTTGCGGCGGAATGCCTCCAGACGCGCCTCGAGTTCCTTATCGTGCAGGGCGAATATCGAAGCGGCTATGAGGGCCGCGTTCTTGGCTCCGTTTATCGCCACGGTGGATACCGGAATGCCTCCGGGCATCTGCACGATAGAAAGCAGCGAGTCGAGACCGTTGAGAGTCTGCGATTTGATGGGTACGCCGATTACGGGCACCGTGGTGAGAGCCGCCGTGACGCCCGCCACGTGGGCCGCACCTCCCGCGCCTGCTATTACCACGCCTATGCCGCGCTCCTTGGCCGTTTTGGCATATTCGAACATGAGTTCGGGAGTGCGATGCGCACTGATAACCCGTTTCTCGTACTCTATGCCCAACTCTTCGAGCATCTCGACGGCAGCCGACATTATGTCCCAATCGCTGGTCGAACCCATGATAACTGCAACTTTCATATTGTCAATGTGTAATGTTAAAACATAACCGTTGCAGGATCGCTGCAACGGCTCTGTATGAGTTATACTATCGTTCCGATTTCACATATTTGTATTTGCGCGAGCGAACACGACTGCGTAAGTCGCCCCGACGAATCGATGTCCGAAATGTCGTGCTTTTCGCGCCGCGCGGTTCGGCGGCGTACGTTTCCTACCGCGCCGACCGGCGAATCGGTCGAGCCTCGCAACGCCGCAAGGACGGCTCGAGAGCCTTTTCGTGCGATATTTCGCCACATTCCTTTCATGAGTGCAAATGTACGCCATTTTATTTGAAAAAGGAAAGAAATGAGGTACAAAAATTATCAACAAATTTTCCACCGTTCGGCGGTCGTTCGGACGGTGTGCGGCAGGATATTCGCGATGCGGCGGTTCGGGGTAAGTACAAAAAAAGAGATACCCGCGCGGGATACCTCTTTTTCGTCGGAACGCGACCTCCGTTGTTTCTAACTTTTTCTTGTGGCCTTTTTAGAAGTCCGTTCGCCCCGATTCCGAACTGCAGCCGTCTGTCCGACGGTTCGCCTCTGCCTCACGGCGGTGACGGTTCGCGATTATTATTCATAAAACAAACAAAATAAACTCTGTCGTATTCGATGATGTTTCTTACGATGCAAAGGTCGGAGTTTCCGACGTTTCCCGCAATCGCATGTTCGAGGGATTGTAAGTGGAATTTTCATTGTAATCGGGGATTGGCTTATATCGTAAAAAATGTGTATTTTTGCGAAAAAATATGAAGCGATATGTTTTTGTCGGATTTGAAAACCGGTGAATCCGCCGTCATAATAAAGGTGTTGGGCCACGGAGGTTTTCGCCGCAGAATACTCGAAATGGGCTTTGTACGCGGACAGAGAGTCGTATCTGTCCTCAATGCGCCCCTGCGCGATCCGATCAAGTATTCCGTCATGGGATACGAAGTATCGCTCCGTCGGGGCGAGGCGGCTATGGTCGAAGTGGTGACTCCCGACGAAGCGCGCGCTTTCGTGTCGGACGAGCGGACCGCACCCAATGCGGTCGTGTCCGAGATCGGTGACGAGGCGTTTCGCCGCGTCATAAACGAAAAAATGCGCGAGATCGACATCGCTTTGGTGGGAAATCCCAACAGCGGCAAGACGTCGTTGTTCAACGCCTTGTCGGGCAGCCGCGAGCATGTGGGAAATTACAGCGGCGTCACGGTGGACGCAAAGAGAGGATCGCTGGAATACAAAGGATACAAGATCAACATAACCGATTTGCCGGGCACCTATGCGCTGTCGGCTTACACTCCCGAGGAGTTGTACGTGCGTCGGCATCTCGTCGAGAAGATGCCCGATGTGGTGGTTAATGCCGTCGTGGCGTCGAATCTGGAGCGTAATCTGTATCTTACCACCGAACTTATCGACCTGAACCCCAAAATGGTGGTGGCTCTGAACATGTACGACGAGCTGGAGAATAGCGGTGCGCGGCTCGATTACGAACGGTTGGGGCGCATGATCGGTGTGCCTATGGTGCCTGTCGTGGCCCGCGACCGCCGCGGACTGGACGAGCTGCTGGACGAAGTGATCCTCACTTTCGAAAACGAGAATCCCAAGGTGCGTCACATACATATCAACTATTCGTCGTCGATCGAGTCGGAGATAGCGACGCTTTCGAAGATGATGAAGCGCAACATCGACGAATTGCCCAAGTGTTTTCCGCCGCGGTATTGGTCTATAAAGATGCTCGAGGGCGATGCGGGTGTTATGGAACTTCTGGCGGATGCCGATCACTTCGAGGAGTGGCGGACGCAGGGCATGAAGGGTGCGCAGCGTATCGAGACGGCTCTGGGCGAGGATGCGGAGAGCGCCGTGACCAACGAAAAGTACGGATTCATCGAGGGGGCGTTGGCCGAAACCTACTCTTCGAGCGATCGGGAGCCTAATCGCAAGACGTCGTTCATCGATCGCATCGTGACCAACAAATATATCGGATTCCCGCTGTTCCTCGCGGTGATGTTCCTCATGTTCTGGAGCACATTTACGCTCGGCGCATATCCGCAGGAGTGGATCGAAGGCGGATTCGCGTGGCTCGGCGAGACAGTGGGTCGATTCATGGCCGACGGCCCGCTGCGCGACCTCATAGCGGGCGGAATCATAGGCGGCGTGGGTGCCGTGGCGGTATTCCTGCCCAACATTTTGATACTCTATCTGTTCATATCGTTGATGGAGGATTCGGGATATATGGCTCGCGCCGCGTTCATCATGGACAAGCTGATGCACTTGGCGGGACTGCACGGCAAGTCGTTCATCCCTCTGGTTATGGGATTCGGTTGCAACGTTCCCGCGATCATGGCTACCCGAACCATTGAGAGCCGTAGCAGCCGACTGATAACCATATTGATAAATCCTTTCATGTCGTGCAGCGCGCGACTTCCCGTCTTCATATTGTTGGCGGGCACATTCTTCCCCCGTCATGCGGGGACGGTGCTGTTCTGCATTTACGTATTCGGCGGAGTCGTGGCGGTACTTACGGCGCGAGTGATGCGGCATTTCATGTTCGGAGCCGACGAGACGCCATTCGTCATGGAGCTGCCACCCTATCGCATTCCCACCGTCAATGCCACGCTTCGTCACATGTGGGAGCGCAGCGAACAGTATCTGAAGAAAATAGGCGGTCTGATACTCGTTGCCGCCATCATAATATGGTTCTTGAGCTATTATCCGCGTCCCGAAGCGACGGCGGAGGTTCGTCTTGCCGCGACGGAGACCGTTGCGGGCGGCGACTCGGTCGCTCCGTCGGGCGAACTCGAAAGTTCGTATCTGGGGCATATCGGCAAAGCGTGCGAACCCGTCATGCGTCCGTTGGGACTCGACTGGCGTGCGAGTGTGGCCCTTCTGTCGGGTGCGGCGGCCAAAGAGATCGTGGTGTCGACGCTCGGCGTGCTGTATTCGGCGGAGGATGCCGAGGCGGAGGGCAGCGACTCTCTGTCAGACCGATTGATCTCGTCGGGCAATTATACGCAGGCCTCGGCTTTGGCCATGATGATATTCATTCTGCTCTATTTCCCGTGCATAGCGACCGTGATGGCCATAGCGCATGAGGCGGGAGGCTGGAAATACGCAGTGTTTTCGATAGTTTACAATACCCTGCTGGCTTGGAGCGTGGCTTTCGCGGCCTATCGCATAGGCGTGTGGCTCGGAATGTAGCCGGCAGCGAACCTATAATACCATGAAAAGCTACAGAACGGATGCCGACAATCGGGCGATCTTCTCGGAAGACATGAAGATCATAGAGTTGATAGACGTGGACTACGGGTTGCTATCTATCCTTTTGCGTCTCGACATACAGTTGCCTTTCGGCGATATATTGATAGAGGAGATGTGTCGCCGTTACGACATGTCGAGCATGCTTTTTCTCATGATATGCAGAATGTATGCCTGCCCCGATTACGAGCCCGACACCGAGGCGCTGACGGCGGCCGATCTGCCCCATCTGGTGAGATATCTGCGCTCGTCGCACCGTTATTATCTCGATACTATCGTACCCCGCATCGGTCGCGGCGTGGACGACGTGTTGCTGGCGTGCGACCGCATGCAGGCCGAGGTTCTGCGCAAGTTTTATAACGATTACTGCGACGAGATCCGTCGGCATCTGCAATACGAGGAGAGCCGAATGTTTCCCTATGTCGAACGATTGGCCCGCGGCGATGTCGGCGTCGGCGCCGACGTCCGAATGTCGGAATACATGGAGAATCATACCGATATCTGCGACAAGATCGACGATATAAAGAGCATCATACTGAAGTATCTGCCCGAGTCGTGTACCACGCGCCAGCGGTGCGATCTGTTGCTCGATATTTTTTCGTTGCGCGACGATCTGGACAAGCACACCCTCATCGAGTCCAGGATTTTGGCGCCGGTTGTTATGGCCGAGGAGAGGAGGCTCGGGTTATGAAACGTTACAGAGTAGCCATAGTCGAAGAGTCGGCCGTAATAGCCGAAGGATTGCGTACGCTGCTGGCGTGCGACGGGGAGTTCGAGGCTGTTTATGTCGCGGACGATATTCGCGCGTTGACGGAACGTTTCGCTCTCGTGGCTCCCGATGCGGTAATCGTCGGCACGGCGTTGTCGTGCGGATTGCCTCGCAACATCAAGTCGGCGTATCCCGATCTGCGCGACGTGGCGGTGGTCGCGTTGTCGGTTTCGGTGCGCGAGGAGGAGATAATGCGACAGTTCGACGGAGTGGTTAACATATACGACAAGCCGTCGCAGATCGTACGGAAACTGCGTGCCGCCGTCGAACAGTGTCAGACCAATCCCTACGGCGAGAGCCACGATTTGTCGGATAGGGAGCGCGATGTGCTGGTGCGTGTGGCCAAGGGTTTGTCTAATAAGGAGATAGCTGATGAGCTAAATATTTCGATACATACCGTCATGTCGCACCGAAAAAACATAGCCCATAAGACGGGCATAAAATCGGTGGCGGGCCTCACGGTATATGCCCTGCTGAACAATCTGCTCGACCGCAACGACGTGGAGTTGTAGTCGGCGTCGCTCCTCCCCACGGGCGATGTCGAAAAATCCGTAAAAAATATTGCTGCGTGTTTCGCGGATAGAAAATAATTCCCTATATTTGTCTGCGTAAACGGTTCTTTTCCGACCGAGCGGTCGGTAAGATTAAAAGGGAATCGGGTGTGAATCCCGAACAGTTCCCGCTGCTGTAAGCTCTTTGACCTCGCGTGAGCGAGGCTGTTCGGCACTCTTGAGGCCACTGATTTTCGAATCGGGAAGGCCGGCCGTAACGGGAGACGAGTCAGAAGACCTGCCTTTTACGTTATTTGTGATTTTAACCTGCGGAGAACGGGTCTGGATCGACGGAAACATATTTTTCTTTTGTTGATACGGACGGGCGGCAGCGGCGACAGTCGTCGTATGCGGACCGATTGACCTGCGGGCGTCGATGCGGATCGGGCGGAATGCGCATCGGGAAAGGATTCGGAGAGAAGGCGCGTTCGTTGCGACGGTAAGTATTATGCCGAGACGGGAATTAGTTTTTGTATGTAGTTAAATTGTGTATGCGCGTCTTTTCTCTCCGTTTTTATTCGCGGATGTTAACCGTATATCGAAAATATTCGTATATTTGCATCCGATTAACAATCGCATGATGACGGAAAATCGATACGATACCATTTTTTCGGCTCTCGACATGTTCGGCATGTCGATGTTTTCCATGCGAATGTGCCGTTAGGCACTTCTTTCCTTTCGGGCGGTCATGAGCCGCCGCGTGTCGGAGACACGAAATTCCTTTTCGAAATAATTTTAATACCTCATAATTATGTCTGAGAACAAATTGCGTTTTGAGACCAAGCAGATCCACGGCGGTTACCATGTGGATCATACGGGATCGCGCGGAACGGCCATCTACCCCACCGCCGCATATCATTTCAAAAGCTGCGACTATGCGGCCCGACTTTTCGAACTGAGCGAGGGCGGTAACATTTATACCCGCTTGCAGAATCCCACCACGTCCTCTTACGAGGAGCGTGTGGCGGCGCTTTACGACGCTGTGGGAGCGCTCGGCGTGTCGTCGGGAATGTCGGCCATATTGATCGCCGTGACGGCTCTCGCTGCCGCGGGCGACAACATAGTGGCTTCGCCTCTGCTTTACGGAGGCACGTACAACCAGTTCCGCATATCGTTGCGCAAGTTGGGGATCGACTGCCGCATAGCGGCGAGCGAATCGGCCGAGGATTTCGAAGCCCTGATCGACGACCGCACGAAGATGCTCTATGCCGAGAGCATGGGCAATCCCACGTGCGACGTGCCCGATATGGAGGCATTGGGTGCATTGGCACGCCGTCGCGACGTTCCTTTGGTTATCGACAACACGTTCGGTGCTGCGGGCTATTTGTGCAATCCGTTCGAATGGGGAGCCAATATCGTGGTCGATTCGGCGACGAAGTGGATCAACGGTCACGGTACCGCCATGGGCGGCATAATCGTCGACGGCGGAAATTATGACTGGGGTAACGGCAAGTTCCCGCAGATAGCAGGTCCTTCGGAGGGTTACCACGGGCTGAACTTTTACGAGGCTTTCGGCAAGGCGGCTTTCATCGTCAAGTGCCGCGTCGACGGACTGCGTGATTTAGGCTGCTGCCCGTCGCCCTTCGATTCCTATCTGATGCTGATCGGTTTGGAGACGCTCTCTTTGCGAGTGAAGCATCAGGTGGAGTCGGCGCGGAAGCTGGCTGAATATTGTCGCAGCCACCCCGATGTGGAGCGCGTGAGTTTCATCGGATTCGAGTCGCATCCGAGCCATGCCAATGCGCAAAAGTATTATCGTTACGGTTCGTCGAGCGTATTCACCATCGAATTGAAGGGTTCGCTGGAGAGCACCGTGCGTTTCGTCGAGTCGCTTGAGCTGGCGGCCAACATGACCATGATCGGCGACTCGATCACGGTGGTGACGCATCCCGCTTCCACTACCCACAAACAGTTGAGCGACGCCGATCTCAAGGCGGCGGGCATTACGCCTACCCTGCTGCGCATATCGCTCGGACTGGAGAACGTGGAGGACATTATAGAGGATTTCGAACAGGCATTCGCAAAGATAGGATAGATGGCGCATTATTATACATACGACCAGCCGTTCGAACTGGAGAGCGGCGAGACATTGCCGTCGGTTACCATCGCTTACGATACTTACGGACGAATGAACGCCGACCGCAGCAATGTCGTATGGGTATGCCATGCGCTGACCGCCAATTCCGATGTGGCGGACTGGTGGCCCCATACGGTCGAGCGGGGATGTTTTCTCGACCCCGACAGATATTTTACTGTTTGCGCCAATTTCCTCGGTTCGCATTACGGCACTACCGGACCCTTGAGCGAGAATCCCGCCACGGGCGAGCCGTGGTACGGCGATTTTCCCGAAATAACGGTGCGCGACATGGTGAATTGCCATCGTCTGCTGGCTTCGCATCTGGGCATAGATAGCGTGAAACTGCTTATAGGCAGTTCCATAGGCGGATTCCAATGTTTGGAGTGGTGCGTGATGCAACCCGATTTCGCAGAGCGCGCCGCATTCATCGCCACCACGCCGCGCACCAAACCGTGGGCGTCGGCATTCAACGAGTCGCAGCGCATGGCCATAGAGTGCGATCCGACCTTCGGAGAACGCAATGCCGAGGCGGGATCGGCGGGTATGTCCGTCGCTCGGAGCATCGCCCTGCTGAGCTATCGCGGCGGTACGGCTTACGACAAGACGCAGGAGGATGCCGAACCCGACGAAGCCTGTTTCGATCGCCGCGTGCTGACGTATCAACGTTATCAGGGCGAAAAGCTGAAGCGCAGATTCAATGCCTATTCCTATTACCGCCTTTCGCAGGCCGTCGATTCCCACAATCTGGGGCGCGGCCGCGGTCGTGTGGAGGATGTGCTGGCAGGCATACGTTCGAAGAGCCTCGTGGTGGCGATCACGTCTGACATACTTTTTCCGCCCTCGGATCATGCCGTCATGACGGATAATATCCCCGACGCGGAGTATCACGTGATCGATTCCGACTTCGGGCACGACGGGTTTCTGGTCGAGCACGAGAAACTCAACGGCATAATAATGAATTTCATGAAATGACATTATCCGAGGATGTTCTTGTCGGCGAATTGCCGGCATCATAAAACGATGCCGAATAAGAATAAAAGGTAATTAGAAAAATACGTAATATTATGAACGGAAAAAAATTGAATATAGGTCTTTTCGGGTTCGGAACCGTAGGCAAGGGTCTCTACGAAGTGTTGCAGCGCGTGGGGTCGAAGAATGTCGAGATAAAACGCATCTGCGTGCGCGATCTGAGTAAACCGCGCGCCGTCGACGCCGAGTTCACCGACAAGGCCGACGACATATTCGACGATCCCGACGTCAATTTCATAGTGGAATTGATCGACGATGCCGATGCCGCCTACGCTATCGTCAAACGGGCGTTGCAGGCGGGATTGCCCGTCGTGTCGGGTAACAAGAAGATGCTGGCATACCACATCGAAGAGCTTATCGAACTTCAGGCGCATCACAATACGGCGTTGCTCTACGATGCGTCGGCGTGCGGCTCTATCCCCGTGATCCGCAATCTTGAGGAGTATTACGACAACGATCTGCTGGTGTCGGTTAAGGGCATCCTCAACGGGTCGTCGAACTTCATACTGTCCAAGATCTTCAACGAGAAGATGTCCTATGCCGACGCTTTGAAGCTGGCGCAGGACCTCGGGTTCGCAGAGAGCGATCCTTCGCTCGACATCGACGGCTGGGATTCTCTTTTCAAGTTGATTATAATCACCATGCATGCGTTCGGACTCTATGTCGCGCCCGAAAAGATATTCCGTTACGGAATTTCGAACATGAACGACGACGACATACGTTTCGCCAACGAGAAGGAACGACGTTTCAAGCTCGTGGCCCATGTAGAGAAGGTCGCTGGCAATAAATTGATAATGTGGGTGGTGCCTCAGCTTATTTCGAAAAATAAGTATATATACAGCGTCGAGGACGAGTTCAACGGCGTGGTAATCAAAGGCCTGTTCTACTACAAGCAGTTCATGTTCGGCCGCGGCGCGGGCGGACATCCCACGGGCTCGGCCGTGCTGAGCGATATCACCGCCTGCCTCTACGACTACAAATACGAATACAAGAAACGCAACGATTCGCAGCTGCCCGAGTATTCGACCGACTGTTCGTTCCGCGTATACTACCGCTATTCCGATTATGCCGATCTCGATCTGGTGAAGTTCGAGTCGGTTAGCGAGAATTACATCTCGGACAAATACAAATACGTGGTCGGCGTGGTGTCGTTGCGCGAGCTGCTCAGGATTCAGAACGAGCTGCACGGGCGCGACGTGTTCATCGCCGCCTATCCCGACGATTAATGGACAGGACGATTGCCATGCGACTCTTTTGGAGTCGCGCGGGCAGCAGCCTCGCCCCGCGGAGGCCCGCGGCTTACTGACGTTCGCAAGCGTTCTCCGCAGGCTGCTGCCCGAAACCGAATGAAAACTGATATGAAATTTTATTCTCTGTTAATTATGATTGCAAGCATCATATCGTTGGCGGCCTCTCCGACCTGCGGACAGCCGCACAAGGGCGGTGACGCTCCCGAATCGACTTTGCCGAAAGTTTATTTTACGCGCGAGATATCGTCGGACGCCTTGATCGCCGTTTATGAGGCTCTGGGTCGCGAAGCTGCGGGTAAGGTGGCCGTGAAGATCTCGACGGGCGAACCCGGGAATAACAATTATCTGAATCCTGCTTTGATAAAGGAGTTCGTGCAGCGCGTTAAAGGCACCATCGTGGAGTGCAATACCGCCTACGGTGGCGGACGCGCAGAGACCGAAGCCCACTTGAAGGCTGCCGAGGAGCACGGTTTCACGGCTATTGCCGATGTCGATATCATGGATGCCGACGGCGAAGTCGCGCTTCCTGTCGCGGGCGGCAAGCATCTGAAGGAGGATTTCGTTGGCAAGAACTATCTCGATTACGACTTCACGGTCGTGCTCTCCCACTTCAAGGGCCATCCTATGGGCGGCTTCGGCGGCGCGCTGAAGAATATCGCCATAGGCATAGCCTCGTCGCGGGGAAAGGCGTGGATTCATTCGGCGGGAAAGACCGTGAATGTCGCCGAGATGTGGAACGATCTGCCGCCTCAGGACGATTTTCTGGAGTCGATGGCCGAAGCGGCCAAGGCGATAACGGACCATTGCGGCGAGAGGATTCTCTACATAAGCGTGGCGAACAATCTTTCGGTCGACTGCGATTGCGTGGCACGACCCGAGGAGCCGAAGATGGGCGACATAGGTATTCTCGCCTCGCTCGATCCCGTGGCGTTGGACAAAGCGTGTGTGGATATGGTCCGCGCGTCGGAGGATCACGGCAAGATCCATCTTGTCGAGCGCATCGATTCACGACACGGGACTCATATTCTCGACTATGCCGAACGTCTCGGCATGGGCAGCCGAAAGTATGATTTGGTGGATTTGGACAAGTAGCACGTGCGAAATACGGCAACGGGACCGCTCTGCGAAGGCGGTCCCGTTTTGTTAATGTTCGGCTGTCAATCCTCGGCCTTGATGTCGAATATCTCGTGACGGTCGAATTCCGCCCAGTATTTCAACGCCAGACTGCGAACGTATTGCCAGTACGGCTCGGTCAGGTCGCCGTAAAGCTCTGTCCCCTTCTTCACGTCGTCGCGTATGCGGCGCGCATACTCGGGTTTCAGGGCTATGCGCACGCTCTTGTTCTTGAAACGGAACAGCGCTTCGGGACGCGGTGTTTCGCACTCCGCCACGGTTATGAGTCCGTGACCCACGCTGGCTCCCGTGCCTACCTGCAATCCGTCGTTCATGCAACTCACGGGCGGACGGCTGCCTGCATAAGTGGTGACCGTTATGTCGTCGACCCCTATGTTGAAATACTCCCGTGCGCGGATCCCCATCTTCACTCCTATGGTGGCGTAAATTCCCAAATGGCCGTGCAGTTCGTTGGTGAGTACCGCGGCGCGCCATTCGCTCGGTCCGTGACGTTCTATCGCGTCGGCAATTATCGGGACTACGTCGGCCGCGTACAGCTCTTCGTTGACGGGAAATCCGTAAAATACTCTGCTTTCGCAGTCGGGTTTGCCGCGCAGGATAGCCGTTATCCGTTCCTCGACGCTCTCAGCCGAGCCGTCGCGCAGACGCGCTTGCGACGTGTTGTCGCTTATCCGTTCTGTTTCGAACAGTTCGGGGGCGAAAAGATATACTGCAACCAGATCGTCCCACAATTTAAGATGGCCGTTCGATACCAGCGGTGCGAGAGGTTCGGCACCGTGCGAGTCGACTATTTTGCGGGCATAGGGAGTTCGGATGTGAGATATCGAGTCGAGCAGTCGCGACGTGACGGGCAGCTGACGATCGGTGTCGGCCGAGATCACCACGATGTCGATTCCGCTCTCGATTACTCTCTCGGCAGCGGCCTTGTCGGCTTCGTAGTTGGCTCCCGACAGCGGGCGGACTTTGTCGTTATACCATACGATGCGCTCCACGCGATCGGCTGTCGAAGGCTTCGCTGCGAGGGCGTCGGATATGTTGGTGAGTGCGCCGAGCGCGACGAGAGTCACTTTTTCGTCCTCGTTCTCTATCGTTTCTATTATCAAATCGGAAGCCGAGACGGGTGCAGCGTACAGCCGAGTAGTGTCGCCCCACTCTATCCTCATCGAATGTGTCCGCCATGCGGGAGCCGACATACCCGTTTCGCGTCCCGCACCGACGGGTATTCCTTCGTGGCGGAAGTGGCCGAGCAGCGCGGCGATGCGGCGGACCGACATATGCGGGGGCAGAGCGCCTTCCGAGGTCGTTACGGCCAGCACCTCGATTTCGCGATTTCCGAGCAGCATGCAGAGCGCGCGCAGATCGTCGGCCGCGCAGTCGGTGTCGACGATGATGTGAAAACGCGCTTTTCCCGAGTGGGCGTGCGATGCGGCGGGTACCGACAGCGATATTAGCGTCACTGCGATAACGGCAAAAATGGAGGAGATTGAGTTTCGCATGTATCTGATTGCCTAAAAATTTATTTTCACGTATCCCATGACGGTGGCTCGCGGCATCGGGTAACCGGCGTTGATCTCGTAGCGTTGCGCGAGCAGGTTTTCGCCGCGCAGCGACAGCGAGAGGTTGCGGGCCATGCGGAAAGTGGCGTCGGCATTCCACAGTACGAAATTTTCCTTTATGTCGGGATCGACATGCGTATACAGTCCTCGGATATATTGGATACCGCTCGATAGCTGCCAGCGTCCGCGCGTGTATCCGACGCTGCCGTAGAGCTTATGCTCGGGTGCCGCCACGACGGGATACTTCATGTGCAGCCAACTGTAATTGCCCGCGACCGACCACGATGCGTTTATGCCGTAAGAGATCTCTGCTTCGGCTCCGCAGTTCTGCACCTTGCCCGTGTTGACATATTTCGGACGTCCGTCCACGGGCATGTTTATTATCATGTTTTCGCCGTCGATGCAGTATATGTTTATGCCGTAGTTCAGTCGGCGGTCGGGGAACTGCTGCGAGAACGACAATTCGTAATTCATTATCCGTTCGGGCTTCAGATCGGGATTTTGAGGCGGGAACATATACATTTCACGGATTGTCGGAAATCGGAATCCCTTGCTCGCCACGGCCTTGAGCTGGGCGTTTTTCATTACGGCGAACGACAGTCCCGCCTGCGGTATCCACTGTGTGCCCACATGCGAGTGGTGGTCGACGCGCAGTCCCGCGTCTATCGTGAGCCACGATCCGACGGTCTGCCTGAAATCGGCGTATCCCGCCGTCTCGTGCATCTCTTTGTCGGCCGTTATGGTCTTCGAGCCGTCGAAAAACTTGTTCCATGCCTTACCTCCGAAATATTGGTAGTCGACGCCCAGCGTGAGTCTGTTGCCCGTGAAGAGCGTCGCGCTTTGGTACCACGACACACCCATCATCTCGTCGTGCGAGCGGAACCGATAATCGAGCGGTTCCTCCCCCGCCGAGTAACCGTCGTTTATCTTGTGACGTCCCCAGTTGCAGAAAAATCCGAGCGCGCCCGATGTCGTGCCGTAATCGTTGCGAAGCGTGACGGAGGTCATTCCGCGAGTGATGCGCGAATCGTTGTCGATTACGGGGGCGGTTACCGAACCCGGATTCGAAGCATTGAAATGAGTCAGATTGACATCGGCCCACGCATTCCATCGGCTGTTTATGTCCCATCCCAATTTGGCGTATCCGCCGTATTGTTCGAATCCCATATCCTTGCGGTGGCCGTCGCTTCGGTTGTACGATCCCGTTACCACGCTCGAAAATCGGCCTGCTTTCACGCGGTTCGACACCTCGGTCTGCAAGGTGTTGAACGATCCGTAACCTATGTGCAGATCGGTGTTCGCAGCGTCCTCCCGCATTTTGCGTGTCACGATGTTGATTACGCCGCCCATTGCGTTCGATCCGTAGAGTACCGAGGCGGGACCGCGTACCACCTCTACCCTTTCGGCCAGCATCGACTGGTAGGCGTCGGCTATGGGATGTCCCATCAGGCCCATGTACTGCGGATGTCCGTCGATCAGTACCAGCATACCCGTCGTGGGAGTGCCTTGCGTGCCGTTGCCTATGCCTCGCATGGTCATGGCTCCCGAAGAGCCCGCAGATACTCCGTATCCCATCACGCCGCGACCCGTGACGAAGAGTCCGGGCACCTGTTCGGTCAGCAGCGGCAGCAACGACGGCCGTTTGCCTTCGTCGATCTTCTTGCGGTCGATTACCGATACCGTCATCGGCAGATGGCGTATGTCGGTCTCGTTCCGCGTACCCGTGACCACGACTTCGCGTATGGGATGGATTTTTTCGTTTGCGATGGTATCGGCGTTTTGTCCGTGCGCCGATTGCAGCGATGCGATGCACATCGCGGAGAACAGGAGATTTAACGGTGTGTTTCTCATGTCGGTTCGATATTTATCATAGTCGGTTATTACGATTGTCGTACGTAGCGACGGACCCCGAACGGTCGGCCGATCGTCGGTTCGCTGTACGGTAATCGTTATTGTGTCGTAAGGTTTTTTCGTTTGCGGGTCGGTAACCCTATTCGTATGATTGCAACAACTATTATGCCATTGTATGCGTTGGGCGGTTTTGGCATAAAAAACTCGGAACATAAACTGTTCCGAGTATTGAATACGGTCGATGGCAGAAGCCGAGTGTCTATTCCGCGCGTACCTCCGATCGTTTGGCCGATTTTCGCAGGGCGATCCGTTTCTTCCAGTTGCTGCGTACCGTGTCGGCGAGATCGGTTTCTACGAGGAAATGTATGCCTATGCACGACAATCCCAAATATATTACGATAAGCCGTCCCAAAGCCCTTATTTCGGGCAGTACCTCGGCGAGCGACGCGCCCATCGTCTGTATTCTGACGAATCCGGGGGCGCCGTGCGTGCTGGGGAATATGCTCGCCAGTACGACCATCCATTGCGGCATGGCTTCGGCGGGATACGATGCGCCGCTGAGCAGGAACAGCGGAATCGACGACCACAGCATCAGCATGAGCGACGTTTCGCGTCGGCGGAACAGCGTCGAGACGGCGATGCCCATGAATATGCAGGCGAAGAGATACATGGCGAGGAATACGGCGATCGTCGCGGCGTTTCCGTTCATCGGATAATGGAACAGCCGATAATGGACGTTGAGCAGATAGAACGACGAGACGGCATATATCGATGCGTATACCAATGCTTTGCCCGTAACGATGGGCAGGGTCGACAATCGTTTGCTGCCCTTGGGCTTGAGTTTGCCGTAGAGTCCCTGCTCGCGCCATGTGCCGCCTATCATGCCGATGCCTATCAGCAGCGTCTGCTGGATTATGAGCATCAGGATCGGAGGCATGACGAAAGTTCCGTAACCCAGATAGGGATTGAAAAGCGAGTGTCCCTGATATATTACGGGCTGCGTGATGGCTTTGGCTTGCGGGATGTTGGCCCCGCGGGCGATCAGACGCTGAAATTCCACCATCGCGCCCGTGGTGTTGATACCCGCCACCATCTCCTGAAATGCCTGACGATACATCAGCATGTAGCTGGCGTCGAGGCAAATGCTTACTGTAGCCATCTGTCCTCCGAGCAACATCTTTTCGTAGTTGTCGGGGATGTATATTATTCCGTAAATTTCGCGTTCGTAAAATTTGCGTTCGGCCTCCGTCATGTCGTCGAGTTCGTACGCGATGACGGTGTTCGGCCCCATGCCTATGGCCTCCACGAGTTTGCGACTGGTGTCGGTCTTGCTCATGTCGACCACCCCTATCGGCACGTTGCGAAGCACCTGCGAACCGTATGTGAGCGAGTAGATGGTGGCATAGATCAGCGGTGCGAATACCATGATGAGTATTACGCCGGCGTCGCGGAATATGTGGGCATACTCGTTTCGCATCACGATGTTGAGTTGCTTCCAGTGCGATTTTACGGTATGTGTCAGTTTACTCATTGTCTTTTACATTTTACCCCAATAACTGCTGTCGAGCGATATTCTGCGCAGGCGCGGAAGCACCAGCAGCGGGAGGATCTGGAATGCGGCCATGCAGCACAGATCGGGTATGGAATATGCCGCGGGCGCGCCTCGCAATGCCTGATCCACTATCATGTCGGTGAAGTAGGTGAACGGGAATATGTAGCTGAACATCTGTATGCCCTTGAACATGGCCATGACGGGGAACGTGAGTCCCGACAGCGAAAAGGCCATGACCGAGTATCCGCCTCCGAGCGACATGGCCAAACGCATGTCGGCCGTGAGTCCGATGATGAATACAGATATTCCCATATAGCTGGTTATGAATACTATGCAGCCGACGAAAAGCATGGTGAAACTGCCGTTGAGAGGTACGTTTATCACGTCGAACAGCAGGAAGAACATCAACAGTGCCATTACGGTCATCGACATGAATACGGGCAGCAGCTTTCCCGTCAGCGCGCAGAACAGCGATCCTTCGGCCGTCTCGATCCATTCGCGGGCGGTGGAGTAACGCAATTCCGAACCTACGGCGAATATGGTGGCCAGCACCGCGAATATCATTATCATCATCGGCATGAAGCTCGGCGAGAGGTAATATCCGTAATTGGTGTAGGGATTGAACAGTACGTGCTTGTCGAACCTGACGGGCATGGCCTGCGCCATGGCCTGTTTTTCGGTGAGTCCCTGCTTCATCATGATCTGCAACTGTATTCCTGTGCCGAAAGTGGTGACGGTCGTCAGCAGATCTTTCGATATTAGTCCGTTCGTCAGCACGTTGTCGCCCGAAATGTAGGCTTCGACGTGGGCGGAAGTGTTGCTCAGGATGTTCTTTTCGAAGAACGAGGGGATTTGCACTATGGCATGAACCTTACCCTCGCGCATCAGACGCTCTCCCTCGTCCATGTCGGTTATTTCATATCTTATGTCGGTCTCGGGCGCGGTGTCGATCATGTCGGTCAGCTTGCGCGAGAGCACCGTGTGATCTTCGTCGAGCATGGCGATGGGCAGATTGTGAGGTATGCCCTCTTCGAAGATTACGGCGAAAAAGAGAAACGACACGATCGGCAACACCGTAAGCAGCATGAAATAGGGTTTGTAGGCCCAAATTCGTTGCAGTTCGCGTCGCATGACCGCATATATGTTGCGCATAGATCGCATTGTGATTAAGATTTATTCTCCCACTTTGTCCCAATCCACCAATACGCTCATTCCCGGACGTATGCGCCGCACCTCGTCCACGGGACGCGCCTTGACTGCGAACGTGCGTATGTCGAAACTGCCCTGCGTTCTGGTGGCGTTCCATGTGGCGAAATCGGCCTGTACCGATATGTAGGTCACTTCCAGCTCGACGTCGCGGTCGAGTGCGGGAACATAGCCCGTCATTCGCGTACCGATGCTTATGCGCGGCAACATGGTCTCCTTGATGTTGA